>SYGV01000031.1 GCA_005799365.1 Nitrospiraceae bacterium
CCCACCGACACCGCGGTCAAGCTGGCCGGCATCCTCCACCAGGCGGCGGTGGCGGTGGGGGCGGGCATCGATCGCCTGGGACAATCCCATGCGGATCTGAACGAATGTTGCGTGGAGGTGAACAGCCTGGAAAACGAAGCGGACCGGATCACGCGGGACGCCATTTCCTCGCTGTTCGAACAGGAGCGGGACCCGATCGCGGTGATCAAGTGGAAAGAGATCTACGAGAATTTTGAAGAGGGAACGGATCGCTGCGAAGATGTGGCCAACATCCTTGAACGCATCGCGCTCAAGCACGTCTGACGAACGATGGCTGTCAGCGATCAGCTGTCAGCCTCCGGATATACAACCGCTCCAACGCTCTTTTCCTCGGCGATCCTCCGAAGCTGAGAGCTGACGGCTGATAGCCGCTTACAGGGTGTGCGCATGTTCGATCTCAACGGTATGTTGCTGCTGGTGGTGGTGCTGGCGCTGTTGTTCGACTTCTCGAACGGCTGGCACGACAGCGCCAACGCGATCGCGACCGTGGTTTCCACCAGGGTGTTGAGCCCGCTCACCGCGGTGTTGATGGCGGGCGCGCTGAACGTGGCCGGCGCCTTCATGTCCACGGCCGTGGCCAAGATGGTCGGGTCCGGGATCGTGGATCCGTCCGCCGTCACGCAAGCGATGGTGGCCTCCGCGCTGGGGGGCGCGATCGTGTGGAATCTCTTCACGCTGCTGCTGGGCTTGCCGACCAGTTCCTCCCATGCCTTGATCGGCGGGCTGGTCGGGGCCGCGCTGCTGCACGGCGGCTGGTCGGTGGTCAAGCTGGCCGGCTTGCGGTCGGTCATGGAGGCGATGGTCCTGTCCCCGTTCTTCGGGTTCCTGACCGGACTGGTCATCATGGTCGTGATCAGCCGGCTGTTCTTCCGGACTCCGCGCAATTTCGCCACCCGGCTGTTCAGCCGTCTGCAAATGGTGTCGGCCGGCTTCATGGCGTTCAGCCACGGCGCCAACGATGCGCAGAAGGCCATGGGCATCATCACGCTCGCGCTCCTGTCGGCCGGGCAAATTCCGACCGCCGAGGTGCCGACCTGGGTGATCGTGGCCTGTGCGTTGGCGATGGGGCTGGGCACCGCCGTCGGGGGATGGAAAATCGTCCGGACGCTCGGCATGCGCATTCTGACGCTGGAGCCGGTCCACGGGTTCGCCGCGGAAACGTCGGCGGCCACGGTCCTGCTGGTGACCGCGCACATCGGCCTGCCGGTCAGCACGACGCACACGATCACGTCTTCCGTGATGGGGGTCGGGGTGGTCAAGCGGCTGTCCGCCGTCCGGTGGGGGGTGACCGCACGCATTCTCTACGCCTGGGTCTTTACGCTCCCGGGGGCCGCCCTGATGGCGGCGGCGATCTACGCCGTCGTGTCGCGGCTGGGCTGAACGGCGCCCCGCGGATCCTTCGGCGCCGGCACGCGGATGATGAACCGGCTGCCGATCGGGTCGTTCCCTTCCACCCACACCTGGCCGCCGTGCCCTTCGACGATGTGCTTGACGATCGCCAAGCCCAAGCCGGTCCCCCCCATTTCGCGGGATCGGGCCTTGTCTACCCGATAAAACCGTTCGAACACGCGCGGGCGATCCGCAGCGGGGATGCCGAACCCCGTGTCGCTCACGGTCAGTTCGATCGTCTCGTCCTCGCGGACGGGCCGCGCCGTTACGTGAATCGCGCCGCCCTCCGGCGTGTACTTCACGGCGTTGTCGAGCAGGTTGGTGAGGACTTGGACCAGCCGGTCTTCGTCGCCTGATACCGGAGGCAGGTCCGGTGGGATGGCCACGGATAACGTGTGCCTCTTTTTCTCGGCCAGCGGCTTGACGGAGGCCAGGGTCCGCTCGACCACATTGCGCAACCCGACAGGCTCTTGCCTGAATTGGACGCGGCCGGACTCGATCTGGGAGAGTTGCAGTAGGTCTTCCAGGATCAGATTCAGCCGGTCGCTTTGCTTGAGAATGATCTGCAGGAATCGCGTCGCTTCTTCCGGATGGTCTTTCGCCCCGTCCAACAGGGCTTCGACGTAGCCCTTGATGGAGGTGAGCGGCGTGCGCAGTTCATGCGAGACGTTCGCGACGAAGTCTTTGCGAACCGTTTCCAGCCGCCGTAGGGCGGTGATGTCGTGGTCGAGTTGGTCCGCCATCTGGTTGAGCGTCGTCGCGAGGACGCCCACCTCGTCGTTCGATGCGGCCGGGATGCGCCGCTCGAAGGAGCCACCGGCCAGCTGGCGGGCGACCACCGCGATCTCCGACAGGGGTTTCGTCAATCCCCGGGCGATGAAGAAGCTCAGGAGTATGGAGACGGCGAACGCCACACCGAATGCAATGCCCAGGGCCTGCTGCAAATCACGAATCCGGCTTTCCAGGGTCGTCAAGGGCATGGCGAGCCGCACGATGCTGATGGCGTGGGCGCCGGGGGGGGCGACCCGCATGGCCAGGTAAAACAATCGCTGACCGGTGGTGTCGCTTTGCCGGATGTCCGTGCCGCGTCCGGTGGCCAGCGCGCTGGCGACTTCCGGGCGCATCCGGTGGTTGGCGAGCGTCGGGAGCGCGTCATCCGACAGGGCGCTGTCCGCGAGAACTAGGCCGTCCCGGTCGATCACCGTCACTCTGGCGTTGGCTTGGATCCCGAGTTCACGCGCTTGGATTTGCAGGCGATCCGACGGAGGTGGAGAAGGGGCCAGGAGGGGTTGCAGGGCAAGCGCGGCGAGGCCGGTGCGGGCGGCCAGCGCCTCTTCCGCGCGGGCCAGCTCCAGTTGTTCGATGGAGCGAAACGCCAAGCCTCCCGCCACCACCAGCCCCAACATAACGGCGAGCAATGTGCCGAGCGTGACTTTCCACCGGATTGAAAACGACATGGCGATGAAGCCTTCAGCTATCAGCACTCAGCGAACAGCTGCAAGCGGACGGCTGAAAACCTCTCATGGGTTAGGCGTCACGTTCTTTGAGTTTGTACCCCAGCGACTTGACCGATACGATCGCCTCGTCGAGCAGGGGGAGCTTCTGCTTGAGCCGCCGGACATGCACGTCCACCGTGCGCGTCGTGCCGTAATAGTCATACCCCCAGACGGCGTTCAGCAGCACGTCGCGGGTCAAGACTCGCCCCGGGTGGCGGAGCAGGTGCTCGAGCAGCCCGAACTCCTTCGCTGTGAGCGGAATGTCCCGGTCGGCGACCGCGACCTCATGACGCGCGAGATCCATGACCAGGGCTCCGTATTGGAGGCGCGGCGAGTCGTCCGGTTTACGCTCCAGCCTGCGGAACAGGGCTTTCACGTGGGCCACCAGCGCTTTGGGGCTGAACGGTTTGGTGATGTAATCGTCCGCGCCAAGTTCGAGCCCGACGACCACGTCCGATTCTTCGGCTTTGGCGGTGAGCATGATGACCGGCAGGAGGGTCGTGTCCGGATCGGCCCGGATCCGTTTGCAGACCTCCAGCCCGTCCATCCCGGCCAGCATCAGGTCTAGGATGACCAGGTCGGGATGTTCGGTCTTGACGAGTTTGAGCCCGTCCGGCCCCGTCATGGCCATGCAGGTCCGGTAGCCCTCTTTCTCCAGGTAAAGGCGGACGAGAGACTGGATGTCCTGTTCGTCCTCGACGATCAGCACTTTTTTGCCGGCCGACGATGTCATCGAGAAAACAGCCTAAAGGGACGGGGGGAAGGTGTCAAGGGCAGGGAGGGGGCAGGGAGGGGGTAAGGTGAGCGGGGGACAAGACCTCAGCTTGGAAGGGGACGGTCCCTCCGAGGCCCCTGACACGGGGGCAGAGGAAAGCAGGAGAGGGCGGGGGTGGCGATGCCGCCACCTCGGTGCGCATCCGCTCCAGCCAAGGCTTTTGCTACAGAGAAGGCAGTGGTGACAAGCCGATGAAGCGGCGCGAGAGGGGGGCGCCGGGGGCAAATCTGTTGACGCCGGGGCCTCTTCTGCCGTAAGGTGAGACCTGTTTCTGAGCTGAGGGCTGATAGCTGAAGGCTGGGAGCGCATACGACATGAAGATATATCTGGCGAATCCCCGGGGCTTCTGCGCCGGAGTGGACCGGGCGATCGATATCGTGGAGCTGTCGCTCAAAACCTATGGGGCGCCGATCTACGTCCGGCACGAAATCGTCCATAGCCGCCATGTGGTC
>SYGV01000032.1 GCA_005799365.1 Nitrospiraceae bacterium
ATGCTGGAAGCGCATCTGAAGTACACGGGCAGCCGCAAGGCCAAGCTGGTGCTGGACGGCTGGCAGACGATGCTGCCGAAGTTCGTGAAGATCATGCCGAGCGATTACAAACGGGTGCTGGCGGAGCGTAAGGCGGCGGCGGCGAAGGACAAGGCGCACAAAGAAATGGTGACGAGATAAAACAATTATGAATTGTGAATTGAGAATTTTGAATTGCCGAACAATTTAGAATTCACAATTCAAAATTTTGGTTGAGGAAGATGGCTGACCCAAAAGGTTTCATGAAATATGCCCGGGAGGGCCCCCAGCGCCGGCCGGTCGAACTCCGCATCCAGGACTGGAAAGAACTGTACGAACCGATGCCGGAGGACAAGCTCAAGGCACAGGGCGCCCGCTGCATGGACTGCGGTGTGCCCTTCTGCCAGAGCACCAACGGCTGTCCGGTCGTGAACCTGATTCCCGAGTGGAACGACCTGGTCCACCGGGGGCGGTGGAGGGATGCGCTCAAGGCGCTCCATATGACCAACAATGTCCCGGAGTTCACGGGGCGGCTCTGCCCGGCTCCCTGTGAGTCGGCCTGCGTGCTCGGCATCAACGAAGACCCGGTCTCGATCCGCATCGTTGAGTGGAACATCATCGACAAGGGCTTCGATGAAGGCTGGGTCCAGCCCATCCTGCCGACTTTGTCCACGGGGAAAACGGTGGCCATTGTGGGCTCGGGGCCAGCCGGTCTCGCGGCCGCGCAGCAGCTGGCCCGCGCCGGACACAAGGTTACCCTGTTCGAGAAGGCGGATCGCATCGGCGGGCTCCTGCGCTACGGGATTCCGGACTTCAAGATGGAGAAGTGGGTGCTGGACCGGCGGCTGGATCAAATGAAAGCTGAAGGGGTTGAGTTCACAACCGGCGTCTATATCGGTACGGACATCAGCGGCGAGGAGTTGCGCCGCCGGTTCGATGCCGTCGGCCTAGCGATGGGCGCCGAGCAGCCCCGCGAGCTGCCCGTGCCGGGACGGGAGTTGACGGGCATCCATCTGGCGATGGACTACCTCACCCAGCAGAACAAGCGCAACGCGGGCGATACGATCACGGCGGAGACCATCACGGCCAAGGGAAAACGCGTCGTGATCATCGGCGGCGGCGACACGGGCTCGGACTGTCTGGGCACCGCGCACCGACAGGGCTGCGCCGAGGCGCACCAATTCGAGTTGTTGTCCGAGCCCCCGCCCAAGCGGGCCGGCTCGACCCCCTGGCCCTTGTGGCCGATGCAGCTCCGCACTTCCCATGCCCACGAGGAAGGGTGCGACCGTCAGTGGAGCATCTCAACCACCAAGTTCACCGGCCACAACGGTCACGTAACGAAGCTCTACGCGCAACGAGTCTCCTTCGAGAACGGGAAGTTCGTCCCGGCCCCCGGTTCGGAGTTCGAGATCAACGCGGATTTGGTCCTGCTGGCCATGGGCTTCACCGGCCCGGTCAAGAACGGACTCCTCGACGGTCTGGGCGTCAAGTACGATGCGCGGGGCAATGCGGCAACCGATCAAAACTACATGACGAATGTGGCAGGAGTCTTCGCCGGCGGAGATGTGCGGCGGGGCGCTTCATTGATCGTCTGGGCCATCGCCGAGGGCCGCAAGATGGCCGCCGCGGTGGATCAGTATCTCCAGGCGGGCAAATCTGCAAAGTCTGCCGCCGCGTAATTTCCCTCCAGAATGTAGCATCAATAGGCGGCCGACGAACGGCACTCGGACTCGCCGCGGCCTCGCTGGAAAACCGCTTTGAGCAGTCTTCAATGCAGAGTGCAACGCCGAGCCGTTGCCGGGTTGCTTCAGGAGGGCGACTTGGCGCAGCGGAAGCCGATCGTCGGGCTGCGCTGGTCGGGCGGGGCGCCGCTGCGGGTGGCGGTTCGCAACATCGTGGGTTTGCTCTTCCACGACCCGCCTCTCACCCCCCGGTAGCGACCGCTCGAGGGCCCGGGCGGGTTGCGCTCGGGGGTCACCGAATAGTAGTCGAACCCGAACCAGTCCCGCACCCACTCGGCCACGTTGCCGGCCATGTGGCGTAAGCCGTAGGGGCTCTGGCCTTCTTCCCCGCTGTCCACGGCCGCGACCAGTGGAATCTCATGGGCATGGTATTTCCCGAACATCGCCAGCTCAGGATCGGGTGTGGCATGTCCCCAGGGAAAGAGCCCCCCGTCGGTGCCTCGCGCCGCCTTTTCCCACTCGGCCTCCGTCGGCAAGCGCTTGTTCCTGGCCCGGCAAAAGTCCGAGGCGTCGCTCCAGGTCAGGTAGAGCGCCGGCCAACGGGTGAGGACCGGGTCGGGCATGGCATGCACGGTGATGACATGCCAGATGAGGTGTTTGAGTTCCTCCGGCGGTTCGCGCTTCTGCCGGCGTAGGAAGGCCAAATATTCCCCCAGGCTGACCTCGTCGCGATCTATGGCATAGGCGTCCAGCCAGATGCGCTTTTGCGGCAGCTCCGTATCGTCGAACTGGGTGTCCATGCCGTAGGGGTCATCGTCCTTGCGGACGCTTCCCATGAGAAACCAGCCGGCGGGAATGGAGACCATGGGAGAGGGGCTTGCCAGGGCGGCGATGGCTGCAAGGCGCGGCTCCAGTTGTTTTTGGTTGACCGGCTGGGCGAGGGAGGGTTGCGGCATCCAGCAGGCCATGATCCAGCCGACCGCGAGCACAACGACCAGGACCGCTTTGAGTTTGGGAAAGAAGGTGCTCACGATGCTTGCGGGGATTCTAGGGGGATTGGTCCGAGAAGGCAAACGGCGCCGAACAGAACGGTTTGACCAGGGGTGGCCGGTCGGCTATCTTGCCGCGATGCTCCCTCTGCAAGCGGCTCGAATATTCAGTCTGGTGACGGTGCTGTGCCTGTCGTCTCTCTCCGGCCTGGGCCTGGCCGAGGACCGGCCAGGCCCCAGGCCGGAGCCGGCTCCGTCATCGGACTATCCCGTCTACGATCGCGTCATCAATGCCAAGTTTCTGACGTCCCAGACCGAGCGGGTGCTCATCGGGCGGCTGACGACGACTAGGCTGGGACCGGGCGAGCAGGACATTCCCGGCCAGGCCTATTTTCGTGATCGGCGGCCGTTCGAGGGGGGCCTGGAATCGGAGATGGTCACGGACTTTATTCTGAAGAACAGCAAGCCGGCCCGCTTGGAGGACAAGTTCACGTTCGCCGTGCCGTACCGGTTCGTATCCGGAGACGGGGCCGAGGAGCCGGAAGTGTCGCTGGCGCCGATCCCCGCCTCCTTCCTTGAATGGATCCAGGAAGCTCCTCCCACCATCGGTATCCTCACGTTCTCGCGCGTGGGGTTCACGTTGCGTCTGGATCGGGCCTTGGTCTACGTGGAAGACAATCGCCGGGACGGCAGCGGCAGCGGACTCCTCATGCTCCTGGAGGGGCGCGGGCGAAGCTGGGAGTTTCTCGACACGGAAGTGCTCTGGGTGGCCAGGCCCGAGTAAGGCGGGATTGGCAGGATGTTGAAACGGCCTCAGCGCAGAAGTAAGCCTACGATGGCAAAGGGCGCCATCAGTCAGCAGCCGGATCAGCAGCGTCCCCAGGAGGAGACGGGCTTTGAAACTGTGCCACCAGGAGGGGATCGAAGAAGGGAGCGAAGGAGCCGAAGCCGGTTGCGCCATGGGCGCCCAGTATGTCTGCGGGGGAGGGAGACGTAAATTGAACCGGCTGATTCGCGCGCCGGGCTGGCGACGCTTGCGAAAGCGGTCCGGCGGGGCTAGCATGGGGCGGGCAGCACGTCATGCGTGACGCGTGCGGCGCGGGAAGCAAGAGGGGGAGATGCCTGATTCACTGATCGTGAAAACCTTTTCCGTTCCCCCGTTGGGCTGCAACTGCTCGATCCTAGGCGATCCGGTTACCAAGCAGGCGATCGTCGTGGACCCGGGGGGCGCTCCCGAGCAGATTCTCCGGATGGTGGAAGCCCTGGGATTGACGGTGGGCAGCATTCTGCATACCCATGCGCATTTCGATCACTTCCTCGCCTCCGGCGAGATGAAACAGGCGACGGGCGCGGCCTTGTGCCTGCACCAGGACGACCTGTCCTTGTGGGAACTCTTGGAGACGCAATGCCGCCTGTTCGGCGTGCCCTACCGGCCGGTGCCCTTGCCCGACTACTGGATCAAGGACGAAGAAAAGCTCCTGCTGGGCGGGATCGAGGGCGTGGCGCTCCATACGCCGGGGCACACGCCCGGCTCCATGTGCTTCCATTTCGGGCAGGAACAGTTGGTGCTGGCCGGCGATACCCTGTTCCGTGGCGGCATCGGGCGGACTGATCTCTGGGGCGGCGATTATGCCGCGATCGAACAGTCCATCCGCGAGCGGCTCTACACGCTGGAGGAGGAGACCCGCGTGATCACCGGGCACGGGCTGGAAACTCGGATCGGGATCGAGAAGGACTCGAACGCGTTTATCAGAGCCTAACCGCCGGTAGGCAGGAAACAGAAAGCAGCGGCAGGCTACCTTCTTCGCTCCTCCTTCCGTTCTCAAGGGGGCGGCCATGAAACAACTCCGTGGATGGGTCTGGTTATGGATTGTCGTCGGATGGGGCTCGCTGTTGTCCGGTTCATTGGCCGGCGCAACCGGCGAGGCGAAGCCCGAGCTGGTGCCAATCAGGGATGTGACGGTGCGCCTGACGGAACGGGGGCCGGTCGTGCTGTTGAAGGCGGAAAACCGGATCGTGCCCATCTTCGTGGACCCGACGGTGGCCGGGTCTATCCATGGGGCCGTATCCGGCGAGAAGTTCACCAGGCCCCTGTCCCACGACCTGATGCATACGATCCTGACGTCCTTCGGGGGCAAGGTGACGCAGGCGGTGATCACGCTCAACGGCGTGACCTACTACGGGGCGTTGGCGGTGGCGATGCCGGGCGGCTCCAAGGTCTTCGACAGCCGCTCCTCGGATGCCATTGCCCTGGCGATCCATTTCAAGGCGCCGATTCTGGTCGGGCGGGATTTGCTGGAGTCGGTGGGGCAGCTCACGCCGGAATCGAACGAGCTATCGCTGTAGCGGATTTTCCGCCGGCTGTTGACGGGTATCCTGGTCCTGCGCCATCCGTTCCGCGAGCAGCTTCAGCCGCTTGTCCGTGGACTGTTTGATGAATTCCATGTTTTCTTTGAGGTGCTGCTCCGGGGAGATATTGCCTTCCTGCCGACGCTTGAGCTGATCCAGCCCGAACCGGGAGATGTCCGCCACCGATTCCTGGTTCAGTTGCTTCCAGAGCTTCTCACAGCGGGGCTGTTGGGATTGCGGATACTTGTCGCAAGGCGGGTCCGTCGCGGCGGCCGGTGAGGACCGGAAGAAGCACAGCAGCAGGAGGGCGAGGGGCAGGCGCCGGTTCATCATTCTCCCATTCCAAGAAGGGGTGCATGGTAGCACAGATGAAATGGTTTGACGCAGCCTATCTCGCCGCTCTGGTCGGCGAGCTGCAAACCGGCATGCGGCAGTTGCTGTTCGAGCTCTGCGACGATCTGGCGCATCACGATCGCCGCCGGGCCCGGACGTTGCCGTTGCCGCCGGACTATATCCGGTTTGTCGGGCGCCGATTGGGGCGGGAGGATTTTTCAACCTGGAAGGTCGTGGGATGGATCGAAGAGCTCAACGATCTGCTCTACTTCATCGATCTGCAGCGGCAATTCGAACAGGAGCGGGATCGCCGGGCATTCGTGGAGCAGTTCGCTCTCGAGTGCCAGGAGAAATTTTTCGAGCACGGCTATCGCGAGGAGCTGTTCCCCTCCGGCGTGCCGCGCGCGGCCGGGTTGGCCAGCCGGCTGGAGCGACTCTGTACGCGTCTGGCGAGGCAGGTTGTCCAGGAGTCTCTGTTCCTGGTGCCCGGACTGCCTTGTCTCTGGCCGGCTCGCAGCACGAGCGCGGTGAAACGGCCGCTCGGGATGGTGCCGTGCGACTTACAGGGCAGCTTCGAGCGGGCGGAATTTCCGGGGCGGGTCTATGTGGGCCTGGAGGGAGCCTCTCTCGACCCTCCTGCGTCTTTACGGGGGAGGCTTGCCGGGAAGGGAGCCGGAGCCAGCTTCCGGATCACGCCGCAAGGAATCTGGTTGGGCAGGGGCAAGACTGCGGCGCCCCTGTGGGGTGAGAACCGGCAGCCGGCGGGCGGCTGGACGTTCGCGCCGCCTCACGTGCTGCGGCCCGGATTGACCCTGGGTCCAGTCCTGATCTACGGCAAGGACCTCACGCCGGCGCGCCTGACTGTCCCTCCCGAAGGGCTGGCCGATCGGATCAATCGAGCCTGGGATGTGATCGAAGCGGCCTGGCCGGAGGGGGCCCAGCGGCTCGTGCGGCTGACGACGCATATTGTCCCGCTCAAGGCGTGGGGCGTGGTGAGTTTCAGCTACCGGCACCGGCCCGGCCTCTCCTTCATCAACTGTTTCGACCGGGACCAGCTCGATTTGATCGACGACCTCATCCATGAGAACAGCCACCATCATCTGAACCTGTTGCTGCGGAAATTCGAGATGCGGCGGGGCGATCACAACCAGGAGGTCTTCTATTCGCCCTGGCGGCGCAGCCTCCGTCCCTTGCACGGCATCCTCCACGCGACCTTTACCTTTACCATGGGCGCGATGCTCTTCGAGCGGCTTTCTGCCTGGGCCGAGAAAGACGTATCGCCGGCGACCTTGCGGGCCTTCGGGCTGACCGAGCGGGACATCCTGCGCGCTCGTTTCCGCTGTCTGGAAGAGGTCGCGTCGGTCCGGTATGCTGTACGGGACTTGATCTGGGCGGCGGAACAAATGGGATGGCTGAGTCCCTCCGGCGTCGCCTTGGTCCGAGCCCTTGCCGCCGAGGTCGCGAAGATCGCGCGCCGCATCGCGCGGCATCGGGCCTCCGTCATGCGGTCTCGGTATGGCCCCCTCCTCAGACGCCATCTCCGCGAGTTGGCGCAAGCCCGAGCCAGGTATGGCCGCTTGCGCGCCTGAGCCTCGTGCGCGGGCCGTCGGCGCCAGCCGACCGCCCGCTCCCGTCCCGGCGGTTTTTGCTTCGCAAGGGCCGTTGGTATAAGCTGTCCCCCTGCGGATGGGCGCGTCGACGCCCGGACGCAGCGCCTGACCCCTACTCGGCCGACGCGAAGGTGAACGCATGGAGGTTTCGACAAGACGGGCCGGCGGGCAGGTCCATGTCACGGTCGCCGGACGGCTGGATGCTCACGGGGCCGACCGGCTGGCCAAATCCTGCCTGGGTCTCACGCACAGCGGTGCGGCCGGGATCATGGTGCTCGCCGAGACCGGCCTTGTCGTCGGAACGGCGCTGACCCGTTCGCCTTCGGGCTGGGCCGGCGCCTGGCGTGAGGCAGGCAAGGCCTCTTGCCGCTTTCCGCGCAGCCCGGTGCTGGCTGCCGGCATTGCGGCGCGTGAAGACTGGCCGTTGCTGGAGGGGTTGGTGCAGCCCCTCGGCCGTCAGGCCTGGCCTTGCGGGTGGCTCCATGCAGCGGTCATCTCGTTCTGTCCGCTACGGACCGAGCGGGTGGCACTGCAGGAGGCTGTCGGATCGCTCTTCGAGTCGGAGCGACTTCTGGGCCTGCTACAATTGAGCGGCGGCTGGGACGACGGGCCGGAGGCTGGGGCCAGCGAGTTCATCTGCGGGACCTGCTGGATGGGGCCGCCGGGGCCGATCCAAAGCGCACGAGGCCAGCAATGACGCGGTCACCGGATCGGGGGCGCGGCGGCCATTCCTTCTTTTCCCGCCTCTGGCTCAACGCTGACTGGAGCGTGGGGACGAAGCTGATCGTGCTGACCGTGCCCCTGATCGCGATCCTCTCCCTGCTGGCCGCCTATGCCGAGCATGCGCGGAACAACGCGATCCTCAAAGAGCAGCTGGCGCATCGGGCCAAGAGCCTGGCGCACCAGATTATGGCCGACCGGCAATACTACGTCTCGGTCGTGGTGCCGCGCGTCAAAGAGCTGGGCGGCACCATCGGCCAGGATTACCGGGAGGTGCACGGGCGGTTTCCGCTCCCGGCCACCTTCGTGCGTGAAGCGTCGGCGATTACGGCCTCAATCAAGAACGGGTTTACGGCTAACCTGATCAGCCCTTGGCCCATCAATAAGGAGAAGGGGCTCAAGGATCAATTCCAGCAAGACGCCTTCGCCTACCTGGCCCAGCGTCCAACCGAACAGTTCATCCGCATCGACACGGCCGAGGGCCGGACGGTGATGCGAGTGCTCACGGCCGACCTGGCCTCGGCCCAGTCCTGCGTGACCTGCCACAACGGCCATCCACAGAGCCCCAGGCACGACTTCAAGCTGAACGACCTGATGGGCGGGCTGGAGATCGTCATGCCCATGGACCAGTATGTGAAAAAGAGCCGACTGGACCTGGTCCTGACCCTCGCGGGAGGGGCCGGCATGTGCCTGCTGACCCTGGCCATCGTGGCCTTCGGCAGCCGCAGGACCGTGACTCGGCCGCTGGCGCATCTGTCGCACGACATGGAAAATTTCGTCGGCGAGCGGTCCTGTCTTTCGGGGCATGTCGCGCAGCCGGCCGGAGATGAGGTGGTCCATATCACCACGGCCTTCGAGCAGATGAAATCGGTCATCGGTTCCCAGCAAAAGGAGCTGCGGGACGCCAACCAACTGCTGGAACAACGCGTGGTCGAGCGGACTGATGAACTCCGCCGGACGATGGAGGAGAAGGAACGGATCGGCAGCGAGCTGCGGATCGCCAGCGACATTCAGAAGTCCATCCTGCCGCGCACCTTCCCCGCCTTTCCCCACCGGGCCGATTTCGATCTCTACGCCGAATCCATCCCCGCGCGCGAGATGGGCGGGGACTTTTACGACTTTTTTCTCCTGGGCCAGGACCGGGTCGGCTTGGTCATCGCGGACGTCTCCGGCAAGGGCGTGCCGGCGGCCATCTTCATGGCCGTCAGCCGGACCATGCTCAAGGCCACCGCAATGCAGGGAGGCTCGCCCGGCGACTGTCTGCGGCAGGTCAACAATCTCCTCTGTCCCGACAACGAAGCCTCCATGTTCGTGACGGTCTTCTACGCCATCCTGGACACCAGGATCGGTTCGCTGGAGTACGGCAATGCGGGGCATAACCTGCCGTATGTCCTGTCCAGCCGGGGCGGCATCACGGTACTCGAAAATCCGGGCGGCATGGCTTTGGGAGTGATGGAGGACTGCGCCTATCCGGTGAAGCGGGCCAGGATGCAACCGGGGGACGGCTTGCTCCTCTACACGGACGGGGTGACCGAGGCGATGGACGCGGCCGGCAACCTGTTCTCGGTCGAACGGCTGGAGCGGCTGCTGCGCCGCATCCAGAACGGCATGCCCTCGGAGATCGTGCGCGATACGGTGGCGGAGGTGCGCAGTTACGCGGCAGGCGAGCCGCAGGCGGACGACATCACGATGCTGGCGATACGGTATCTGCAACAACCGCAACAGCCGAAGGGATAGGACCGGCATGAGCCAGACGATCGAGGTCAGGCTGCGCAACCGCCTCTCCGAGCTGGAGCGGGTGGGCGAGGCGGTGGAGTCCTTCGGGGAGGCCCACCGTCTGCCGGGCAAAGTCGTGCAGGCGCTGGCCCTCTGCGTGGACGAGGTGGTCACCAACGTGATCTCCTATGCCTATGACGACCAGGCCGATCACCAGATCACGCTGCGCCTGTCTCTCGGAACGGGAGAATTGGCGGCGGAAGTGGAGGATGACGGCAAGCCCTTCAATCCGCTGGATGCGCCGCCGCCGGACCTGACCCAGTCGCTGGAGGACCGGCCGATCGGCGGGCTGGGCGTCCACTTCCTGCGGACGCTGATGGACGGGGTCGAGTATCGGCGGGAGCAGGGGAAGAATCTGTTGGTGATGAAAAAGAAACTGCCGGTGTAACCGGCTCAAGAATCACGTGCATGCGAGGGAGGCGCCTGATGGAGATTACGGAGCAGAAAAAGGGATCGGTGGTGCTGCTGGTGCTGACGGGGCGGCTGGACGCCGGCACCGCCGGCAGGCTGGAAGAACGGCTGGTGAGCTTGATCGACGCGGGCAGCCGCAGCTTCGTCCTGGACTTCATGCACCTGGACTATATCAGCAGCGCCGGCTTGCGCGTGCTCTTGATGGCGGCCAAAAAACTCAAGGGGTTGAACGGGCGCATCGTGCTCTCGTCATTGAAGGCCCATATCCGGGAAGTGTTCGACATCGCCGGCTTCTCGGCGATCTTTCCGACCTACGACCAGCAGGACGCGGCGGTGGGGAGCTTTCAATAAGGCAATGCTGAACGATGAATGCTGAACGCGGAATGCTTGGCCGCCATGGGAGAAAGACGCCAAAGACAATATGCGCAGCAAAGACAAGCAAGTCTCCCTCTTGCAGAAGAACAGAGGCCTGGCGGTTGCAAGTTAAGTAGGCCTGGCATAG
Organism: Nitrospiraceae bacterium; assembly: GCA_005799365.1. Lineage (GTDB taxonomy): Bacteria > Nitrospirota > Nitrospiria > Nitrospirales > Nitrospiraceae > SYGV01. The sequence goes on from SYGV01000032.1 coordinate 10,391, forward strand.
AGTTAGTCGCACTGGTTGCGGGGGCATGCTGAAACAATCAGCAATGGCGCGCGAAGTAGCGGCGGTGCAGCGAAAACGTGCGAGTCATCGTTGATACCAACATCATCGTCTCCGGTCTGATTTCCTCTTCTGGCCCTCCCGCCAAAATCGTGAATGCCCTCTTGCAAGGGCTCCTGATCCCTGCCCTGAGCCCTGACACGCTGGAGGAACTTGAAACTGTTCTGATCATGTTCCCTCTGAAAATGCGGCCTTTTTGAACGTCCTGAGGGGTGCGTGATTGCAAGACCTGACCCCAAACTCAGGTTCGCCGAAAAGAAGCGCCGCCAATGCAGACGCATCGACGACTTTAACGGGCATTCCGGTCACGGCGGACCATCGAGACCGCTTCTGCCGGGGTCCGCAGGCCCAGCTTGCGAATTTGCTCTAAAGTGGCTTTGGGGGGCAGAGGCTCCTGAGCGGCGAGCGATGTTCCAAAATCGCCATCAGTTCACCTTGTAAGGACCGATGATGGCGCGCGGCTCGGCGACGCAGGCGTTCTGCGAGGCTGGAGGGCACATTTTTAATGGAAAGGGTCGTGGTTGCTATAGCGCCTCACGGCAGAGTCATTGCGGTGTCAATTTAGAACCGCAGTGAAGCTGGGGCAAGATTGTATGACTCGTTACGCTTCATGAACGACGCTTCACGGTTCCACCCAGACATCGACATAGGCCGGAAGGCTATCCGCGCCGTTCTTGTCGGTGGCGCGCAGCTTGAAGCGGTAGAGCCGTTTTTCGGAGACCTGGGGAGCCAGGAAGCTGGCCCTGGGCATGTTGACGTCGAGCAGCGGCACCTTGCTCCCCCGCACCTGGCTCCAGGCATAGTAGAGCGCTTCGCCTTCTGGGTCGCGGCTGTTCAATCCGTTTAACTCAACTTTCGTCCCGGCCTTCACGCTCTTGTTCGGGCCTGCGTCCGCCACCGGCGGTTCGTTCGGTTCGTCGTTGACCTCGACCCGCACGTCCAGCGACGCTTCTTTGCCCCGGTTGCGCACGGTGATCGTGGCCGGCCCCTTCCCGACGATTTGCAGCATGCCTTCCGGCAGGACCTTGATGATTTTTTCATCGGACGATCGGTAGGCTGTGCCGGCCGAGGGGTGGGCGATCGGTCTGGGCACTCCATCCGCGAACAGGCCGACGACCGGGAGGTCGAAGATCTTGCCGAGCGAGTCGATCTGTCCGTAGCTGGCCGATTGTCCGGTCCGTCCGAGTTGGAGCGGCTTGTCCGTTTCAAAGTCGATGGAGAGCAATTCGGATTCGGGCTGGACTTGTACGAGGATTTCATCGAACAGGGTGCGGGTGCCCAGGCGGCCACGGGAGATTTCACCCACGGCTAGCAAGCGCATGGCGCCGACGGCGTTCGATGGGATGCGGAGTGGGCCGCCGAAGGGGGGACTGTCCTGCGCCGTGGCGACGAGCGAGGCGAGGGCGATGATGGCGCCACTGGCTGCGCTGTCGCGCTGCCAGTATTTTTCGTCGGCGATTTTGTTCTTGCCGGCCCCCGCTTCTTCCTTGACCTCCTCCTGCTCCACCAGGGTCTCGCTCTGTTCGGCATACCAATAGTAGCGGACCTTGATGACGCCGGTATCGTGGCCTAGGTCCACTTTCGCCGTGACGGCCTGGCCCGCCTTCAGGACCGCCTGCTCGGCCGGCGCCACGATCTTGAAGGCATAGGCCGGCTGGGCGGCGAATACGAGGCACAAGGCGGAAGGCAGAAGGCTGAGGCGCCACGCCCACGTCCAACGCCTCACGCCTAACGTTTCACGGTTCACGGTTATCGCTCAAGGTGGAACGGGACGTCGGTGAGGATGACCCGTTCTTTGAACAGCAGCGCGGCCTTCAGCATGAGCGCCCGCTGGTTGTGCAGGATGTTCTGCCACCATTTGGCCGGCAGGATTTCTGGGATGACCACCGTCACCCAGCCGTCCGGGTCCTTCTCAAGCAAGTCCTCGATGTACTCCAGCAGCGACCGCATCACCGACCGGTAGGGGGAATGCAGGAGGATCAGCGGGACGCCGCAGCCCCATTGGGCCCATTTGATTTGGGTCAAGGCGGTTTCTTCCTTGTCCACGTTGACCATCACGGCGCGGATGTCCCCGGCCCGGCCGCGCGCATAGTCCACGGCCCGGACGACCGCGCGATTCACGCCGCTGATCGGGATGATCACGGTGTTGCGGCGGGGCGGCGGAGGCCGGTGGTCCCGCTCCAGCGCCACCTGTTCGCCCACGGCGATATAGTGGGCGTGGATGGCCCGGAACCACATGATGATCAGCGGCAACAGCGCGATGACGATCCAGGCCCCGTGCAGGAATTTCGTGCTGGCGATGATCAGGGTGGCGATGCCGGTGGCGACGGCGCCGATCCCGTTCACGATCAGTTTCTGGTGCCAGCCAGGGCCTCCCTTCACCAGCCAGCGCTTGACCATGCCGGCCTGTGAGAAGGTGAAGGAGAGGAAGACGCCGACGGCGTAGAGGGGGATCAACGCGTGGGTGTCTCCGTTGAACAGGATGATCAGCAGGCAGGAGAAGAGCCCCAGGATGACGATCCCGTTCGAGAAGACCAGCCGGTCGCCCATGATCTGCATCTGGTGTGGCATGTAACTGTCCTTGGCGAGCAGCGAGGCCAGCCGCGGGAAGCCCGCGAAGCTGCTGTTGGCCGCCAGGATCAGGATCATCATGGTCGAGGCCTGGACCAGGTAGTAGAGCGGGCCGCCGTCGAAGACCTGGCGCGCGATCTGGGAGACTACGGTTTCATCCTCGCGCGGCAGGACCCCGTACTGGTAGGCCAGCAGGCCGATGCCGATGAAGAGCGTGCCCAGGATCACGGCCATGCCGATCATGGTGAGGGCCGCGTTCTTGGGCTCCGGCGGCTTGAAGGCGGAGACGCCGTTGGAAATGACTTCCACCCCGGTCAGCGCGGTACAGCCGGATGAGAAGGCGCGGAGCAGCAGAAATACCGTGAGCCCTTCGCCCGCCGTCTGGGCTGCCGCCGGTTGCGCGAGCGCGCCGGGGGATTGCCCCAACACAAACTGCGCCAAGCCGACCAGCAACATGAGGAGGATGCTGCCGATGAAGACGTAGGTCGGGGTGGCGAAGATCTTCCCGGATTCGCGGACGCCGC
>SYGV01000033.1 GCA_005799365.1 Nitrospiraceae bacterium
GAGACGTGAGGAGGGCAACAAGGACATCGGGAGCCGCCATGGTGATCTCACAAAGGAGGGTAGGATGTCAGGGCCATTCAGCCTCAGATATCTGCACCTGTTTGTTGGAGAGAAATCGCCCGGCACGTTCATTTTATCCCGCAACGGACGCCTAGCCGATTACGTGGGGGTGAGCATGGAGGACGTGGCAGGGGCGATTCGCCATGCCACACGGCAGTCCAGTTACCGATATTTCTGGTTTGCGGTGGCGGCCTCGGCCGGGGAAGCCGCTCAACTGGGGCATACCTGGTATCACCGGTACCACCCCACCGACAACGTTGCGCCTCCCGCGGAGTTTGCTGGGTCAGCGTGGCAGTGCACGACCGACGGTTGTGCCGCCTGCGCCCTGGCGCAGCCTCGCCATTGAGGTCGGTTTTCAGCCGGTGAGTCCGCTTCACTGCTCAATGCCGTCGCCTTGACTTCGAGGGACGGTGCCCGTACCGTACTCCCTCCGATGCATTGCGTCCTGCCTGCGTAGATGCCGACGAGAATGCTCCCAAAGTTGCCCTGCCGGGGCTGGCTGGTGCGATATGCTGGATGCAGAGCGGACGAGAGGGATGAGGGTTGGGTAATGGATCAGCTGGTTGAGTGCGTGCCGAATTTCAGCGAAGGACGCAATGAGGAAACCCTTCGCGCACTTGCCGCAGCGGTGATGGCGGTGCCGCATGTGGCGCTGCTCGATCAGCAACGGGATCGGGATCATCACCGGGCCGTCCTGACCTTCGTCGGGACCCCGGAAGCGGTCGCCGAGGCGGCTGTGGCCCTTGCCCGCGTAGCCGCCGATCGGATCGATCTTCGACGACATCAGGGGGCGCATCCGCGCGTGGGCGCGATGGATGTGGCGCCGTTTGTCCCGATCCGTGGCGTGACCATGGAAGACTGTGTCGAATTGGCCAGGCGCGTCGGGGAACGGATCGGAACGGAGCTTGGGATCCCGGTGTTCCTGTATGAGCGGGCGGCATCCAGGCCGGAGCGGGCTCGGTTGGAAAATATCAGGCGCGGCGGGTTGGACGGGCTCGCAACGCGTATGCAGCAGGCGGCGTGGCGGCCTGATTTCGGCCCGCCGACGCTTCATCCTTCGGCTGGAGCCGTCGTGGTCGGGGCCAGGCCGATCCTGATCGCCTACAACATCAACCTTGAAACCACAGACCTTGCGGTCGCTAAAACCATTGCCAGGAAAGTGCGCCAGTCCAGCGGGGGGCTGCCTTGCGTGAAGGCGATCGGGGTCGCGCTGCCCAGCCGCCGCCTCGTGCAAGTTTCCATGAACCTCACGAACTATGAAGAGACTCCCATCCATGTGGCGTTCGAGGCGGTGCGCAGAGAAGCGGCTCAGCATCAAGTCCAAATCGCCGGCAGCGAAGTGATCGGGTTGATGCCGCAGCGGGCGTTGATTCAAGCGACAGAATGTTTTCTCAAACTGGAGGGGTTCGACCCAGGTCAGGTCTTGGAGACCAGAATGGAATCGGCTCTGGCGCGGATGGCCCAGGTGCGGAATGGCGCGCCAGGGGGTCAAAGCGGGACCGCTTCTTCTCTTCGCCAGCTTTTGGAGGCTTTGTCTGCAAGCAGCCCCGTGCTGGCTGGTGGAAGCGTCGCTGCGCTGGCCGGGGCCTTGGCTGCTGCCTTGGGAATCATGGCTTGCCGGATTGGTCCGCCCGCAAAGTTGCCACCGTCCATTGGTTCGGGCGCGACGGGTGGGGCTGACGATCTGCATACGACGGAACAGCGGTTGATCGAGCTACGCCGGAGATTGGAAGAACTGGTCCAAGCCGATGCGGAGGCCTACGGACAGTTCTTGCAAGCCGCTCGCTTGCCGAAGACAGATCCCACAAGAGAGGACGCAATTATTCAGGGGCTTGGTGTGGCGATCGGGGTTTCGTTGGACATTGCGGACCTGGCCTGCGAGGCGGCGGCCCTTCTGCGCTCGTTACCGGCACGAACCAAGCCCTCGGTCGGAGCGGACCTCAAGGTCGGGCTGATGATGGCCCTGGCGGCTGCCGAGGGAGGCTTGGTCAATGCCGCAGAAAATGAAAAAGCAGCATTAAGTCATCGAGTTATATCTATTTTTACGAACAGAATAAGCGCTCTAAAAGAGAGGCTTGTGGATCTTCGCAAGCTATGATACATTGCCGGGTCTGTTTGGGGGAGTCGTGACAATCAAGCCTCAATCACTTGATTGGGAGCAGAACGTTCAAGCCGAGAGTTAGGACAGCGATGGAAATCAAAGTTTTCAACAACAACGTCGAGAAAGCGCTCAAAGTTGCCAAGAAGAAGCTGGCAGGCGAAGGCCTCTTCCGTGAATTGAAACGGAGGCGGTTTTACGAAAAGCCCAGCGTCCGCAAGAAAGCCAAGCAGCGGGAAGCGCAGCGACGCCGGCAGAAGTGGCTCGCCAAGCACCGGGCTGAGTAAGCGGTTTTCGTTGACCCTTCCTGATTCGCTCTTCTCCCGCCCCTGAATTCCTAGGCGCTCTTCACCATGCGTGCGACGGAGATCCATGCCGCCATCCGCCTGCTCCGGTTGGAGGTCCAGCAGTGGCAGGAGCCGGTCGTGGGCATGGTGGCCAGGGAGTCGCGCGACCCTTTCCGAATTCTCATCGCCTGCGTCCTCAGCCTCAGGACCAAAGATCGGACGACGGCTGACGCATCACAACGGCTGTTCGCGCTGGCATCCGATCCCGCGACCATGGCGAGACTCCCGCTCCGTCGTATCGAAACGGCCATCTATCCGGTCGGGTTCTATCGGACCAAAGCCAAACAGATCCGCGAAATCTGCCGTCGGTTGCTGGATGTCTATGGAGGTCTGGTCCCAGACGAGATCGATGAACTCGTGACGTTGAAGGGGGTGGGGAGGAAAACCGCCAACCTGGTCGTCACGGTCGGTTATCGGAAGCCGGGCATTTGTGTGGATATCCACGTGCACCGGATCAGCAACCGGTGGGGCTATATCAAGACCAAGACTCCGGAGGAGAGCGAACAGGCGCTGCGGCGCAAGCTGCCGCGTCCCTACTGGATCACCTACAACGATCTTCTGGTCCCCTTTGGTCAGAACATCTGCCAACCCGTCTCGCCCTGGTGCAGCAAGTGCAAACTCGTCGCCTATTGCGATCGGAAGGGCGTGGCGAAAAGCCGTTAGGCGCTGTCTTCAGATGAACAGCATCGTTTCGGCCCCGGCCGTGAGCGCGAGAATGGTCGGAAGGCCCATGACTTCATCCACGTTCTTGGCCACGGCCTCTTGATCCACGCCCATGTATTCCAGCCCGGCGCTGCAGGCGATCAAGCGGAACTGTCCCACCAGCTTGGCTTCCTTGAACATCTCGGAAATCTTCGGAACGTTCTTTTCTTTCAGCAGGCGCGCGACTTCTTCAGCCTGATCCCCGTACTCCGGCGGAAAGTCCACCCGATCGATCTGCCCCAACGCCAGCTTCTTGATCGTCCAGAAGAGCAGGACCACGGTGACGTCCTTGCCCATGGCGGCAGCGGTGAGTCCCAGCGTGGCCACCTGGTGCAGCTTGTCGTAGGTGGCATTGTGGGCGAAGAGCACGAAACGGGGTTTGTTCGTCACAGGACTCTCGGTTGCTCGGAGGGTGAAGCCTAAGATGGCGCGCCAATTATAGCGATCAACGGAGAACGTGACAAGCAAGGCGAGAAAGCCATTACTTTCGCTTCTTCACCTGGGTCTTCACGCTGTTCACGTAGTCCGTGATGGCGCTGTCCACTTCCTCTTTGGTCAAGCTCCGATCGTGGGTCTCGCTCTCGTCCAGCAGGTACTTGTCCCCGTCTTTCTCCTGGCGGACCACGACCGTATTCTCAGGCGTGACCTCGATCAGCATGTACCATTCCTTGCCGCCTTTCCGGATCGTGACGTCTTTCCCCAGCCCTTTCTTGGTGACCTCGACCCGGAGGCCCTCGTCACCTCCCGCCGAAGGCTGCACCGAGTCTGCTGCGCTGGCAGGGGATAGCCCCGAAGGGCCGAAGCAGAGCGCGATCATCAGGAAGGCAGTCGGCCGGAGAGCCCTGCTTGGGCGATGCGTGCATCCATTCATGCAAGGCGTCCCAACGAGAAGGTTCACCGGAGATTATAGCCCGTCCATCAGCCGCGTCAACGGCTAAAGCAAGGGAGGCACCGGCGGTGATCGAGTCGCCCCGGTAATCTTTGCAGTGGGCGCAGTCACGTGCTAGGATGCTGGCTTCATGGAGGCGCTCTTCAGCAAAGACCTGCTCGTCGGCTTGTTCGTCCTGTCGATCGTGGGGTTCATCGGCAGTCTGATCGCGATTCCCTTCATCCTGGTCCAGCTGCCGCCGCATTATTTCGATGAGCGCCATCCGCGCACCTGGATGGAGAATCACCATCCGATCCTGCGCCTGACCGGCTTGATCCTGAAAAATGTGGTTGGCTTGGTCTTCCTGTTGGCCGGATTTGCGATGTTGTTCCTGCCGGGACAGGGAATTCTGACCATGTTGATCGGAGTCTCGCTGATGGATTTTCCAGGCAAGCGCCGCCTGGAGCGAAAACTCGTCGGCCGGCCCTCGGTGCTCAAGACGATCAACGTGGTGCGAGCCAAGTTCAACCATCCGCCCTTGACCGTGGCGGACGATCCGTAACGAAGACAGGCTCCGACTCATCTATGCCGACTGCACCGTCCAGCGCCAAGCAGACCCTCTACCTCATAGACGGCAGCGCCTATATCTACCGCGCCTACTTCGGACTGCCGGCCCTGTCCAACTCCAAGGGCCTGCAGACCAACGCCATCTACGGTTTCACGACCATGCTCATGAAGATCCTGCGCGATCGCCGGCCGGACGGCCTGGCCGTGGTCTTCGACGAGAAAGGTCCGACCCAGCGGCACGAGGAGTTCAAAGCGTACAAGGCCCATCGGCCGGAGATGCAGCAGGGCATGCGGGATCAGATTCCCTACATCCACCGGGTCGTGGAAACGTTCGGGATTCCCGCCGTGCGCGCCGCCGGCTACGAGGCCGATGACCTGATCGGCACCCTCGCGCGTCAGGCCGAGGCGGCGGGGCTCGAGGTCGTGATCGTGACCGGCGACAAGGACATGTTCCAGCTTCTGACGCAAGCGACGCGCATCTACGACCCGGTCAAAGACAAGTGGTTCGGTGAAGTCGAGTGTCGCGAGCGGTTCGGCGTGGAGCCGGCGCGCGTGGTCGAGGTCATGGGGTTGATGGGTGATGCGGCCGACAATATTCCCGGCGTGAAAGGCATCGGCGAAAAGACGGCGATGAAGCTGATCGCCCAGTTCGGCACGATTGAGAACCTCCTGGCCCATCTTGGCGAGGTGACGGCGGCCAAAACCAAAACGCTCCTCACCGAACAGGCGGAGAATGCCCGCTTGAGCAAGCGATTGGCCACGATCCAGACGGACTGTCCGGTGGACTTCGACCCGGAACGGTTCAAGGTCGTGCCGCCGCCGGCTGAGCCGCTGGTAGCCTTCTTTCGGGAGATGGAATTCCCGACGTTGCTCAAGGCCATTCAGCCGTCGACTGCGAACGACGCGTCGCCGGCGGAGGTGCTGGTCGTTCGGGATGAATCGACGGCCAGACGATTTGCGGACCGGTCCCAGCACAGCGACGTGATCGCTTTCCATTGCATCACGGACGGAAGCGGGGTCTCAGCCAATCTGCTCGGTCTGGCCATGAGAGACGGAAATGGCCAGACCCTGTTCGCCAGCCGGCTGTTCGGCCCCCTGGCTGAGCTGTTCGGACATCAGACCTTGCTCAAGGCGGCACACGATCTCAAGCCGGCTTTACTGGCGCTGCTGCGAGCCGGTGTCGAGGTCCAGCCTCCCTGCTTCGATACGATGATTGCCGCCTATCTGCTGAACCCCAATCGGCGTGGCCACAGCTTGGAAGCGGTGGCGTTGGACCTGCTGGGCGCGAGGCTGGAAAGCGGACAGACGGAACGGCAGCCTGAGCCGCCCAAGGATCTCTTTGAACAGGCAGATGCCATTGGAGAGGCGGAACAGGCCAAGGCCAGCGAAGCGGCAGCGGCGATAGGCCGGCTTGTGCCAGCGTTGCAAGAACGATTGAGCGAGCAGGGGAGCTGGCACCTGTTCACCGACGTGGAAATGCCGCTGGTGCCGGTGCTGGCCGAAATCGAACGGAACGGGTTCCGTCTGGATGTGGGAGCCCTGGCCTCGCTCAGCAAGGAACTGGAGCGAGAATTGGACCGGATGATGGCGACGATCGCTGGCCTGGCCGGAGGCGAGTTCAACGTCAATTCGCCCAAGCAACTCGCGACGGTCCTCTTCGAGAAGCTGGGCCTCAAGCCATTGCGGAAGACCAAGACCGGCTACTCCACGGACGAAGACACGCTCACGCAACTGGCCGCCCAGCATGAACTGCCGGCGCAAATCCTGAACTACCGCAGCCTGAGCAAGCTCAAGTCCACCTATGTGGATGCTTTGCCGGAGCTCGTGAATCCGGAGACCGGCCGCTTGCACACGTCGCTCAACCAGACGGTCGCGGCTACGGGGCGCCTCTCCTCCACCGAGCCCAACTTGCAGAACATTCCCGTGAAGGGGGAGTTTGGACTGCGCATCCGCGAAGCCTTCATCACCTCGTCTGGCCATACCTTGCTCTGTGCCGATTACAGCCAGATCGAGCCGCGCATTCTGGCGCATTTGTCACAAGACGAACGCTTGATCAAAGTATTCGAGCGGGGCGAGGACATCCATATGGCGACCGCGGTCGAGATTTTCCGCTTGCCGCCGGAGCAGATCAGCAAGGAGATGCGCCGCGCAGCCAAGAGCGTGGTGTTCGGGATCGTCTACGGCATCAGCCCCTTCGGCCTCGCAGCCAACATCGGCGTCACGCAGCAGGAGGCCAAGAAGTACATCGAGACCTATTTCGAACGGTACGCGGGGGTCAAAGCCCTTATGGATCGGACCATCGCGGAAGCCAAGGAGAAAGGCTATACCACGACGATCCTGGGCCGCCGCCGGCCGATCCCAGAATTGCAAAGTGCCGATCCGGTTCAGCGAAGCTTCGGCGAGCGGATGGCGGTGAACAGCCCCATCCAGGGCTCGGCGGCGGATTTGATCAAGTTGGCCATGATCGCGGTTAGCCGGAAGCTGAAGGCGGAGCTGCCCAAGACCAGAATGATCCTCCAAGTCCACGACGAACTGATCTTCGAGACACCGGAGGAAGAGCTGGAAAAGGCCAAGCAGCTCGTGCAGTTGGAAATGGTCGCCGCCGGACAACGCCTGGGCCTCTCCGTGCCGTTGAAGGTGGATTTGGGGATTGGGCACAACTGGCGCGCGGCCCATCCGTAATCTTGACAGCCCCCTGGGATTCGGAGGTAACGGCAGGCGTGGGCTAGCCGCTGGGCTTCGGCTCTGAGAACAGAGGCTTGGTGCAGGATGAAGCGATCGGAGATCAGGCGTACAGTGCGTGCACGATCTCCGTCGTATTGAACAACAGATTTTCCAGGCGCGTATAGGCCGCGTGGCCGTAGAGGTGCTCGCGGGGGTTGGTCGAGCCGGTCGCATCCTTGTAATCCACCAACAAACACCGCCCGTCGTTCGCGCAGCGGACGTTCTTGCGCGCACATTCCAGCCAACGCTCGAAGCTGTCATAGGGCTCCACGATTTCCCAGATAGCTTTGGTCGCCGCGTTGGCGTCCGGCGTCATCGGCAGGGCGTCGGTCACCGCCGTGGCCAGTTGCTGGACATAGTCCCCGCCCCAGGCGATCGGCATTTCCATTGTGACCTGCGGCAGTTCCATTTTAGCCAGCCAGCGTTTGCCGTCGGTCCTCATCGGACGGTGGTTGACGAAGTGCAGCAGCTTGCCGAGCCCGGAAGGGTCCCAGCCGTACCGGATGGGCATTCCGAAGGTCACCACATCCAGCAGGGCGCCGTTCAGCACGTTGCCCGCTTTGATCGCATTGTCGGCCCGGCCGAGCTGCTCCGTTAGCTCGGCTGCTTGTGTCTGCTTGGCATAGTTGGTGAGAATCTGAAGTAGCCGGTCCCGCCCCGACGACTCGCCTGGGGCCAGGAGGTTCGATACCAGGGCCAGGACGAGCCCTGCCTGCCCATGCGCCTGGACCAACAGGCGGTCTCCCGGTCCAAGCTTCAGCTCACGTGAGAGGGTGTGGAGCTGGTTGAGCAGGCGGCAGGCGGCCAGGGCCCTTCCCAGGTGGTGCTGTTCTGACGACCAGAGCCAGCGTCGGCAATCAATCGAATGCGATGCATTGCGGTTCAATGCCTTGTTGAAGGCCTCGACGTAGGCATTCGTGAAGTTGCAGGCGTCGCCTGCTTGTTCGTCGAGCCATGATGTGGTCTTGCCGTCGTCGTTGAAGGGCGGGGTCGGACCCTGTGGCAGCTTGGGCAGGCCGTTGCTCTCTTCCCGCATGAGGGAGAGCAGGGCATCCAGGCCGGCAATGCCGCGCGAATAGCCGCGCTTGAGTCCGCCCACTTCGTCCAATCGCTGCATGCCGAACAGGTCGGTGCCCAAATACGTGCCGTGCAGGAACAGGCAGGCGCGGACTCCGGCCCCGGCCATCTGCCGGCCAAGCCGGGTCATCTCGTCCTGCCAGGCGAGCGAGTTCGGCGGCGCCCCGGTCGTGACCTCGCGAAAGGTCAGGCGCTCGCCCGGATCGGACCGGGCATAGACCGAATGTTGAAAATTGTTGCCCACCGGCATAGAGCATTCCCTCAGATGGCCACAGCGCAAGCCTTTCATACCTGAAAATGGAGCCGGGACGCAATCCGGCGCCGGCACCTATAAGCCGATCGCTTGATTTCAGCCCCATGCTTCTTTAGCATGGCCCAGCCCTGTCCGATTCAAGCAGCTCAACTCTCTCAAAGTAAGGACGTCATCATGGTGAAACAAGTGTGGGTTCTGGCCTGGGCATTCCTGCTGCTCGGCACATCCGCCGGCCTGGCGAGTTCGCCGGCTCAGGCTGAAGACCGGCCGCCACTGTCCCCTGCCTTGAAGCCGTACAGCAAAGCGGATGGCGTGTCGGGCACGCTCACAAGCGTCGGATCCGGTTCGTTGAATAAATTGATGGCCCTGTGGGCGGAAGGTTTCCGGCGCTACTATCCAGACACCCAGATTCAGGTGGACAATAAAGGCGTCAACGCTAGCACGATCGCCCTTCTGGATGGGACGGCGCACATTACCCCCATGTCGCGCATGATGGAGGAAAGCGAGTTGGCCCAGTTCCAGGCGAAATTGGGCTATCGCCCGACCGCCTATGCGGTTGCGGTAGATGCACTGGTGTTGTATGTCCATAAGGACAACCCCATTCAGGGCTTAACGATGGAGCAGGTCGAGGAAGTCTTTGCCAAGGCGCCCCGCTACCGCACCACTCCTATCACCAAGTGGGGCGAACTTGACCTGAATGAACCGTGGACGGATGTCCCCCTTAATCTGTATGGCTTGCCGCACACGACTGGGACTCATGAATTTTTCAAGACGCACATTGTGCGCGGTGGAGAGCTTAAAACCAGCGTCAACGAAGAGGCCAGCTCTCAGTCCGTGGTGCAAAAAGTCGCGGCGGACCAGTACGGATTGGGTTATGGCGGGAGTGAGTCTGTGGTGCCCGGCGTGCGTATGGTGCCCCTGGCTGAGTCTGAGTTCTCGCCCTATGTGGAGCCGACCGATCAGAACATCATGAATCGGCGATACCCGTTGAGGCGGTACCTTTACATCTACGTCAACCAGACTCCTCGAAAAATTCTCAAGGGCTCGAAGCCGCTCCCTCCCATCATTCGGGAGTTCCTTCGTTATGCGTTTAGCCGGGAAGGGCAGGCTGAGGTGCGGAAGAGCGGATATGCTCCGGTTGAGGACTGGATTGTCGAGCGGGCCCTTGCGAAGATCAAATAGCTGAATCCGTCGGCAGTCATCAAAGAGCATTGGCAGGACGCGATTCAAACGCCGCCTGCCTCCATTTTTCAAGAACAAAATCACCGCGCAAGTCCGTGCCACTCCAGCTATTTAGGGTGAGCGCGGTCGTGGCCCCCTTCGCTTGCCTTCCCGGAAATCAGCATGTTAAGGTACCCTGCTCTAGCAGCGAAAAATCGGTTCGGGACGGAGACTATGGGAGAGGTTATGGCAGGTCATGGCTGGCAGAAGATCGGTCATCTTATTGCTGGGTTGGCAGCCCTGCTTATCGGAAGCGTGCCCGCGCCGCTTCGCGCCGAGCCGGCTGCGTCCGCGACGACGGCTGCGCCCACGGAACATGTGATCCTGTTTGTGCTTGAGGGGGTGGATCAGCCGGCCTTGAAGGCCGGACCGATGCCGGTCCTGACTCGCCTGGCCAAAGAGGGGTCGGCGACCTGGGTGGCGACCTCGGTCAAGCCGGCGCTGCGGTTGCCGGCCATGGCCTCGCTGGTGACCGGCATGCCGGTGGAAAAACACGGGATCACCTGGAATGCGTTTGACTTCATCCGCGGCTATCCTCGCCCGCCGACGGTGTTCGATTATCTGGATTTGAGCGGCGGGAGGGACAGTGCGATCTTCTTCATGGACGAGTCGCTCTATCAGCTGGCCAAGCCGGAGCCTTATACGGACTATCAGATGTGCGGGCCGCTCAAGCCCGAGTGCAGCACGGCGACAGTCGTCGGGTACATCAATCAATACTTCCGCAAGGCCACCAGCGGGCATGGCTACGGCCATGCGATCCTGTCCTTGCCCCATTTCCTGGTCGTGCACCTGCCGGAAGCGGGGCGGGTCGGACCGGCGCAGGGACGGAACTCCAAGGCTTACAAGGATGCGCTACGGTCAGTGGATGGGGCCATGGGCTCGATCCTGGGCATGTATAAGGACCTGGGGTTGCTGACCCGTACCACCGTTTTTGTGACCGTGGTCAATAGCGACGAGACAGGCAAGGCGAACGGTGGGAGCAAAGAGGCGGGGACGGGGCTCCCGCAGATTCCCTGGATCGCCTGGGGTGCCGGCATCAAGGCTGGCTATGCTATCAAGGCGCCTGTCTCCATCATTGACACGGGCGCGACGGTGTTGCGGACGCTCGGGCTGGAGACCTATACGGAATGGGAGAGCCGGGCGGTCGAGGAGATTTTCACCGCGCCCAGGATGGCCGCTGCGGAGGATGGGGCCAGGTCCGGTCGGCCGGGGAGCATGGGGAATTAGGGCGGCGATGCGGCGTCGTTTGGCCGGCAAGGTGAACAAGGGGAGATGGTCTCGCCGGTTGGCCGGCCTAGCCATGGGCTTGTGTCTGCTCACGCAAACGTTGTCCGCTTCCGCCGCGCCGCCGGCCCCCTATTCGAAGGAACACACTATTACGGTTGATGCCTCTGCGTTGACGCCGCCGACTTGGTGGCAGGTTCCGGGCAAAACGCCGATGATCATGACGCTGGACCCGGAGAGCACCGAGGCGCTGCGGACGACCGTGCCGTACGCACTCAAGCTCAAACCAGGCTCCTATCGGTTCGGGACGTTCACGTTCGACTTTCCCTTCGTGGTCACGCTTGAAGGAGTCTTGGAATTCGCTCCGTCGCTGGATCAATGCGTGAGCGGGCGGGGGACTCAGGTGTTGACGATCACGTGCAGCCGCACACAGCCCTACGGGGGACAGCGCGAATACTGATGTCGAGGGGAGTACCGGACCGTCCGTATTGAGGGACTTATGGCTCAGGCAGTCGAAGATTTGCTGGAAGCGCTCGAAGACGTTGACGACGCCACACGTGAAGAGGCAGCCAAGGCGCTGGCCGAGCTGGCCGACCCGAACACGCTGGAAGCCTTGATTCGCGCCCGCGAGGACGAATTCTGGTCCGTCCGGGCCCATGTCTGTCAGGGGCTGGGGAAGATCGGCGGATCTAGATCGGTGGAATCGCTCGTCGGGCTGTTCAACGATCCCATCATGGAAGTGCGGGGCGCGGCCGTGGCCGCCATGGCGCAGATGGGGCCGGCGGTCGTCGAGCGGCTGGTCAAGTGCCTGAAGGACGAGCGATGGCGGGTGAAAGAGCATGCGGCCAAGGCGTGCGGCGAGATCAAAGATGCGCGGGCGGTGGACGCCTTGATGCTGGTCTGCCGGGATCGCGACGGGGCAGTGAAAAGCGCCGCCGCCGAAGCCCTGGGCAAGATCGGCGACGCGACAGCGATCCCCGCGTTGATCAAGCTCTTCCAGGACTCGTCGAAGACGGTGCGGGAGACGGCGGGGACGGCGCTGGTGGCGATCGGCGCGCCGTCCGTGGAACCGTTGCTGCAGTCGCTCAAGAACAAGGATTACGTCGTGCGTTGCCATGCGGCCCGTGCGCTGGGGGGGATGACCACCGACTACCAGATCGGCCGCACCTGGGTGACGGACGCCCGCGTGGTGGATGCGCTGATCGCGGCGTTGAAGGATTCGGACCGGGCGGTGCGCGAGGACGCGACGATCGCCCTGGGGCAGATCGGCGATGTCCGGGCGATTGATGCGTTGATCGAGGCGATGAAGGACGGGGCCGTCAAGCGGCACGCCATCATGTCGCTGGGGATGATCGGGGACGCCAGGGCTTTGCCGGTGGTGTTGGATGCGATGCGCGGGAAAGGCATTCGTCAGGACGGCACGCCGACTCCCGGTTGCATCGTGAGCGAGGAAGCCTTCATCAAGGAAGCGGCGGCGACCGCCCTGGGTCACTTCCGGGACCCGCGCGTGATCCCGGAGTTGATCATGATGCTCAAGGACGGGGTCTTGCGTGAACGAGCCGCCGCCTCGCTGGTGCTGATCGGCGACACGGCCATCGAGCCCCTCGTCGCCTTCCTGCACGATCCCAAGGCCTCGGAGGTGGAGTCCAACGAACGGGCCCTCTCCTTTGCCACCAGCCGGTTGAGCGCCACCGATGCGCTGCGGAAGCTGACCCTTGAAGCGCTCCATAAGCTGGGCTGGGACATGCCGTTGGAGGACGAACGGGAAGTGAGTTCCAGCCAGACCGACAACCTTCGGGTGGATATGCCGCTGGGAGACACCGGGCGGTTCGGCCCCTCCGGCGATACGATCGGCACGTAATCCGCGCGGTGGATTTCCGTCGAAATTGACGTGCGAGCCGAGCACGATGGCCGATGACGTTGGCGAACAGATTGCCGCGCTCAAGGATGAGGATTGGGCGGTCCGTGAAGAGGCGGCCTCGGCGCTGGGGGCCAGCCGGGATGCGCGGGCCGTGGCGCCTCTGGTAGCGCTGCTGAGCGACGGCGATCGGGCGGTGCGCCAGGCCGCGATCACGGCCCTGACCGCGATCGGGGAGGCGGCGGTGCCGGCGCTGGGAGCCTGTCTGGCGGCTCCCGATTTGAACGTGCAGGAATCCGCCGCGTCGATCCTGTCCGGGATTGCCGACCGCCGCGTCCTGGAACCCCTGCGCGCCGCGCTGAGGAGTCCCGATTGGATCGTCCGGATGCATGCGGCCAAGGCGCTGGGCCGCATCGGGGATGCCGGATCGGTGGACGTCCTCATGCCGCTCCTGCAGGACAAGGTCAAGGCGGTGCGGGTGGAGGCGGCCCAGGCGCTGGTGGCCATCGGCCAACCCTCCGTGCCCCACTTGCTGGACGCGATCAAGCATGAGGAATGGGTGGTTCGGCTGCACGCGGTGGAGACGCTGGGGCGGCTGAAATCCACCGCGTCGGTGGAGCCGCTCCTGTGGCTCCTGTTCAACGACCAGGATCAGGCCATTCGCGAAGACGCGGTCCGGTCGCTGGGGGAGATCGGCGATGCGCGGGCGGTGGATTTTCTCTTTCTGGCGATGAAGGACGTGGGACTGCGCCACTTGGCCATCGAGGCGCTGGGCAAGATCGGAGACCGCCGGGCGGTTGCGGCGCTGGTGGATGTGGTCACGGGAGCCGGCCGGCCGGCCGACAGTCGGAAGGTCGACGGGTGCGGGGATCGGTGGGATACGGAAATGCATGCCATGGAGGCGGCGGTGCGGGCGCTGGCGTTGATCCGGGAAGAGGCCACGATCCCGACCTTGGTGGGCGCGCTGCAGAATACGGTGGTACGGGCGGAGGCCGCCGCCGCGCTCGTCTTGTTCGGGCCGCCGGCCATCCCATTTTTGTTGGGGGTGCTCAAGAGCGAGCGGGACGAGAACATTCTCTTTCACGCCAAAGATACGCTGGCGCAACTGGGATGGCGGGCAAACAGAATCCAATGATGAGCGCTGAATGATGAATGTTGAACGGGAGGCAAGAGCCGTTCTCTTCATTCATCGTTCCGCATGCAGTATTCCACGTTGCGGTTAAAGTTATGCCCAAGGAATCGCTCGAGACGCTGATCTCCGAACTGGTCCACGAAGAGGACTGGCGGCGGATGCGCGCCACGGCCGCCTGTCTAAAGGGCGGTCCCAAGGCGGTCCAGGCGTTGATCCATGTGCTGGAGAGCGGGAGCGCGGCCTTGAAGATCGAGGCTGCGGGCATGTTGGCCCGGGTGAAGGATCCCCATGGAGGCGTGCCGCTGGTGCGGCTGCTCCGAGACGAGGACCAGACGGTCCGCAAGGCCGGGGCCCTGGCGCTGGAACAACTGGCCGGCGTGCTGGATCAGGCTGCGGCCCAGGCGCTGGTGGAAGACCTGCATACGATGGCGGACGAGGGGCAACGGGCCACGGTGACCGCCCTGCTGGGGGTCATTCCCAACGCGATCCAGCCCTTGTGCGCCATGCTGAAGCACCAAGATGCCACGGCTCGGGAAACCGCCGCTGTCATTCTGGAGCACTTGTTGGACCCCCGCTCGGCCGACGCGCTGGTGGATGCGATGACCGACCAGGCCGTATCCGTCATCGCCATGCGCACGCTGAAGAAGCTGGGCGCGATTCGGGATCGGATCGCGCAGACCTTTCATGCCTTGCGCGATGTCGAGGGGAGCGGCGAGCGGGAAGAAGCCAGGATGGCCGCGGTCGTGGACTTGCTTGGGATCGGACGCCCGATGGTGGAGATCCTGATCGAGTATTTGGAGGACGAGGACTGGGTGGTACGCGAAGCCTCGGCCGACCTGTTGGGGAAGATCGGCGATCTCCGCTCCGTGGACCCGCTCATGGAGCGGCTGCGTCGGGACAAGGATACGGGCGTCAAGGAACTGGCCATGAAATCGCTGGGCTTGATCGGCGATGCCCGCCCCCTGCAGCTGTATATCGACGGCTTGCCGATCCGCCCGCTCCGGCCGCTGGCCATGGAGGCGCTGGCCAAGATCAAGGACGTGGAGGTGCTGCGTCCGTATCAGGATTTGTTCGAACAGCTCAAGACCGACCGGGATGGACTGGTGTCGTACAATGCCGGCATGATCGTGGATAAGCTTCAAGCCGCGGCGATGCAGGCCGAACAGGCCGCCGTGGCAGAGGGGGGCGAGGATGAGTGAGGAGCAGTATCACGAGCGCGTCAACCAATTGCTCTCGGCCTTGCGGGACGACAACGAGGCGTTGCGGGACCATGCCGCCGCCAGCCTGGGGCAGATGGGGCTGGAGGCCCTGTCGGGCCTGATCGGCCTGCTGGCCGATGAAGATACGGTCATCCGCGAGGCCGCGGCGAGCGCGATCGTGCGGATCGGGCCGGCGGCGGTCGAGCCGATGATCGAGGCGTTGACGGACGACGAGTGGGCGGTGCGGGAACAGGCCGCCAATGTCCTGGGCAAGCTCAAGGACCCGCGCGGCGTCGAGCCATTGATCAACGCCCTCAAGGATAAGGATGGCGCCGTCCGCAGCTCGGCGGTCTGGGCGCTGGAACGGGTGGGGGATCCCCGCGCCGTGCCCGGGCTGGTGGAGGCCTTGAACGAGGGGACGCTCCGCGAGGATGCGGCGCGGGTGCTCAAGAAGATCGGCGATGTGCGGGCCGTCGAGGCGCTCATCGAGGGCCTGCTCGGCAACAACTGGATGGTCCGCCGCCATGCGGCGGAAGCCCTGGGCAAGATCGGCGATGTGCGGGCCATGCCCTCGCTGATCGAGGCGCTGAAGGACGAAGACTGGCTGGTGCGGCGCAACGCGGTCGAATCCCTGGCGCGATTGGGAGACCGGCGGGCGGTGGACTCGCTCGTTCCGCTGCTGGAAGATGAGAACGAGATGGTGCAGGAGACTGTGGAGGGCGCCCTGGCCAGCCTGGGCTGGAAACCGCAGGCGACCAAGTAACGTCGGCTTCATTCACGTCATCACGACATAGAAAAGAGGACCCCATGGCAGACGAAATATCGCAGCAACCGCCCAAGCTTATCCAGATCGGCCCCAAGGGGGGCGCCAAGAAGGACGGCTTCAATCTGGTCACCGAAAAGGTCGTCTCGGTGAATCTCGCGCTCAAGCAACTGGAGGTGGAGCTGCTGGCGTACGACGGCAAGACCGTTGTCCTGGATGTGGCCGAAGAAGCGCTCGAAGATCTCCAGAAGATCAAGCCCGGCGACGGGGCGACCATCCGGGTGGTGGAAGAAGGCGGCAAGCGCGTTGCGAAGAGCTTCCGCATCCGGTCCAAAGATCCGAACGCCGCGAAGGCGGACGCGATGCTGGTGGATCTCAAAGACACCCATTGGCTCAACCGGAAGTATGCGGCGGAGTCCTTGGGCGACCTCAAAACCGAACGGGCTGTCGGTCCCTTGGTGGAGGCGCTGGGCGACGAAGTCGGGGATGTTCGGCAGCGGGCCTACGACTCACTCATCAAACTGGGCGCCGTGTCCGTGCCGACGCTCATCCCGTTGTTGGTCTCGGAGGAAGACGAACGGCGTCAGTTTGCCACCGAGATCATCCGCAAGATCGGGAAACCGGCCGTGGAGCCACTGGCGGTGGCGTTGAACGAGGCGGACGATCGGCTCAAGGGCCGGATCATGAAGGTGCTGGACCGGATGGGATACAAGCCCAAGCCGAAAGAGGAGGGGGTCAAGCAGATCAGCGCCCAGGGGTGACCGAACGTTACGAGGCGGCCGGCTCAGGCCCGCGGGCCGGTCTTCCGACGGAAATATAGCGCAACCCCAGCGCCCCGATTCGATCCGGCTCGTAGACATTGCGCAAGTCCACGAAAATGGGACGACGCATCACCTGCTTGATGCGTTCGAAATCCAAGTTCCGGAACTGGTTCCATTCGGTCATCAGGATCAGTGCGTCCGCTCCCTGGGCCGCGTCATAGGCATCCTTGCAGGCCTGTAGCGCGGGCAGGAGCTGGGTCGCCTCTTCCAGCCCTTCCGGGTCGTAGGCCCGTATAGCGGCGCCCTTCTCGATCAATTGTTCCGCAATGGCCAACGCCGGGGATTCCCGCAAGTCGTTCGTATTCGGTTTGAACGAGAGTCCCAAGAGGCCGACGGTCTTTCCTTTCAGACCGCCGAGCGCGGCCTGAATCTTCTCTGCCATCCGCTGGCGTTGCCGCTCGTTCACCTCTGCGGCCTTGGCCGCGAGCTCCATTTTCTCCCCTGCGTCCCGACCGATCTGAACCAGCGCGGCCAGGTCTTTGGGAAAACAGGAACCGCCGAAACCGGGGCCCGCATGCAGGAACTTGGGCCCGATGCGCCGGTCCAAGCCCATGCCTTTGGCGACCACTTGCACATCCGCCCCGACCTTCTCGCACAGGTTGGCGATCTCGTTGATAAAGGAGATCTTGGTGGCCAGGAAGGCGTTGGAGGCGTATTTGATCATCTCCGCCGAAGTAATATCCGTGATGACGAACGGGGTTTCGATCAGGTAGAGCGGGCGATAGAGATCCTTCATGATCGCCACGGCTTGGTCGCTGTCCGCGCCGATCACCACGCGGTTGGGTCTGAGAAAGTCTTCAATGGCCGACCCTTCCCGCAGGAATTCCGGATTGGACACCATGTCGAAACGACAGGGGGTTGCCTGGTGGGTCTTGATGACCTGGCGAATCCTCTCTCCGGTCCCCACCGGGACGGTGGACTTGGTGGCAACAACTTTGTAGCTCTTCATATGTTGGGCGATGCCGCGGCCCACTTCTTCCACATACGAGAGATCGGCGGACCCGTCTGCGCGGGGCGGCGTCCCCACGGCGATGAAGATGACCAGGGCTTCCTCAACCGCTTTGGGCAAGTTGGACGTAAACGTCAGGTGGTTTTCCTTGATGCCCTTGTGGACCAGCTCGGTGAGCCCCGGTTCGAAAAATGGCACCTCGCCTTTCTCCAACTTCCCGATCCGTTTGGCATCCCTGTCCATACAGGTCACGTTCAGCCCGAATTCCGCGAAGCAGGCCCCTGTGACCAGCCCAACGTAGCCGGTTCCAATGACGCTAATGTGCATGGGGGATCCTTGTAGGGTCACGACATGTTCACTAAATTTCGGAAATCCGACGGAACGGCAACGGTTCCAGCGAAGTATAGCAAGGCACTTCGGGGGTCGCAAGGAAATCAGTTGAAGATCGCTGGATAGTGGCCGGCGACGGACGAAGGCTGTCTGCTGCGGCGCCTCGGTTGACTCCCCCGCAAGGGTCCAGTACAATTTTGCCTCGTTGCGGGCGGTGGTGTGTGAAGCTGAGGCATGAGGTCTATGGCGCTTCAAAGTGGCGCAATGCTGCGGCCCTTGGCGGTGATGATGAACCGGGCGATTCGGACGGTCGGTCCGGATGCGACGCTGGCCGAAGCCGCGCGGTTGATGCGGGAGGCGCAAGTCGGGGCGTTGTTCGTCGTGTGTGAGGGCGCCTATCTGGGCGTGGTCAGTGAGACGGATCTGGTCCGGAAAGCCATGGCCCAGGAGCTTGACCCGGCGCAGGTGCCGGTCCGCGCCGTCATGAGCAGCCCCGTCATCACGATTGAAAGCGACTGTTCCGCCCACGATGCCAGCGATCTCATGGCCGACAGGGGCATTCGGCACCTGGCCGTTACCCAAGACGGACAGGTCGTCGGAATGATCTCCGTGCGCGGCCTCCTCCGATACTTCAAGAACTGGGGCGCGTGCTAGCCCATCCAGCCTGAGACGACCATGCAATGCTCTTCCGTTCATCGTTCGGCAGTTGGAATGCCCCTCGCATGACCGCTCCATCCGTTCCGGCCTCCTCGTCCCCCA
>SYGV01000034.1 GCA_005799365.1 Nitrospiraceae bacterium
AGGTGTAGCCCCGCAGATTGAGGACCCGCACCTCCAGCAGCCCCTTTTCCTGGGCCCGCTTGAGCATGCTCTGTCCCAGGACCGGCCCCACCAAGTCCGGGAAGAGCGTTACGATGTCACACCGCAGAGTCATGCGTCCAGAAGCTCCTCGATGCCCCGCACCGTCATGGTCCGCCCCGCCAAATCCACCGCAGCGACGACGCTCCGCGTTGCAGGAATCAGCACTTCTTTACCCTCCCGGCGGACCGCAAACACGGGATGGCCGCCGGTCGCTACGATCTCCTCCAAGGTCCCCAAGACCAGGCCGGCTTCATCGCGGACCGTCATGCCGATCAGATCGCATTCGTAATACTGGCCTTCGGGCAAGGGCGGCGCCTGGTCTCGCACAATCTTGATGAGCCCGCCGCGAAACACCGCCGCTTCTTCCGGAGTCGAGAACACATCGAACCCTATCACGAACCCGCCGCGCTCTTCGCGAAGCCTGATGACTGACGCCGACGCCGTCCGGCCGGACGGCGCCACCAGCATCACCTGCTTCAGGCCCTGGATCCGTCCGGGCACGTCGCTGAGCGATAAGACCCGCACGTCGCCCCGGACCCCGAAGGGCTTCACGATTTTTCCGACGGCGACCCAATCCGTCACGTCGGCCGTCGCCTCGGCGGACGATGTGACAGGCGTGCCCATCGCTTGTGCCTTACGAGGCCGGTTTGGCCTTGCGCGATTCTTCGAATTGCTTCCAGAGGCCCGACCGGCGCAACACGGTCCGGACCGTCACGGATGGCTGCGCGCCCTTCTTCAGCCAGTCCAGCACGCGTTCCTGCTTGAGCTGGATCACCGGCGGATTCTTCAACGTGTCATAGGTGCCCAGCACTTCCAGGTACTTCCCATCGCGGGGCTTGCGGGAATCCGCCGCCACCACGCGATAAAACGGGAGTTTGTGCCGGCCCGCCCGCGTCAATCGTAAATGAACTGCCACTGGATCCTCCTTAGTTAAAAAGCGATCAGCTTTCAGCGATCAGCTATAACGCCATCAACAGGCCAGTTCCAAGCTGACCGCTGATGGCTGAGAGCTGACGGCTCTCCTCAGAACGACCGCAAGGCCTGCGCCAACTGCCGCCTTCCGCCCCCGGCCGTCAGAGCTTTCATCATCTTGCGTGCGGCCAGATACTGCTTAATCAACCGGTTCACATCCTGCACCGTGGCGCCGCTGCCGCGGGCGATCCGCTTCTTGCGGTTGCCGTTGATGACCGTGTGGTCGCGGCGTTCGCGCGGCGTCATGGAGTCGATCATGGCCACGACCCGCTTGATCTCCTTGTCGGGGACCCCGCCCCCCGCCAGATCCTTGAGGCGTTGGCCGCCGGGCAACATCCCCAACAACTCTTCCATCGACCCCATGCGATTGACCTGGGCGATCTGTTCCCGAAAATCCTCCAGCGTCAGAGTCTTGGCCGTGAGCTGCTTCTGGATCGTCTCCGCCTGGTCCCGCGAATAGGCCTCCTGCGCCTTTTCGATCAGCGACAGGACGTCGCCCATTCCGAGAATGCGGGAGGCCATGCGATCCGGGTGGAAGACCTCGAGCGCATCGAGCTTTTCGCCGACCCCCAGAAACTTGATCGGCTTGCCCGTGACCGCCCGGATGGATAGGACGGCCCCGCCGCGCGCATCGCCCTCCACCTTCGTCAGGATCAGGCCGGTCAGGCCGACACGCCGATCGAACTGCTCGGCCATGGAGACGGCATCCTGACCGGTCATCGCATCCGCGACGAGGAGAACCTCCTGCGGCTGGACGGTCCGTTTGACCTCCACCAACTCGCCCATCAACGCCTCGTCAATGTGCAGACGGCCGCCCGTATCCAGCACGACCACGTCATAGCCCTGCGCACGACCCCGCTGCGCCCCCTCCGTGCAAATCCGCACGACAGCCGCGGCCGAGGCATCGACCCGCGAAGCGGAACCGGATGGTTCGGCCCGATAGACCGGCACATCCAGATCCGCGCCCAGACTGGCCAACTGGTCGCCGGCAGCAGGCCGGCGCGGGTCCGCCGCCACAAGGAGCACGCGCTTGCCCTGCTGCTTGAACAGCCGCGCGAGCTTGCCGCAGGTAGTGGTCTTGCCTGCCCCCTGCAGCCCGACCATCATGATGACGGTCGGCGGCTCGGATGCCAGGCGCAACCCGGCCTGGTCGCGGCCCATCAGTTCGCGAAGTTCCTCCCAGACGACCTTGACCACCTGATGACCAGGGGTCAGGCTCCGGAGAACGTCCTGCCCGATCGCCTTCTCCCTGACGCGCTCCGTGAAATCCTTCACGATCTTGAAATGAACGTCCGCTTCCAAGAGGGCCAATCGCACCTCTTTCAACGCCTCCGCGATATTGGCCTCGGTCAGGACCCCCTGGCCGCGGAGCTTTTTCAAGACCTTGTCGAGTTTTTGGCTCAGATTTTGGAACACCACCAGCACCCTCTTCGGACAGACCTATACGCTCGAAATATCTCAAAAAAGAGCATCGGGCAGTCTAAACAACCGAGGTGTGAGAAGTCAAGGACAGAAGTAGGGCCGCCGGCCTTCTGCACGGCCCAAACAGAGGCAATTTCTCAGGGCGAAGCCCCGCCCATCTCAAGTTTCCCTGTGGTCAGGCCGACCCTGTATCAGATAGGCCCAGGCATGCCGAAGAGGAGCACTGAAGGCCGATGCCGTACCCGCAGACTGACCCCATCGAGGAACAGATATTGCTAGGCATCGCCCAGCGGGGACGCGTGCAACTGGGCCACCGCCTGGGCGCTGACCACCTCTTCCGTCACCAGCGCCACCACGCGCCCCGCGCCTGCGTGCGCAGCCTCCGCAAAACGCCTCCCGGATCAGCAGGCGCACCGCCCGCCGCCGGCGTCACTCCCGGCCCCAGAAGTATTTTATCGAGAACGACGGATAGATAGCATCCATAGTGCTCTGGCCGGCTAGGGGGAACAGGGCCCCAATGGAGCCCACCCATTCGGGGGTGAATCTGTACTCCACGGCGACTGCCGTGCCGATCAGCACAAAGTCCTTGTGGTCGGTCGTGATGGCATGCCCGTCCAGCCGGTACGGCAACCCGGCTTGGACGACCCCGTCCACGAGAAGGCCGAAACCCTGCTTATCCTGAGCCACATATTCGAGGCCGACGCGGGCGTCCAGAAAATCGCCCGGATAGACGGTCTTGTCGCCCTCGCTCCCCGGCGCATGGTACGTGTACATGACCATTCCGCTGAGGCGGAAGGGCTCGAGGTTTTTCCGAAAGGTGGGCCCTTCGGTGAAAGCGAGGGCACCGTGGCGGACGCTCGGACGAGGCGTGACCGGGATGAAACCGCCGGGGATCGAGGGCATGCCGGCCCATCGGCTGGACGGAAGCGAGATGCGGCTAAAGGTGCCGACCGACGGTTGCCATCCGTCCGGGTCCTGGACCAAGTGGCGCGTGACCATGATCAGCCCGATATCGTCTAGGCCCGTGGCGTTCTCCCGCCCGGAGGACTGGTTCCCGCTCGGCCGATCCGAATCCCAGGACGTCAGGGCGGCACTCACGCTGAGCGTGACGTGATCGGTCAAACTGTAATCGATCACCGTGCCCAGCGCGATGGCGTCCTGGTGGAACGGTGCCCCAGTCCCGGTGGCAGCCAATGAACTCCCGAACTGGTGGCTGGTCAACTTGCCGTAGGCGAACGCCCAGAGCCCCCACTGGCCCTGGGCCTGCAAGTCAGCGGAAGCGATGTACATGGACCCGTGGGTCTGCGGATTCCAGCTCCGATGGAATTTCTGCATCTCCTGATCGGTCGGGAACCAGTCGAAGGCCGACCCGGACCCGGCTGGCCAGAGGACCAACGCCAAGCCGAGGGCCGTGCTGAAACCGCACAGCCTGATTCTTGGACGATTCTGTAGACGATCGTTGCCCCCCCCGGCAGCCATTTCTTGACTTCCCGCAGCCATTTCGCTATCGTGCCCGAAATTTCACTTACAGATAATTGGGGTTCCAGGCCGGACGGGATCGTATGAAGAAATCACCCTTGATCTTACTGCTCTTCATCCTGCTGGGAGGCTTGTTCGGCGGGGTGCTGGGAGAAACCTTGCGGGCCATCGCTCCCCAGGGCGCAACCCAAAGCCTGTTTTCAACCGCCATCACGCCCGGCATCCAGCCGCCTCTGACCGTTGACCTCATCCTCCTCAAGTTCACGCTCGGGTTCACGCTGAAGATGAATCTCCTCACTTTTCTGGGCATCTTTCTGGGCATCTACCTCTACAAGCAAGCGTAACGTCAGTCAAAAAAGTCGCAATGTCTACAAGTTGGAAAGTCGAATTGTTTTGGGAAGTTTGGAACTTTTCTGCTTGATAGACTTTCTGTTTTTCAGACCTCCAATTCTTTGAGCCGCAGCGCACGAATCCGGTCGCGCAGTTCGGCAGCCCGCTCGAACGCCAGGTCCTTGGCCGCCGCCTTCATCTCGACTTCGAGTGTGCGGAGCAGCTCTTCCGCGTCCCCGCTGTAGGCGGCTTCTGGCTCAGCGGCCAACTCCAGCTGCACATAATCCAGCTCCGCCATCTTGTATTCCAACGCCGGGATGCTCTTCTTCACGCTCTCCGGCGTGATGCCATACGCCTCGTTGTAGTCGGCCTGGATACGGCGGCGACGCCCCGTTTCCTCGATGGCCAGCGTCATGGAGTCCGTCACGCGATCCCCATAAAAGAGCACCCGCCCCTCGCTGTGCCGGGCCGCCCGGCCGGCCGTCTGGATCAACGAGCGATGCGACCGGAGGTAGCCTTCCTTGTCCGCGTCCAGGATCGCCACGAGGCTGACCTCCGGAATGTCCAGTCCTTCCCGCAGCAAGTTGATGCCCACCAAGACGTCGAACAGGCCCCGTCGGAGGTCCCGCACGATCTCGGCCCGCTCCAGGGTCTTGATGTCGGAATGGAGATACCGGACCTTTACCCCCAGGTCGTGATAGTACTCGGTCAGGTCTTCGGCCATCCGCTTCGTGAGCGTCGTCACCAGCACCCGGTTGCCGCGCGACACCTCGGCCTTCACTTGCCCGAGCAAGTCGTCCACCTGCCCGCGCGCCGGCCGCACCTCAATCTGGGGGTCCATCAGGCCGGTCGGCCGAATGATCTGTTCCACCACGGACGCGCCGGCATGCTCCAGTTCATACGAGCCGGGCGTGGCCGACACATAGACGACCTGGTGGATGATGCGCTCGAACTCCTTGAAGGTCAGCGGTCGGTTATCGAACGCCGAGGGCAGACGGAACCCATAGTCCACGAGGCTTTTCTTTCTGGACCGGTCGCCTTCGTACATTCCCTGCACTTGCGGGATCGTCGCGTGGGACTCGTCGATGATCATCAGGAAGTCCTTGGGGAAATAATCCAGCAACGTCGGCGGAGGTTCGCCGGCCGATCGGCCGCTCAAGTGGCGGGAATAGTTCTCGATGCCGTGGCAGTAGCCCATGGCCCGGATCATCTCCAGGTCGAACTTCGTCCGCTGCTCGATGCGCTGCATCTCCAGCAACTGGTTGCGGGCTTTGAACTCGGCGATGCGCGCGTCCAATTCCGTCTCGATGCCGTTCAGGGCCCGCTCGTAGCGATCCGGCGCGATCAGATAGTGGGTATTCGGATAGATCGGCACTTTCGGCAGTCTGGCCAGCGACTTGCCGGTGAGCGGGTCGATTTCGTGTATCGCATCCACGGTATCGCCGAACAGCTCAATGCGCACCGAGTGGGCATCGGAGGCGGCGGGAAAGATTTCGATGACGTCACCGCGGGCCCGGAAAGTCCCCCTGTGAAAGTCCGTATCGTTGCGGGCATACTGAATCTCCACCAGCTTGGCCAGAATCTGCTCGCGCCGGATTTCCATCCCCTCTTCGAGGTAGAGCAGCATGTTGTGGTAGACCTCCGGCGAGCCGAGGCCGTAGATGCAGGAGACGGATGACACGATCAGCACGTCGTTCCGTTCCAAGAGCGAGCGGGTGGCGGAGTGCCGCATCTGGTCGATTGCGTCGTTGATCGACGCGTCTTTGGCGATGTAGGTGTCGGTGTGGGGGATATAGGCTTCCGGCTGGTAGTAG
>SYGV01000035.1 GCA_005799365.1 Nitrospiraceae bacterium
CGTGCGCGACAGGATGAAGGAGGCCAGCATCGCGAAGATGATCGCCTCCGCCATCGGCATGAACAAATAGCCGGACACGCCGCTCAATTGGAAGAGCGGAAACCAAACGATGGCGATACAGAGCGTGGCGACGAGCGTCGGGATGACGATCTGGTTGGCGGCGTCGATGATTGCCGATTCCAGCGGCTTGCCCATGGCAAGATGGGTGTCGATGTTCTCGATCATCACGGTTGCATCGTCGACCAAAATGCCGACCGCGAGCGCCAATCCGCCCAGGGTCATGAGATTCAGCGACTCGCCGATCACGTGCAGGCCGATGATGGAGGTCAGGATGGCGAGCGGGATCGAGGTGGCGACGATGACCGTCGCCCGCCACGAGCCGAGCAGCAGCAGCACGATGAGCCCGGTCAGCGCGGCGGCGGTCGCCATTTCCTGCACCACGTCCGTGATCGCATCCTTGACGAAGATCGAGGCGTCGTTGAGGATTTTGATTTTCACCCCCGGCGGCACGATTTTTTCAATGCGCGGGATCGCCTTCTTGACCCCGTCCACCACGTCCAGGGTCGAGGCCTCGCCGCTCTTCATGACGACGATCAGGACGGCCTGTTTGCCGTCCACGAGCACGGCGTTGGTTTGCGGCGGGCCGGCGAGGCGCACATCGGCGACGTCGCGCATGTAGATGTAGCTGTTGCCTTCGCGCTTGATCGGGATGTTGTTGAAATCCTCGACCTGCATCGGCGTCGCGTTGGTCTGGACCATCCAGTCGGTCGCCTTGATCTTCTGGTCGCCTGCCGGCAGCACGATGTTCTGATTTCCGAAGGCCTTGTGAATGTCCGTCGCGGTGAGCTGGCGGGCGAGCAATTTTTGCTGATCGAGGGAGACCAGCAGCATGACAGGGTTGCCCCCGTAGGGGGCCGGAAGGATCGCCCCGGGGATCGTGACCAGCAGGGGACGGATTTGCATGACGGACAGGTTGTAGAGCTCCGCCGGCGTCATCGTGTCGGAGGTCACCTGCAGCATGGCCACCGGCACGGAGGAGGCTTCCAGACGCATGATCATGGGCGGTGAAATGTCCGGCGGCAGCGCTTTGACCACCGTCTGCGCGATCGCCGCGACCTCGGCCTCGGCGCCGGCCAGATTGACTCCGTCCTGAAGAAAGATGTTGACGATGCTGCTGCCGTAGTAGGAATGGCTCACGATGTGTTTGACGCCTTCCACCGTCGAGGTCAGGGCGCGCTCGAAGTAGAAGGTGATACGTCCGGAGACGTCGGCCGGCAGCAGGCCGCCGTATGCCCACACGACGCAGATGACGGGGATCTTGATGTTCGGGAAGACATCGGTCGGCGACTTGGACACCGACATGGTGCCGAATAGCACGATCAAAATCGCAAGCACGACGAAGGTGTATGGCCTTCGCAGGGCAATGAGGACGATCTGATTCATGCGCGAAGCCTGCCGGGATCCGGTTGAGCAATGCTCTCGGACAAAACCATCCTAAAAAACAAAGTCTTTGCCGAGAGGCGGTATTCTACATTGAGGTGGGCAGGCGAGCAACGGAAAGATGTGCATCATGATAATAAGTCTCCCCAGGTTTCGCCTGGGTTGCGGATGTGCGGACCAATGGCCGCAATGGCCTGTGCCGGCCCGGCTTGCGGCGGAACGACCGCGATGACACTTGCGCCTTAGGCGGACTGTGCGCGCTTCAAGCGGTTCTTGTCTCGGTGGTGGAACCGTTCCTTCTGTCCCTTGATGCGCAACTGCATGTCCTCCTCGTAGCTGAAGGTCTGGTCGTCGTAGACGGCGACGGTCAGTTCATAGCGGACCGTCTTGAACTCCCGGTCCAGGAACCGGGTCGAGCAGATGCCGTAGGTCTCCGACCCGACCTCCGCGGCGAGCGTGAAGAATTGCGCCATGGGTTCCGCCGTCCCCTCGGCCACGACGGCGATGCCGCGCGGCACGATAAAACAGCACGGGAGGTGCTTTTCCTTCGGGTCTCAGAACCAGTGCCCGACCTCTTCGTGAAACGGGGTCGGCTTCCCGGTGCGCCAGGCCCTGGTCGCATACCGGAGCCCGTACAGGGTTTGCTCATGGTTCTTGACCGGCGCGATCGGCTCGAAGGTGATCCGTCGCGAAACTTGTTCCGCTCCGTCCCGCGGCCGTCCTCGGGCGGCGGATACCCAACGTCTCCGACTCTTTCTGATGGAATATGGCAACGCGGCGCCGCATGACATCCTGCTGCACACAGGGGAACGGGCCAAACAATTGGCGGATCGCATCTGGGCCGTTCCGTTGGCGGCGGCCCTCGGAATATCCGGCACGCCTACCGGTTGACCGCTACTGCCGGCAGCGGCCGGACCAGCCGTTTTGGGGAGAGGCATCCTCCCACTGGTCGGTCTGGCAGAAGGCCCGCAGGACCGCCTGGGTCGCGAGCCGGTCGATGCCGTAGGTCGGGGAGGCCACCGGATGGGTCCAGCGGGCCTGGCCGAGGGAGAAGACCTCGCCCGTTTCCACGCCCACCACGCGTACGGACACGCTCACGTCGAACCCGTCTTCATAGTAGCCCTTGCCCGCGGCGCTGGCCGTCTCGACGAAGGCGACCAGCTGCGCCCCCACCAGCTTCCCCACGCTTACCTGCGACTGGTCGTCGCCGTACTGGAGCTGGGTCTCCTGCTCCTTCAGCAGCGCGCCGAGCTTGTCGCGCTCGACCACGTCGAACCCCTTCATCAGCAGCGCCCCCCGCGCCACGATCAGCGCCTCGTCCGACCCCGGCCCCTTGGGCCCCTTCACCCAGACCGAGCCCTTCATCGGCTGCTTCGGCCAATGGGAGGTGCCGGTCGTCTGGACGAATTGAATGGACTGTTCCGGGTGAGCCGGGGCCGCTTCCGGTCGGGGCGCCGGCGCGCCGGCACAGCCGGCCACCAGCAGAACGACGAGGCTCCATCCGATCGCGCGCATCAGACTGCTCCCAAGACCAGGTGGTTGTACCATACTTTCCGCAATCGGCAGCGGCTCCAGCAGAGGGATCCGTTACTTTTTACTCTCCTCAAGGGGCTTTCCTGTCCGTTCCAGTCTTCTCAGTCTCTACCGATTCTCCAGCCGGTTGTAGTCGAACAGGCCCGACTCGATCGGGGCTATTTGGCGATAGGCCTTGTGCATCTGGTCGCTGTGCGGCCAGAAATCCTGGCTGGTCCGTCGCACGCCGAAGCGCTCGACGAACTTCCGGTAGTCCTCTTCGTTCGTCATGCCGGCGACGGCCGCGGTGAACGCAGGCAGCTTGGCCCGCTCGACCCGGTAGAAGGCGTTGGGGTAGGCGCCGACGATGCCGCGCGCGAGGGTCAGGGTGTCTTCATCCGGCAGGCGGCGGGCCTCCAGGTTGAAGAGCGAGGCGATGTTGCTGTACGCCTCGTCGTGGATTACCGTGTATATGCGGTCATTGCGAATCTCCGGGCGATCCTCCGTCCGGCTCTCCGGCCCTGCCCCCTCCGTGACGGCCAGAAACATGACTTCGGGCAGCCATTGCAGGGCCCGGCCCTTGATCCGCGCCAGTTCGGTCAGTTGTTTGCGCAGCTCCGCATCCGGTTCGCCCTGGAGATCGTAGGCCTGGTTCAGCGAGCCGGTGAGCCGCTGGCGCAGGAGGTCGAAGAGCTCCTCCTTGGGCCTGTTGGTCCGGTAGGGGATGCTGCTTTCGTAGTCGAAGTGGATGCGGCTGCCGTAGACGTAGTCCTTCACCGACTGGTGCGCGTCCCGGTACCAGTAGTCCCGCTCCTTTTCCCGCATCTGCATGGGCAGGAGCAGCAGGAAGTTGAATTCTCCCTCCATGCGCAGGAAGTCCATGTAGAGGCGCGTGTCGAGCTGGTGCCCCACGGAGCCGAAGACGTCGAAGCCGGCGACCAGCAGGTAGTAGATCCGCTCGAACAAGTCGTAGGAGACGAGCCAGGCGGTTTTCGGGTTGTCGCCGACGAAGCCTTGCACGACGGAGGCGCTGTCGGCATGGCGGAAGACGGTCAGGGCCGCATTCCGGTTCCACCCTCTTCCGTCCCAGATGAAGGCCAGCTCGGCGGCCTCGTCGTTCAGTTGCAGGTTTTCGAGATAAACCTGCTTGGCCTGGAGGAACTGGTTCTGCATGCGGGAATACTTCAACCAGGACACTAGGCCCAGCCGGCCGGCGCTTTCTCCGGTCGGCAGATAGAGGTGCTTGCTCTCGCGCGCCAGGAGGTCCTCGATGTGGTTGAGGGCGGCGCTGTCCGGGTCCACGAAGAAGACCCAGAAGCGGTCCTCGATGACATCCAATGCGACCGGGCCCCGGCAGACCGGCCCCTTGATGAACTGCATGACGAAGGTGTGGGCGTCGTCGAGCAGAAACTTGTAGCGCGAGCGGACGGGCAGCGCCTGGAAGGTGATGAAGGGGTTGGAGGCAACGGCCGGATCGTAGGAGGGGAGCGAGCGGACGTCGTAGGGGACGTCGAGGAACAGCTCCTGATACCGCTGCTTGCGCGCCGGGCCGAGCGCATAGGGAATGTGTGTCTTGGCCAACAGGCTGGACCGGTCCAACTGGAGCCGGTAGTAGAAGCGGCCCGGGCCGGGATCGTCGTAGGGGCGGCGCGTGGCGATCGGGTCGATGGGCTGACCCGGCGCCGTGCGGGAGCGGACCAGGCGGAACCAGCGCCGGTCGGGGAGGCCCTCGAAATACAAGTGGGTCAAGTGCAGGTGCTCGTAGAGGTAGCGGCTCATCAACCGCTGCTTGGGCTGCTCGCCGTTGAGGAAGGCCTCCCAGTCCCGGACCGGCGCGTCATAGTCGGACGGCGGGGGGGCCGGCTCCCGGTAGGGGGCGCCTTGTCCGATCCACCTGATCAGGGTCTCGTGTTCGCGCTCGGTCAGCCCGGGCAGGCCGTAGGGCATGCCCCAGAGCGGATGCTTGTCCGCAAAGCCGTCGAATTCGGTCTCGGTGGGACATTGCTGGTCGCGGTTCAACGAGAAGTCGAACGAGTCGGGCAGGGGCGACTGGGCCGGCTGGGGGTGGGCCCGCTTGAGCGCCAGCATGCGCGCCAACAGGCCGGCTTGGCGCGCCGCCTCGGTCGGCTGCGCCGGTTCGGCCAGAACGGGGAAAAAGTCTTTCTTCCGCCAGTCCGCGAGCGACTGGGCGTCCAGGAACAGGCGCGTCGGCTCAGCCTTGAGCAGCCTGGTGGTGTCGTAGACCGGTTTCTTGTGCGCGCCACGGGACAGGCCCTCGTAGGCGCTGAGGTTCAACTGGCAGGGGGCGTCGTAGCAGCCGTGGCAGACGACGCAACGGCGTTCGAGGATCGGCTGCACGTCCCGCCAATAGTCCATCGAGGCGATCCCCTCCGCCGTCGCCGGGGGCGCGGCCCGCGAGAGGGACGGGGGCGTTTCGCCCTGGATCGGTTGCGTCGGTTGCAGCGGCTGCGCGCAGCCGGCCAGGGCCAGGAGGAGGAGGGCCGGACCGTATCGACTCAGGCCCGTCACAGGGTGCTCATGTCGATGACGACGCGGTAGCGCACGTCGCCTTTCAGCACCCGTTCGTAGGCCTCGTTGACCTGCCGGATCGGGATGGTCTCGATGTCGCAGACGATACCGTGCCGGCCGCAAAAGTCGAGCATCTCCTGCGTTTCGCGGATGCCGCCGATGAGCGAGCCGACCAGCCGCCGGCGGCGCAGCACGAGCGAGAAGGAGGACAGCGGCGTCGGCGTGGGCGGCGCCCCGACCAGGATCATGGTGCCGTCCGTCTTGAGCAGTTCCAAATAGGCGTTGAAGTCGTGCGGGGCCGAGACCGTGTCGAGGATGAAGTCGAACCGCCGGGCAAGCTTCGCGAAGGTCTCCGGATTGCCCGTGGCCTGATGGTCGGCTGCGCCGAGGCGCAGGGCGTCCTGCTTTTTGTCGTCGGAGCGGCTGAGCACGGTCACTTCCGCGCCGAAGGCCTTGCCGAACTTGACTCCCATGTGGCCCAGCCCGCCCAGGCCTACCACGGCCAGCTTGTGGCCCTTGCCGACGCCCCAGCGGCGCAGGGGCGAGTAGGTCGTGATGCCGGCGCAGAGGAGCGGCGCCGCGCCGGCCGGCGCGAGGCCGGCGGGCATCTTCAGGCAAAAGGGTTCGTCCACGACGATCTGACCGGAGTAGCCGCCGAGGGTCGGCGCGCCGTGCTTGTCCTGGGCGTTGTAGGTCCAGACCGGCATCGTCTCGCAATATTGCTGCTCGCCCGCGCGGCAGCCCTCGCAGGCGCCGCAGGAGTCCACGAAACAGCCGACCCCGGCCAGGTCGCCGACCTTGAAGCGGGTCACGGCATTGCCGACGCGGGTGACGCGGCCGACGATCTCGTGC
>SYGV01000036.1 GCA_005799365.1 Nitrospiraceae bacterium
AGCAGGTTGAAACCTGCTCGGTCGAGTGCGTCAAGGTTCTCGAGGATCGGATCTTAAAGAGGATCGGATCTTAAAGACGATAGTGCCGGCCCAGGAAGTCGCAGCCATCGTGCTGGAGCCGATCCAGGGCGAGGGCGGATACGTCGTACCTCCCCGGAAGTTCTTCGAGGAACTGGCTGAGGTGTCGCGGCGGCATGAAATCCTGCTGGTATGTGACGAAGTTCAATCCGGCATGGGCCGCACCGGCACCCTGTTCGCCTACGAACAATTGGGCGTCGCGCCAGACATCATGACCCTCGCCAAGGGGCTGGGCGGCGGCCTGCCGATCGGCGCCTGCCTGGCGACGGACCCGGTGGCCGCGGCCTTCACGCCCGGGACCCATGCCTCCACCTTCGGCGGGAATCCCCTGGCTTGCGCCGCCGCCCTGGCGGTCTTCGAGGTCTTGCTGGAAGGCAAGGTCTTGGAGCAGGGGCGACGCATGGGGGAGTATTTGGCCAAGGGGCTGAACGACATCGCAGAGCGGCTCCCCGTCGTGGAGGAGGCGCGCGGGCTTGGACTGCTGCAGGGCCTGGAACTCACGATCGACGGCAAGCCCGTCGCCGCGGACTGTCTGGCGCGCGGGCTTCTGATCAACTGCACGGCGGAACGGGTACTGCGGTTCATTCCGCCCCTCATCATCGCCCAACGCGAGATCGACCGGTTGCTGGAGACCCTGTCCGCGGTCCTCAGCAAACGGGTCTAGCCGGCGGCACGATACTCACGTTCGCGCAAGATCGTTACGATCGACAGCCATGGGGAGCGGGTCAGTGTTCTCACGAAGAGCGCAAACGGGAAAACGGAGGGGGCCCCGCGGGCTTCGATCGGCTCGGTCGAACGGAGGCGGGACGCCGGAAGACAAGGACCTGCTGACGGTGGCGGCGCTCCCGGCCGCCCGTGTCACCCGCCTGCTCGCGCTGGCCGCCAGGCTCAAAACCCTGCGGCGGCGACGCGCCTTGCACCAGCCCCTGCGCGGGATGACCCTGGGCCTCCTGTTCGAGAAACCCTCCACGCGCACGCGGGTCTCCTTCGAAGCCGGGATGAGCCAGCTCGGCGGACAATCGCTGTTTCTCTCCGCGGCGGACATCCAGCTGTGCCGCGGCGAAAGCGTCGCGGATACGGCCCGCGTGCTCTCCCGCTATCTGGACGGGCTCGTGATCCGGACCTACGACCATACGATCGTCGAGGAGTGGGCGCGCGAAGCCACCATTCCCGTCATCAACGGGCTGACGGACCTCTGCCACCCCTGCCAGGCGCTGGCGGACCTGCTGACGATCAAGGAACGGAAGGGCCGGTTGCGCGGCATCAAGCTCACCTACGTCGGGGACGGGAATAACGTGGCCAATTCGCTGATCGAAGCCGCGGCTCAAACCGGGATGGCGATCAGTCTGGCCTGTCCGAGCGGCTACGAACCGGACCCCCGGATCGTCAGGGAGGCGCACGCTGCGGCAGCCGGCACCGGGGCCTCGATCGAGCTCGTCCGGGACCCCCTGCTGGCGGTCAAGGAGGCCGATGTCCTATACACCGACGTGTGGATCAGCATGGGGCAGGAACGGGAACAGAACCGGCGCCTGAAGGAACTGGCCCCGTACCAACTCAACGAACGCCTGGCCAAAGAAGCCAAGCCGGACGCCATCGTCATGCACTGCCTGCCGGCGCACCGAGGGCAAGAGATCACGGCCGGCCTGCTCGACGGCCCCCAGTCCGTCGTGTTGGACCAGGCGGAAAACCGGCTGCACATGCAGAAAGCCATTCTGGTCGAATTGCTTGCCAGGCGCGGAGCTATGGACTCGAGGCACTAGGCATTGCCGTTCCGCGCCGCTCGCCCCACGGAGAAAGAGAAGGACATGAAGCAGCGCAAGATCAACAAAGTCGTTTTGGCCTATTCGGGCGGTTTGGACACGTCCGTGATCCTCCGATGGCTGCTGGAGACCTACGATTGCACGGTCGTGGCCTTCTGCGCCGATCTGGGGCAGGGGGAAGACCTCAAGGCCGTGAAGGCCAAGGCCCTCGCAGTCGGCGCCTCGAAAGTCTACGTCGAAGACCTGCGCGAGACCTTTGTCAAAGACCATGTCTTCCCGATGCTGCGGGGCAACGCGGTCTACGAAGGCACCTATCTGTTGGGGACGTCCATCGCCAGACCCTTGATCGCCAAGCGACAGATCGAGCTGGCGCAGAAGGAAGGGGCCGATGCGGTCTCGCACGGCGCGACCGGCAAGGGCAACGACCAGGTCCGGTTCGAGCTCACCTACATGGCCCTGGACCCGCGGGTGCGGATCATCGCCCCCTGGCGCGACTGGACGATGAAATCGCGGCGCGAGTTGATCGAGTACGCGGAGCAATACGGGATTCCGGTCACCGCCACCAAGGCCAAGCCGTACAGTACGGACCCGAACTTGTTTCACATCAGCTACGAAGGCGGCATTCTGGAGGACCCCTGGGCGGCGCCGCCCGATGAAATCTTCCAGTTGACGGTCTCGCCGGAGAAGGCGCCGAACAAGCCCCGCTTCGTCGAGATCGAGTACCAGCAGGGGGACCCGGTGGCGGTGGACGGGAAGCGCATGAGCCCGGCCACGCTCCTGGCCCATTTGAATCGCCTGGGCGGCGAGCACGGGGTCGGGCGGGTGGATTTGGTGGAGAATCGCTACGTGGGCATGAAGTCCCGCGGCGTGTACGAAACGCCGGGCGGCACGATCCTCCATGCGGCGCACCGGGGATTGGAATCCCTGACGCTGGACCGGGAGGTCCTGCACCTGCGCGACAGCTTGATCCCCCGTTACGCCGAGCTGATCTACTACGGCTACTGGTATGCCCCGGAGCGGACGATGTTGCAGACCGCCTTCGACGAGGCGCAGAAAGACGTGAGCGGCACGGTGCGCGTGAAGCTCTACAAAGGGTCC
>SYGV01000037.1 GCA_005799365.1 Nitrospiraceae bacterium
ATGATGCACGGCGCGTGTTTCTTCCCCTGTTCGAAGAGATCGCGAACCCGCGATGCGCCGACGCCCACGAACATCTCCACGAAGTCGGACCCGCTGATGCTGAAAAATGGCACCCCGGCTTCCCCGGCGATGGCCTTGGCCAGGAGGGTCTTGCCCGTGCCGGGAGGACCGACGATCAGGACGCCCTTGGGAATACGCCCCCCCAGTTTCTGAAACTTGCGCGGATCCTTGAGGAACTCGATGATCTCCGCCACCTCCTCCTTGGCCTCATCAATGCCGGCCACATCCGAGAAGGTAATCTTCTTGCGTTCTTCGGTCAGCATCCGGGCCCGGCTCTTGCCGAAGGACAGGGCCTTATTGCCCCCGATCTGCATCTGCCGCATGAGGAAGAACCAGAGTCCCAGAAACAGGATGAACGGTCCCCAGGTGACGAGAAACGTGATGTACCAGGGGTTTTCGTCCGGCGGCTTGACCTCGATCTGCACGTTCCGTTCCCGCAGGACCTTCACCATATCCGGGTAGTCGGCCGAGTAGGTGCGAATCCGCGTGCCATCCTTGAGAATGGCGCTAATATGATTCGCCTTGATGATCACCTTTGTGATCTCGCCTTTATCGAGTTGGGCCATGAAATCGCTGAAAATCACGTCCTCTTCCGGCGCATGGGTGGGTACGCTGAACAAGTTGAACAGCAGGATCATGAACAGACCCACCACGACCCAGAACAGCAAATTTTTCACCCGAGAATTCATCACTCCTCCTCAGCCTTCACACCAGCCGGGCAAGGAATCAAACCGACTGCGGATAGTAACACAGTTGTCCGAATGCTGACAACCGATTGCTAGGTCGCCTCTCCTTCTTCATCGACCTGGTCCAGGACGGCCAAATAAGGAAGATTGCGATATTTCTGCTGGTAGTCCAAGCCGTAGCCGATCACATATTTGTCGGGAATCTCAAAGCCCACATAATCCACATGCACCGTCACCTGGCGGCGGTCCGGCTTGTTCAGCAACGCACAGACCTTGATCGATTTGGGTTTCCGCTTGGAAAGAGTCTTGGTCAGGTGCTGCGCGGTCAGCCCCGAGTCGACGATATCCTCCACCAGCAGCACGTCCCGACCGGCAATGTTCTCCGTCAAATCCGTCACCATCTTGACCTTGCCCGATGTCTTGGCCCGGGAGCCGTAACTGGAGACCACCAGAAAATCCACCCGCAACGGGATGCGGATGGCGCGGGCCAGGTCCGCGTAAAAGGCAAAAGCGCCTTTGAGAATGCCGACCAGAATGAGGTCCTTGTTGGCATAGTCTGAGGCAATTTGTCGGCCGAGGTCCTTGATGCGAGTGCGCATCTGCTCCTGCGTGACGATCGGGCGCCCAAAAATACGTTCCATTCAGCCTGTTCCTCCTTCTGACGTGGGCTCCAGCAGTTCAAGCAGCAGGGTCCGCTGCGTGCCGCACCGAGCGTAAAACCGATGATCGGTCCGATGGCCCGCCACCCAGAGGATGCCCTCTTGGGCCAAGACAATGGGGACGTGTGCACGCGCGTGGCGCGGCAGCTTGATGTCCGAGAAATAATCCTGCAATTTCTTCGTCCGTCCTCCCATCCCCGCCGGTTGAAACGCATCGCCTGGTTTCCAGGACCGTACGGTCAGCGGTGTGGACAGGCGATCGAGGTCAAGGCAGGCCTGGTTGCGCGAAATGGCCCGGCTTGATGGAAAAAATTGAGGGCCCAGGCCGGCTCGAATCAGCTGGCCGGTGAGGGGCCAATGGATTAATGAGGGGACCGGCAGGGCCAGCCCCTCGGCGGCGAAGATCGTCGCATCACCGGCGGCGGTGACGGTCACGCATGAGGGCGGATCCGGCTGGAGTCGGACGGCTGTATACTCGCGGGTGACCCGTACGCCTTGGATGGTGACGCTTGCTCCGGTCCTTCCCTGGAACACGGTCTCAAGGATCGGCGCGATGGTCCTGAATCCAGGCCCTTTGCGGCGCGGATGCAGATCCTGGAGGAGGATACGGAGAATCCGTCGTTGGAGCGTCACGGGAAGGGCCAGAAAGCCGGTCCTGTCGACCGCGACCCCCTGATCGCTTACATGCACCAGTGGGCCCATCGCTTCATGCGCCAACCGGTGCAAGTAGGCATCGTCTTCGCGGAGAATGTCCGCTTGGCGCGCCAAGCCCTCGACAATCGCCGGGTTGAACCGCTTCATGGCGGGCAGCAATTCGTGACGGATGCGGTTCCGCAAATAGAGGGGCGAGGCATTGCTCGAGTCGAGCCGGAACGGCAACTCGCGACTCCACAGGTACTTCAGGATCGCGTCACGAGCAATGCCAAGGAGCGGACGGATGAAGAGGGATTCGCGGATCGGCGGGATGCCGGCCAGCCCGCCAACGCCGGCCCCGCGCAGCATCCACATGAGCACGGTCTCGGCTTGATCGTCTGCTTGATGGCCGAGGACGATCCTGTCCGCCGTCAACGTTCGGCCCAGTTCTGTCAGAATCAGATACCGAGCCTCCCGGGCACGCTCTTGGAACGACGAACGATCGTCGGCGCTCCCCTTGCGCGCCACGGTGACTCGTTCGCTGTGCAGCGCAATCCCCAAGCGATCGCAGAGCCGGGCCACGAACCAGCTGTCTTCCTCCGACTCCTTCCCGCGCAGTCCGTAGTTGATGTGGGCCGCATGGAGTGTCAGCCTCCAGGCTGGCGCCAGCTCGTTCAGGACTGAGAGGAGCGCCACGGAGTCCGGTCCCCCGGAGACCGCGACTAGGAGCCTCTGGCCCGGCTCAATGAGGCCGGTGGCCTTCGCTGTCCTGGCGACGAGCCGAGCCAGTTGCGTGGATTTTCTCTGCGTCCGGGCGATGCGGTGCACGAGATAATGGCCTCCTTCTAGGCTTCGGCCAGGGTCTGCGGCGGGCCGGCCAATGCTTCCCTGGCCAGCCGCACGTCCAGCTCAATGCGGGCGGATAGCTCCTGCGCCGAGTCACAGCGCAGATCGCCCCTGATGCGTTCGATGAACTCGACCCGGATCTCCTGTCCGTACAACTGCACCCGCTGATCCAGAAGATGCACCTCCAAAAGCCGTTCACCCGCATCAAACGTCGGGCGTGTTCCGA
Organism: Nitrospiraceae bacterium; assembly: GCA_005799365.1. GTDB lineage: Bacteria > Nitrospirota > Nitrospiria > Nitrospirales > Nitrospiraceae > SYGV01. The sequence continues at coordinate 3,111 of SYGV01000037.1, forward strand.
TGTAGGAGGCCGAGGCGAGCCGGTTCCCTCTCCAGTGCGCCATCGTGGCATACACCCCATCCGGTGGGAGCGCAAGGCCCCGCGGCAAATGGAGGTTGGCGGTCGGCCATCCCAGGCTCTGGCCCCGCTGGGCGCCCGTGACCACGGTGCCGTTGAATCCATAAGGACGGCCCAGGCAGTGAGCGGCTGCACGCAGTTCCCCGGCTTGCACCAGCTGCCGGACCCTGGTGGAGCTGACTACCTCCCCGTCTACCAGCACCGGGGCGACCGCATGGACGCGAAAGCCGTTCTGGGCGCTGAGACGGAGCAGGTCGTCCATGTGCCCCGCTCGGCCTTTCCCGAACGCAAACTGCCGGCCGACAAAGAGTTCCTTGACTCCGATCCCCTCCCCGAGCACATGGTGCACGAATTCCTCAGGCGTCAACGCCGATAAGGCGGCGTTGAATGTGAGAAAGAGAACCTCCTCGATGCCGGCGTCTTGGAAGCGGGTGAGCTTTTCTTCAAGGGGGGTCAAGAGCGACAGCTCAAGGCCTGGCCTCAGGACGGTAATCGGATGCGGGTCGAAGGTCAGCACCATCGGAGTGCCGTCGGTTTTGGCGGCGGTCCGTACGACGGTCTGAAGCAAGGCCTGGTGGCCCCGATGCTGGCCGTCGAAATTCCCGATCGTCAGGACGGGATAGGGAGACCGCTTGTGTTCGCCCAGGCCTCTGGTGATCTTCATTACATCAGCCGTGAAGCAGCCGGGCTGCGTCTTTTGCGAAGTAGGTCAGAATCAGATCGGCGCCGGCCCGTTTGATCGAGAGGAGGGATTCCAGCATGGCGCGGGTCTCGTCCAGCCAGCCGGCTTGTGCCGCCGCCTTGATCATGCTGTATTCCCCGCTGACCTGGTAGGCGGCGATGGGATGGTTGATCCTGGTCCGTGCGGCGGCAATGATGTCC
>SYGV01000038.1 GCA_005799365.1 Nitrospiraceae bacterium
CCAGACGCACCACCTGCTTCACCCGGTCGAGCGTGCCGAGGTGGCTCCGCACGATGGCCAGGGCATTGAGCAGGGCGACCCGCGATTCCTCATAGCCCTGCTCGACGGTCAGGTCCTGCCCCAGCTTGCCCGCGAGCGTCACCTTCCCGTCGCGGAACGGAAGGACGCCGCTCAAAAACAACAATTCCCCAGCCTGTACGGCAGGAACGTAGGTCGCCACAGGCTTGGGCGGGAGCGGCAACTCCAGCCCCATTTTCGTCAATCGATCTTCGAAGGACATGGGCCTCCTTGCGGGACCGGCCGTGAACCGCTTCTTCTCATCCCCGCGTGAGCGAATCCAGAAAGCTCTCTCCGTACGGCAACCGATTCACGTGGAGCGCATCCGCAATCGTCTGGCCGAGATCGGCCAGACTTTGCCGCACGCCGAGATTGACGCCCCGCGCCAGTCTCGGCCCATAGGCCAGGAGGGGCACATACTCGCGGGAATGATCCGTGCCCGGCATGGCCGGGTCGTTCCCATGGTCGCCGGTCAGGCAGAGCAAATCTCCCTGGCGCAATGCGCCCAGCAGATCGGGCAGCCGGTAATCGAACTCCGTGAGGGCTCGGGCATAGCCCGTGGCGTCCTTACGGTGGCCATAGAGCATGTCGAACTCCACCAGATTGACGAAAATCAATCCGCGCGGCACCGTCCCCAGCACACGGCTTGTTTCGAGCATGCCCTCTTCATTGGTCGCGGCATGGATGGATCGCGTCAGGCCCCGCCCCTTGAAGATATCCTCGATTTTGCCGATCCCGATGACCGGATGGCCGGCGGCTTTCAGCAGGTCGAGCAGGGTCGGACTCGGCGGCTCCAGTGAAAAGTCTCGCCGATGGACGGTGCGCACGAACTTCCCCGGCTCGCCGATGAACGGCCGGGCGATGACACGGGCGACTTGATGCGGTGGGTGCAGCAGCCGCCTGGCTTCCCGGCACATCCCGTAGAGCGCCTGGACCGGCACCACTTCTTCATGGGCGGCAATTTGGAAGACACTGTCCGCACTGGTATAGACGATGGGGGACCCGGATCGAACATGTTCTTCGCCCAACTCCTTGATGATGTCCGTCCCGGACGCAGGCCGGTTGCCCAAGACCTTCCGTCCGACAGTTTTCTCGAACGCTTCGATCAGCTCCGCCGGGAACCCCTTCGGATAGATCGGAAAGGGCCTGTCGGTAACCAGGCCGGCCAGTTCCCAATGACCCACCGTGGTATCCTTGCCGTTGGACAACTCCGCCATCTTGCCGAAACAGGCGTCCGGCTCGCTCACCCGCGTCAGGCCGGCGAACTCTCCGATATGCCCGAGCCCCAACCGCTGCAAGTTGGGCAGAGACAGTCCTCCAACGGCCTCGGCCACGTGGGCAAGGGTGTTGCTCCCCACATCCCCATAGGCCTCCGCGTCCGGAAGGGCCCCCACTCCCAGGCCATCCAGCACGATGAGGATGACGCGTTGAATCATCGTTTCCTTCATGCGACCGTACGTTCATCCTGATTCGCTGCCTGAGCGACCATGCGCAACACCTCGTCATCGGCAACGACCTTGCAGAAGACAACGGCCGTGGGAAGGTCGAAACGGGGGTGGCTCTTGTCCAGCAGCCTGATGCAGCCCTGCTGGACCACGACACGATGCAGTGCGCCTTTCAATCCTGGTACCGGCCGATGTAGAAGGAAGTGGACGTGTCGTCTCCCGGCGGCATCATGACGACATGTACGCAGCACGCCACTCGTTCATGATAGCCACGCCGGCACTGGTTCCGATCCGATCCGCTCCGGCGGTCAGGAGCGCCTGCGCAGCGGCCAGGGTGCGGATGCCCCCCGAGGCTTTGACCTTGGCGCGGCCCGCCGCCGCCTGGGCCAACAACCGCACATCCTCGACCGTCGCCCCTCCCGGGCCGAACCCCGTCGAGGTCTTCACATAGTCGGCGCCCGCCTCGATCGCCAGCCGGCAGGCCAGGAGTTTTTCCTCCCGCGTCAGGTAGCCGGTCTCCAGAATGACTTTGTGCTCTGCGCCCGGCGTGGCCTGCACAACGGCGGCGATATCGTCCCGCACCAAGGCCGCGTCGCCAGATTTCAGGAGACTGACGTTCATCACCATATCCAGCACCGTGACGCCCAGGCCGACAGCTTCGACGGCTTCGCCGACTTTGGCGCCGGGCGTCAGCATTCCGTGCGGGAATCCGACGGGGATCCCGACACGGACGGGCCGACCGGCGAGGGTCTTGACGGCTTCGGCGGCATAGCAGGGCGGCACAAAGACGACCGTGAATCCGTACTGCACCGCCTCCTCGCAGATCCGCAGAATATCGGTCCTCGTCGCATCCGGGCGGAGCACCGTATGGTCGATTCTGGCGGCCGGGTCCTGATGGGGCTCGAAGGGCATGCTCACGTCCCGCCTCTCGTTGATGACATGTGTTTGGCCGTACGCCGATGCGGACGGCGCTGGTACTGTTCCACCGCGCGGTTATGCTCCGCCAACGTGGAGGAAAACTGATGCGTGCCGTCGTTGCGGGACACGAAATACAGATAGGTCGTCGGCGCGGGATAGAGCGCCGCCCGGATGGCACCGACGCCGGGGTTGGCAATGGGACCAGGCGGAAGGCCGGTGATGCGATACGTATTGTACGGACCGGCGTCGGCCAGGTCCCTCTTGGTCAGGTTGCCGTCAAAATTCCGAATCCCGTAGATGACGGTCGGGTCGCTCTGAAGGGGAATGTGCTGGCGCAGGCGGTTATGAAACACCGCCGATACCAGCTCGCGCTCGGACTCGACGCCCGACTCTTTTTCGATCACCGACGCAAGCGTCAGCACGTCATGGACGCTCATGTTCACCTCCTTTGCGCGGGCCTGCAACTCGGGGGTGAAGACCTGTCGGAGGCTGCTCACCATCGTTGCGATCACGTCCTTGTTTTTGACCCGCCTGGCCAGCCGGTAAGTGCTGGGGAACAAATAGCCTTCAAGACTGTCCGCTTGGAGGCTGAGGGTCTGGATAAAGGCTCGATCGTGCACCAGGCGCAGAAATTCCTTGCCCTCCGAAACTCCATTTTGATCGAGCAGCTCGGCAATCTGCGCGGCCGTATAGCCCTCCGGAATCGTCACCGGATGCAGCACCACGTGACCGTTACGCAGTTCGGCCAGCATGTCCCTGGGGGACATATCGGACCGGAGCGCATATTCCCCCGCCACGATCCGGCGATCCGACGCCGTCAATTTCCCCAAGAGCAGCAACCCCCATTGGTTCCAGAGCAGGTGTTCCCGTTGCAGGAGCGCCGCAACCTGCCGCAATGTCATCCCCTCGGGAATCTCGATGATCTTGGGCACCCCCTGGCTTGGCCGATCGACCGTTGTCGTGATGGCCCACTGGAAGAGCCAGGCCCCAGCCAGGCAAAAGCCGATGCCGGCCAAAAGGAGCGCCAGGCCCCGCCTCATGGCTCTTCCGCACTGATGGAATCCGTCGCATCAGGCTGAGCGCCGACGGCCCCTCCATCAGCGCCGAGGCTTTCCAGATAGCTCTGCAGGAGAATCGCAGCCGCCACCCGGTCCACGGTTCCCTTGCGTTTTCTGCGGCTCATGTTGGCCTGGATCAGGATCTCCTCCGCCGCCTTGGTCGTCATCCGCTCATCCCAGACCACGATGGGAATGGTGATGATGTGTTTCAGTTGCCCGATGAACTCCTGCACCTGCAACGCCGCCGGCCCCAACGTGCCATCCAGCCGCACGGGGAACCCCATCACGATCTGCTTCACCTGGTGTCGGTCTACCAGCTGCTGGATATGCGCCACGTCCGCTGCGACGGACCGGCGCTCATAGGTTTCCAGCGGCTGCGCGGTCCAGCCCAACTCGTCGCTCAAGGCCACCCCGATGCGCTTGGTGCCAGGGTCGAGGGCCAGAATGCGCGTCCCCGTCATCCGCCTACCCCTGCCTTATCAGTACCGCCAGTACCGCGACACCCGGCCATACGTCTACTTGCCAAGCGCCTGTTCCACCAATCCAAACACCTTCTCCAAGGCCGTATTCAGCCCCTCCTGGTTCTTGCCGCCGGCTTGCGCCATTTCCGGACGCCCGCCGCCGGTCCCGCCGATGGCCGCCGCCATTTCGCGGATGAGATCGCCGGCCCGCACACGAGCCGTGAGGTCTTTCGTGACGACCACCAGCAGCGCCGCCTTGCCTTCCTTGGCCGAGCCCAGGGCGATGACGCCGCTGCCCAGTTTGTCGCGGAGCCGGTCGGCGAGTGTGCGCAGCTCGCCCCCCTCCATTCCATCGGCCCGTTGGGCATGTACGGTGACGCCCTGAATCGTACGCACCTGCGCCTCGCTGCCGGAGCCGCTGGCCAGCTTGAGTTTGACCTGCTCAAGTTCCCGCTCCTTGTCCTTCAGCTGCGCTATCAGTTTTTTGGCTTTGGCGGCCAACTCGGACGGCCCGACCTTGAGCAGTTCGGACAGTTCACGCACCTCCGCCTCAAGCCGCTTGAGCTGCGCCATGGCGCCGGATCCGGTCAAGGCTTCGATCCGCCTGACCCCGGCTGCCACACCGGTTTCCGTCACGATCCGGAACAGACCGATCTCTCCCGTCCGGCGGCAGTGGGTTCCCCCGCAGAGCTCCTTGCTGAACGTGTCCACGTTGACGACCCGGACTTGTTCGCCGTACTTATCGCCGAAAAACGCCATCGCTCCGGAGGCCACGGCTTCCTGCACCCCCATCACATGTGTCTGCACCGGCTCGTTGCGTCGGACATGGTCGTTGACGAGCGCCTCGATGTCGTCAATGTCCCTCGACGACAGGGGTTTGAAATGCGCAAAGTCGAACCGCAGACGGTTCGGCGCCACGAGGGACCCATATTGACGCACATGAGGGCCCAAGAGTTCGCGCAAGGCCGCGTGGAGGAGGTGGGTCGCCGTATGGTTCCTGGCCGCATCCTGCCGAGTGACGGGATTCACGGAGGCCTCCATCCGCTCCCCCTCCTGAATCCGGCCGGCGCTGACCTTGCCCTTGTGCACAATGACCGTCGGGGCCGGCCTTGTGGTTTCCTGGATCTCGATCCGGCCGTCCGGCCCTGCCAGCACTCCTTGATCCCCCGCCTGTCCTCCGCCCTCGGCATAGAACGGCGTCACATCCAAAACCAGCTCGACCTCATCCCCTTCCACTGCTTCCTTCACCAAGCGATCGCCCTTGAGAATCGCTTGGAGGACCGCCGTCGCCCTCAGCCCATCGTATCCGGCGAAGATCGTGGGCGGGACCTTGCCGGCCACGTCCAGCACGATCGGTTTGGCGACAGCCGCTTCAAAGCCGGCGGTCTTCCTGGCCCGCTCCCGCTGCTCCTCCAATGCCCGTTGGAAACCGGCTTCATCCGGCTGCATCTGTTGTTCCTTGCAGGCCTCGGCGATCAGGTCGAGCGGGAACCCATAGGTGTCGTACAGCTTGAAGACTTGCTCCCCGGCCAGCAGGGTCCGGCCGGCGGCCTTGGCCTTCTCCACAAGCTCGTTCAGGATCGGCAATCCTTGATCCAGAGTGGCGATGAACCGTTCTTCCTCGCCCTGGACGGCTTGGGCGATGGTTTCGGCCGCGCTCCGCAGCTCCGGGTACGCGCGGCCCATCTGCGCGATCACCGCCCCGGTCAGTTCATGCAGGAACGGCTCCGTCGCCCCCAGCAGACGTCCATGCCTGGCAGCCCGGCGCAGGATGCGGCGCAGCACATAGCCGCGCCCTTCATTGGAGGGCACCACGCCGTCCGCCAACAAAAATGCCGTCGCCCGCAAGTGATCCGCGATAACGCGCATGGACCGATCGTGGGCCGCCTGCTCGCCATAACGCCGACCGGTTCTTGTGCCGATGGCGCCCAACAGGGGCCGAAACAGATCGCTGTCGTAGTTGCTGTGGACCCCCTGCGCCACCGCCGCCAGCCGCTCCAGGCCCATCCCCGTGTCGATGCTGGGCTTGGGCAGCGGCTTCAGGGTTCCGCTGGCATCGCGATCGTACTGCATGAAGACCAGGTTCCAGATCTCGAGGACCCGATCGCCCTCGCCGTTCGGCACAGCGTCCCCCGGCACGGACGGCCCCTGGTCGTAATGGATCTCGGAACAGGGGCCGCAGGGGCCCGTGTCCGCCATCTGCCAGAAATTATCTTTCTCCCCGCAACGCACGATACGGGATGCAGGCAGGCCGATCTTGCCCCAGAGCTGGTAGGCCTCGTCATCATCGCGAAAGACCGTGACCCAGAGCCGGTCCTTCGGCACCCCGACCACATTGATCAGAAAATCCCATCCGAAGTGGATCGCCTCTTCTTTGAAGTAATCCCCGAAAGAAAAATTTCCGAGCATCTCAAAGAACGTATGGTGCCGGCCCGTGTAGCCGACGTTCTCCAGGTCATTGTGCTTCCCGCCGGCCCGCATGCATTTCTGGACGGTCACGGCGCGGCGATAGGTCCTGGCCTCCTCGCCGAGAAAGACCCGCTTGAACTGGTTCATGCCTGCGTTGGTAAAGAGGATCGTGGGGTCCGCCTGCGGGATCAGCGGCGCACTGGGCACGGCGTGATGACCGTGCGAACCGAAATAGCGGATGAACCCCTGCCTCAACTCATCCGCGGTTTGAATCTTCATGGGCCCTGGTCTCCTACAAGGTGCTGAATGATCTCTTCGTCAAAGCCGTGCCGCCGCAGCAGGGCTGCCTGCTTGGGCTGAGTCCGGACACCGGCCCGCGCATGCAAGAGGGTGCGCGCCAGCTCCTGCTCGTTGCGTCCCTCGTAGGCCTGCGCCAAGGCCGCCACAATCGTCGTCGGCTCGAACCCCCGCCCCGCCAATTCGGCTTCGAGCCGGTCGCGCCCCATCGGCCGCTGCGCCAGCCTGGCTCCAGCCCAGCGGACGGCATAGGCGGCATCATTCACGTAGCCACGCCGACGGAACTGCGCGAGCAGGGTGGCGATCACGGCCGGCGCCGCGTCGGCTCGCTCCAGATAGGTCCGCACCTGGGCCTCGGTCCGATCGCGGCGAGTAAGGTACCGCAGGGCCGCCTTTTCCAACCGCTCAGCGGCTCGATCAGGGGTATCGGCAGACCGATGTGTCTTAGCCTGCATGATTCATGAGGGCCAGGGAGAGAGCTTCGCGCTCTCCACCCCTGTCCGGTCAGGAGGCGCGCCCGGCTTGCGCCCGCTTGTCGTCCGCCTTGCCGTCCGGCTGACGCCCGTCCGGCTTCTTCTCGATCGGCTTGGCCGCCAGAGCGGTGGCGTCGCGCAAACGGGCCTCGATTTCCTTGGCGATCGCCTGGTTCGTTTTCAAAAAGTCGCGGACCGCCTCACGGCCCTGGCCCAGACGTTCCCCTTTGTAGGAATACCAGGCTCCGGACTTCTCGATGATCTTCTTCTCGACGCCCAGGTCAACGAGCTCCCCGGTTTTCGAAATACCCTCTGCAAACATGACGTCGAATTCCGCCTGTTTGAAGGGCGGCGCCATCTTGTTCTTGACCACCTTGACCCGCACGCGGCTGCCGATCACGTCCTGCCCTTCCTTGATCGACTCGATCCGCCTGATATCCAGCCGGACCGACGAATAGAACTTGAGCGCATTGCCGCCCGTTGTCGTCTCCGGGTTCCCGAACATGACGCCCAGCTTCATGCGGATCTGATTGATGAAAATGACCGTGGTCTGGGACTTCGCAATCGCGGCCGTCAGCTTCCGCAGGGCTTGGGACATCAGGCGGGCCTGCAATCCCATGTGGGCATCGCCCATTTCCCCCTCGATCTCGGCCCTGGGCACCAGAGCCGCCACCGAATCCACCACGATGAGGTCGATGGCGCCGCTGCGGACCAGCGTCTCCGCAATCTCCAACGCCTGTTCTCCCGTATCCGGCTGGGACACCAGCAACTCGTCGGCGTTTACACCCAACTTCTTCGCATAGCCCAGGTCCAGGGCATGTTCCGCGTCAACGAAGGCTGCCACCCCGCCGGCCTTCTGGGCCTCGGCAATGGCATGGAGCGAGAGGGTCGTCTTCCCTGACGATTCCGGCCCGAAAATCTCGATCACCCGTCCCCTGGGAAAACCCCCGACACCCAGCGCCAGATCCAGGGTCAGGGAACCGGTCGAGATGGCCGGCACATCCGCCGCCGGCTCGGCCCCGCCCAGCTTCATAATGGCCCCCTTGCCATACTGCTTTTCGATCTGGGAGAGCGCCAGGTCCAACGCGCGTTTTTTCTCGTCTTTTTCGGCGGTTCGCTCTGCCATGGAGGCCTCCTTACCGTGCAATGAAGAATGCGGAATGCAACATGATGAGCGACAGTTTGACGTTCATCGTTTCCGTGCGAGGGTCCATTATACCCAAGTCACAGGGGGAAGCATAGCCTTGGGCGACCGTGTGGCGACCGTGAAACCAGACTTCCGGCGATCGGCTCACCCTTGCCCTGCTAGGCCGAGCGGAACCTCCCAAAGCTTTGTATAGACAGAGCCAGAAGGCCTCAGCTCGCTCTGCATGAGGGCAACCGTTCGGACATCCAGATGCCCCGGTTGAACATCGCCGCCCAGCAGGCCGATCCGCGCCAACGCCCTTCCCACCTCTTTGGCCCCTTCCTTGATCCTCGCCAGGGTTAAGTGGGGATTGAAGGGCCTGGATTCAGGCGGATAGCCCAATCCTTCCACGCAATGCTCGACCGTTGCAGCCAGATGGAACAAGGCGGTTGTTGGACTACCTTCACGGGACGGACTGGAAAGGCCCAGCCAGAGCACCCGCGGCGCCCGCAGATCAGGAAACAGGCCAAGTCCGGCCACATCAATGGAGAAGGGGGGCAAAGAGCGGAGCGCATCCCCGACCACAGTTTGCAGCGCCGCCACATGGTCTTCAGGGATGTCACCGAGGAACTTCACGGTCAAGTGGATCGAGTCAGGTCTCACCCATTGGATACGCATCGCTGGAGGCAGTTCCTGGGAAACCCGATTCCGGACATCGGCCTGAACCTGGGCAAGGGCCTGCTTGAGAGAAGCCGGCAATTCAACGGCCAGAAAGGTCCGAATCATGGTCGGTCAAGCGGACCTGTGGCAATCAACCATTCCCGCAACAGGTTCAGCGCTGCCTGGGAGGCCCGTAACTTGATGGTTTCGCGGCTGCCGTGAAAATGAAAAGCTTGCGTCGTACTTGCCTTTCCCGTTCCGTTTTTTTGATATGTATCGAGCCCGACATAGACCAACCCCACCGGCTTCTTGGCCGCTCCGCCGCCTGGCCCGGCAATGCCGGTGACGCTCAGGCCGACCGACGCTTGGCTTCTGAGTCTGATCCCCTTGGCCATGGCCGCAGCCACGGGAGCGCTGACTGCTCCATGCCGGATGAGCAGCCGCTCCGGCACGTCCAGCAGCTCGGTTTTTGCGCGATTGCTGTAGCAGACCACGCCCCGGTCCAGATAGGCGGAACTGCCTGCGACTTGGGTCAGGCGATGACCGATCAGTCCCCCAGTGCAGGACTCGGCCAGCGCCAGAACCAGACCACGGCTTGTCAGCTCTCGTCCCACGACCTGCTCCATCGTGTCGGGTCCTTCGGCATAGATGTGCCGGCCGAGTTTCTTCCGGATGTTGCGCAAGACTTCTCCGAACTGCCCGAAACGCTTCTGCCCCAGGCGATTGTCCGAGACCGTCGCCGTCAACGACACCGTCACCCCAAGAGGCGACGCCAGCAGGCCCAGTCTGATCCAGCCGATGCGGGGCACTAGGCCAGAGATGGCTTGTTCGAGTTCAGATTCCGGCAGGCCAAGGGTGTGCAGCGTCAGCCGTTCGATCCGCTCGGCCGTTTCAGAGGCCATCGCTCGCCGGAGCATCGGCGCAAGCGACAAGGCAAACATCCGCTCCGCTTCCGCCGGCACACCGGGCAAGGCGGCGATCAGCGCCCTCTGCCAGCGCAAGGCAAAACCGGGGGCGGAGCCGACCTGGTTGGCCAGGACTTCGGCGCCCGCCGGAATCAATCCCTGACGTTGCTGCGCCGCCGACGGAGTCCTGCCCCAAGCAGCCAATTGCTTCGCCATGCCGGCAACGGCCCCGGCCCGACGGCGTAACGGGCGGCCGGTCGCGCAAGCCACGGCCTCCCTGGTGCAATCGTCCGAGGTCGGCCCAAGCCCGCCGGTGAGCAGAACCACCTCAGCCCGACGCGCCGCTGTACGGAGGACCGCCACGATATCTTCTTCCACGTCGCCCACGACGGTCTTAAACCGTACTTCGACCCCGGCCTCGGCCAAGCCATCGCTTAAAAAAATGGAATTGGTGTCCAGCCGCCCGCCGAGCAAGAGTTCCGACCCAATCGCAATGATTTCTCCGCGCCGCATCGCCGCCTCCACTGTCGAGCCGATAACAGATTGCCGGCAACCTGTCAACGACGAGTGCGCCCATGAAGGTTCAAGCATCGGCTTTCGACTGCAAAGTCAAGCATTTCGATGCTTCTTTTGCATGGCGATCGGCCGGCCTGACGGTTGACAAAGAGCGTCACGAAGTGATAGATATTCTGATTCCCATACGACCGAATATTTTTTGGCGTGCACGGAGGAGAGGAATGGCGAGCCCTGAACAGACAGCCAAACGGCAATTTGTCAACTTCAGTTTCCATAAGATGGACCCGGCGTGGCGCAGGCTGCCGGAGGAGGAGCGCACCACGGGCAAGCAAGAGTTTGCCCGTGTGGTGGAGGAATATGCGGGCAAAGTCATCGTGATTCCCTATACCCTCGTCGGAATCCGTGGCGACTGCGACTTCATGCTCTGGCGCATCGGCTACGAGATGGAACTCTTTCAGGAGATGATGTCCAAGCTGCTCGCCACCGGCCTGGGCAAATACATGACGACCCCCTACTCCTACCTCTCGATGACTAAGCGGTCCATCTACGTGGACCACCATACCCATGAGGGCCAGGAAAGCAAACGGCTGCAGGTTATTCCCGGCAAGAGCAAATACATTTTCGTCTACCCGTTCGTCAAAACACGCGATTGGTATCTGCTGACCAAGGCCGCCCGCCAGGGCATGATGGACGAGCATATCGAAATCGGGCACCGGTACCCGTCGGTCAAGTTGAATACGACCTATTCGTTCGGGTTGGATGACCAGGAGTTCGTCGTGGCCTTCGAGTCGGACAAGCCGGAGGACTTCCTGGATCTGGTGATGGAACTGCGCTTGGCCGAAGCCAGCCGATACACGGAACGCGACACCCCCATTTTCAGCTGCATCATGAAGAGCCTGAAGGAGATGCTCGATACGCTGGGCGGATGACCCGCACGTATCCACGGACGAGAGGAGAGCTTTCAGATGAACTGTCCGAAGTGTACCGGCCTGTTGATCCAGGAGGAAATTCAGGAGCACAGCGGACGATTCCAGGGGTGGCGCTGCATCCAGTGCGGGCTCAGACTTGATCAGACCATCGCCCAGAACCGGCATGATACGCAATCGGCCCAGCGACCGGCCGCGGTGGCCGGCTCCTCGTCCGGCACTGCCTCCCTGCTGCAGACCCGCCAAGCCGGCCGCCACAGACGACCAGCCCGCGCTAGCTAGGCCCATCTCCTGTTCCTGCCCGGCCCCGTCGATCAATGGCAGCGGACAGCCAGACAACCGACCGACCGCGATCGTTCGCCGCCTGTCTCTCCCTCCTCGTCCCTGGGTTGGGACAGGCCTGCAAGCGACAAGCAGGCCGCTCGTTCCTCGTCATAGCCGTCACGGGCCTGCTGCTGGCCTGCGCCTGGGGAATCGGGAGGCTCGGCGGCGCTGGCGCGGCCGTCTTATTCTTCATGCTGCTGGGCCTGCCTTGGTGGGCCTTTCAGAGCTATGATGCGTGGCTGCCCCAGGCGGAAGCCGGCCGCTGGGGATTCAGGGAGACGTGGCGGCTCGTCTGGACGGAGGCCCATGACATCCGGTACCTCGGCTTGCTCTTCCTGCTGACCGCGGCCACGGATTTCTACATCATCGTTGCGAATCCCTCCTATGCATTGACGGTCTTTTGCGCCAAACCGACAGGGCCCTGGGGCCTGCTCGCCAAGGCCCAATCGCCTACCCTGCACATCCTGATCGGCTATGGGTTTCTGCGTCTGCGCCGCTGGGGATTGCTACTCTATGCCCTCTATGCCGCGTTTGGATTTCTGAATGCGTCCGCCAACTTCGCCTGCTTCGGCTATGGGCGCGTCAGAACGGTCTTCCTGATGACGCTGGCGGCGTTCACGGCCTACGTGCTCTGGCGGGCCCCCTGTTTTCGCCCTCGGTCGCCCGCCTCCGGCAAACTTTGACAGGGCGCCGGCCATTGTGTTATCAGACATCCGCTCCCCTTGACGGCCGGCGGCCGCACATCCGGGCAACAACGAGACTGTCGCATGGAAGATTCCACGGCCCTCTGCGCCGTCAGACATCCGGACGGTTCGGTCAGTTTGTATGTCGATGAGGCCTATGCCGTCGAACGGGGCGCCGACCCGGCCAAACTCGTGCGTATCGACATTCCCCGCGACTTATACGCCAACGGAACGGTGCAGCAAATCCGCGAATACGTGGCGACATACCTTGAGTCCCAGACAGAAGGATCAGCATAACCGGCGACGGTCCGGATGGAGCGCGACATGGGCACGGTGCTGACGCAGGACCAGATAGTCGCCACGGTTGATGCCCTGCCGATCCAGGGCCGCATCATGCTTCGCCTGCTGCTGCTACGGTACCTCGACGTCACGGCCGAGGATGTCCTGTATATGGCGTCGGATCGGCCCGATCCACGCTTTCAGGCTGGGGGCAAGCCGATCACCCCCTACATCTCCCAAGAAACCCTGCAAGGCATCGCGGACCGGGTCAGCCAGTACCGCATCCAGACACGCCTCAAGCGGGAACGGATCAAGCTGCAGATCGACTGTCTTCAGCACTTGCTCGCCCGCAATGAAGCCCTGGTCACGCTCGCCTCACAACTGCTGGCCGCCCGATTTGCGCTGACGCCGGAAGCGGTCGAGGCAGTGAGGACGCAGGCGCGGACCTCGGTTCCCAAGCCGGCGCTCCGAGAGCTGGAGCGGAAATGGGAACTCAGTGAAATCTTGGAAGACGACTACCGCAAAGAACGGATTGGCCTAGAGCTGCAACGTCTGCTGCGGCGGATCGAGGCCGATCGCAAGCGCCTGGCGCAAGCTAAACGGGAATTCGACCTGGCCAATGCGTCGCCGCTCCAAGACCATGAGATCGCCCATATCTGGGGCATCCCGGCCGGCAGCCTCGCCGCCCGCAAAACCAAGTACTTGCACCAGTACCTGCAAGGGCTCCAGGCCAGGCTCGCCGCCTCTCCGCCGGCCCTCCAAGCCAACCAGCCGCCCGTGGATCTCTGGCGGGAAACGTTGGCCGTGTTGGCGCATTCGCCGGTCGAGCGCTCCGCTTCCGTCTACGACGGGCTTGAGCGCACCGAAGGGGCCCTCATTGAAAAGCTCACGACGTTCGCCGCCGGCGCCCTTCCCGAAGACCTCGAAGGGCGGTTCTGGCTGTCTCTGATTCAAGAGTCCCGGCATCAAGCCGAATATGGCTCGAAAGCCATCTCCGTGTTTGCGCTCCAACGGCTCCTGGCCATCCTGAACGACATGGACATATCGAACGAGGCGCTGGAAACGAACTTGCTGGCCCGCCTGGCCCCAACTCCCAAGGTGTCGGCGACCGAAGGGGGAGCGGAGCCGGCCCCGACCGAGGCTCAACTGAGCGAGATGGGCCAGCATGTGCTGAAAAGCTTCATAGGGGAAAGCCATCCGGATCTTCAAGGACGGCGCTAAACGATGGACGTGACGGACCGATACCCTTCACGCCCTTCAGGAGAGGATTCCATTATGGAGCCTACCATGCAGACCGAGGCGCGACACTTTGCTTGCTGCGCAAGCCGGCTCATGTTGCTTCTGCTCCTGTCCGCATGGCTGCTGGGGACCGACGCCTCCCAAGCGGCCGGCGTGCAAGAGATCACCGAGATCCTGGCTCACCCGGAGCAATATGATCGACAGGCCGTGTTGGTTTCCGGCAGGGTTGCCAAACTGCAGATCGCGACCAACCGGCAGGGACAACCGGCCTATGGCTTTCTGCTCACAGGAGACAAGGGCACGGTCAAAGTGGTCGCGCTGGGCAAGGTGGAGATCCATGAGGGCGAGCAGGTTATCGTGGAAGGCGTCTTCAACCGGCTCAGGCAGGCCGGACGCGCGATCGTCTTCAACGAGATCAAAGCCAGCCTCATCCAGCCGATCGAGCGCCTCAACCCAGATCTCGTCGGCTAGCACCACTCACGGTCTTGCCGCGTCAAGGCTGTATATTGCCTTGACGTTTGGGCATACTCCTTGGTACATAGTCCGTCGCGTGGCGGTGTAGCTCAGTTGGTAGAGCAGCGGACTCATAAGCCGCGGGTCCCCCGTTCAATCCGGGGCACCGCCACCAATAAAATCCACATCTGCTCATTCGGCTGCTCATCGCCTCTCTCTCCCTGTCACGGTTCCAATCACGGTTGAAACCGAAATCAGGGCTGTTTCACGGCTCCTCTCGCCGGCTTTCCCGTCCGGCTTCGCCCCTCGCGCCACTCGTGATAGGACATGCAACAACTCTGGCAGACCTTGCGGCGTACGTTCGTCAGTCGTCTCACCATGCAGGCGTGACAGAGGGAACGATTGCCAGCTTGCCTGCATAGTGGTAATATTGCTTATTTGCCACGGTCATTTCTGGCCAACGGCATCCTCTGTCATGACCCGCTTGATCAGCCGCTCCATCGTCAATCCCCGGCACAGGATCGAAAAGACGAGGACCACGTAAGTGATGGCCAGGATGAGGCTGCGTGACTGGCCTTCGGGCAGCGAGAGGGCCAGCGCCACGGACACGCCGCCGCGCAACCCTCCCCAGGTCATGATGTGGACGGCGCCGGGGGGAAACGGTTGCCCCCGGCGCAGCAGGACCACCGGCAGGCCGACAGAAAGAAAGCGGGCCAGGAGGACCAAGGCACAGGCCAGGAGCCCCGCCCAATGGACCTCGGCGTGAAATCCAGGAGCAGCGACTCCAGCCCCAGCAAGGCGAACAGCACCGCGTTGTAGACCTGTTCGATGCACTCCCAGAACAGGACCAGCGCAGTTCGGGTAGCTCCGGAGAGATGCGCTGGCCCTCCATAGTTCCCGATCACCAGTCCCGCGACGACGACGGCGATGGGCCCGGAACAGCCCAGCGCATCGGCCAGGGCATAGCCTCCCGTGGCGACGGCGAGCGTCACAAGCACGGCCACCCGGACGTGGTCGGTGGTCTTCAACATCCCATGGGCTAGGTACCCGATGGCCAAGCCAAGCAGGATGCCGCCCCCAGCCTCGCGCAAGAATAGTACGTCGGCGCTGCCCAGGCTGACCCTGTGGGTCCCCGTCGCCAGGCCCAGGAGCACGACGAAGGCCACGATGGCCACCCCATCGTTGAAGAGGGCTTCCCACGCGATCGTCATCTCCAACCGTTTGGGCATCCTGACGCTCTTCATCGCCTCGAGCACTGCGACCACGTCCGTGGGCGAGATGAGGGCGCCGAATACGAGGCAATAGGCGTAGGAGAGCTCGATCCCTATCTTGCGCAATCCCCACCAGGTCAGGGTCCCGACGAAGAAGGTAGACAGCAGCACGCCGGCAGTCGCCAAGGCCCCCACGGCCCATTTCCCCTCCAACAGGTCCTGTAAGTTGATCTGCAGGGCGCCGGCGAAGAGCAGATAGCTCAGGATCCCATGCAAGACCACCTTGTTGAAGTCGATGTAGCTGAGCCGAGAGAGCAACGGATGCCCCGGCACTCCGAACCCCAGCCACGCGACGAGGTTCGCCACTAGCGACACCGTCAGGGCCACCAGCATGACGCCGATGGTGGCCGGCAGGCGTAGCCAGCGATGATTGGCGTAGCCGTAGAGAGCAGTCACGGTGAGGAGAAGGCCAACGATCTGCGAGCGGTCCATGGCTCAGCGCTCCAGGGAAGCCTGCGACTGCGCAGGCAAGCGGACGGCCCACACTAACCTTGACGGCCAAGGATTTTCCATGACAATAGGCCTCCGATCCGTCACAGGATTTGCTTCGCCTTGGGCTGAGGCACCGTGACCACAACTGCAACAGCCAGCCATAGGGAAGCACAGACTCGGCTTCAACCAGGCGCGACGCCCTTCCTATAAAATCGGTTTTCGTCATGTGACGGGCTTCTGATCCTTGGCACAGCACGGCATCGACGGCCGGTACCACGCCGCGACCAAGAAGTAGTTGCATGTGAAACCTGCAAGAATATGCATGGCGGAACATATTTTTCAATGTAGAGAATTTACGCCAAACCTTAAATTATATAAATCATTGAATTCGTGCTATAAAATAAATGTTGACAAACTATTTAAACTTATACTATTATTTATATATAAATTCGATGGGAATTAAATCATGCCGCGTCACACATGGCCTCGTTCTTTTCTTCTGGCAGTCACGTTGCTGGTCGTTGCCCTTCCCTCTGTGCCTGGGCCAGACCTGGTACAGGCCTTCGACTGGACCCCCTCGGCTGAAGAAATCGCCAAGTACAGGAAAAGCTGGAATCCCTTTTCTGAGGGACCATTACTCCTTCAATCCGTAGACATCCATCCTCAAGGCCAGCTTTCCCTCCGTCCCTTCTTATTCTCACAAGTTTCCGAAAAGAGTTACGGCAACCGCCTTGCGACGCTGGTCGATGCAAAAAACGGTCCGACGCACCTCTATTCCGTCGCCCCACTCGTGACTGCCACCTACGGCATCACAGACCATGTGGAGTTCGGCGCCGCCACCTCCTGGAATACCTTCTGGGCGCAGGATTCGGAAGGGTTCAATAAGGGACAAGGTGGCCCTATGACCACGGACTCGGGCCTCGGCGACCTCTCACTCGTCATCAAGTACCGACCCATCGTGCAGGACCCGGACAGTACGCGCCCCTCTGTCACCCTCTACAATCAAATTATTCTTCCCACCAGCCGTTGGGCCGGCACAGAACGGCCCCCCGGAGGCTTTGCTCCGCTGGGGCGCCTTCCCGCCACCCGCTTTGGAGAACTGGGCGTGACCGAAGGGCTGACGTTTCGAAAGAATGAAAAGCCATATCGCCTGAGCGGCGGCGTGTATTACACCTATGCGGCGCCAGGCAACGACGGAGGCCAAACAACCTACGTGGGAGACATCATTAATACTCGCGTGGCATTCGAGCATTTTCTAGACGACAAGAAGGGGCTGGCCTACAACATCGAGCTGGCCACGTATCACAGCCTCACCTGGCGCGCCGACGGCCACGCGCTCAATCGAGGGGCTCGCAACGGCTCGACCGTCATCGGAATCGAGCCGGCCATTCAATGGCGGTTTTCCGACGCCTGGGTCGGCGCATTCGGCGTACTCTACACGGTCGCCGGGCAAAACAGCCCCGACGCCTTCTACCCCAACTTCGCCATCCAGTGGTACTGGAACCAGGGCAAGCAAGTCATCATGCGTTGACGGACCCACCATCGCCCTGCCGAGGCACCAGGTGCACGGAACCGGCTTTGATCGCAGCCACGACGGGTACGCCCTGGGAAAGATGCAGCTCCGCAACGGCTGAGCGGGTGACCATGGCTGAGAGCGGGAACCCACAGTCGATCTCAACGCGCACGAGCGCCCCCATCGGAACGACCTCGCGGACGGTTCCAGGCAGCTGATTGCGGGCGCTCGTGGTTCCGGTTGAGGCCGCGTCCAATAGAATGTCCTCAGCACGGATGCAGACGAACACCTCGGACCCGATGCCGTCTCCGCCCACCGCCACGAGCCAGCGCCGTCCCACCTCCACCGTGACCAGTCCTTCAGAGGCCTCGACGATCCGCCCCGGCATAACCGTTTCCATGCCGACGATCTTGGCGACATCGGCGTCGCGCGGGCGATTGAACACCTGTTGCGGCGTTCCCTCCTGCAGCACCCGTCCCTCCCGCAGGACCACCATGCGATCGCCTAGGGCCAGGGCCTCCTCCCAGTCGTGGGTCACGACGACGGAGGGAATCGCCAGCCGCTTCAGCAGGGATCGCAGCTCGCCGCACAATCGGGATCGCGTCGGCACATCGAGCGCGGACAGCGGCTCATCGAGCAGCAACAGGCGAGGCCGGCGCGCAAGAGCCCTGGCCAGGGCGACGCGTTGCTGTTGCCCGCCGGACAGCTGGGCCGGTCGAAGGCCCTCCGTTCCCTGCAACTGGAGTAGGCCCACCGCCTCCCGGACGCGTTGCTGCCGCTCCGCCTCCGGCAACGGTCCGAGCCCATAGGCGATATTGCCCGCGACTGAGTAGGTTGGGAACAAGGCATAGTCCTGGGACATGTATCCGATCCTTCGCTGCTGCGGTGGACGTCTGAATCCGGAGGCCGCATCAACCCAGGTTTCGGCTCCGAACCGGATGGCCCCCCGTTCCGGCCATTCGAGTCCGGCGAGGCAGCGCAAGATCGTCGTCTTGCCGGACCCGGACGGGCCAAAGAGCACCAGGACAGAGGGAGGTTCCAGCGGCAGGCGAAAGGAGGCCTGGACCGTCAACCGATCGGGGAAGGCCTTGACGATGTCGACGCTTACTTCTGCGGCCATAGGGCCCAGACTTTTCGGTTCATGGCATAGACGCCCAGCAAGACCGCGTAGGAGACAACGAGCAAGAACAAGGCGGTTTTGGCGGCCCCCGCATAATTGAGCGCCTGGACCTCGTCGTAGATGTCGATGGACACCGTGCGCGTCACCCCTTCAATATTTCCGCCGACCATCAACACCACGCCGAATTCGCCGAGGGTATGGGCGAAACTCAACACGGCCCCGGTGATCACCCCCGCCGTGGACATGGGGACGATCAGTTTGAAAAAAGTTCCGAGACGGGAGAGGCCCAAGGTCCAGGAAGCTTCGATGAGGCGGCGATCCACTAGGGCGAACGCCGTCGCAAACGGCTGCACGGCAAACGGAAGGCTATACAGCACGGACGCGAGGAGCAGCCCCTCGAACGTGAACGGCAAGGGATGTCCGACAAGGTCCGCGTAGAACCGCCCCAACGGACTATGCGGCCCGATGGCCACGAGAATGTAGAAGCCCAGCACGGTGGGGGGCAGGACCAGCGGGAGCGCCACCACCGACTCGATCAGGAACTTCCAGCGCCACAGAGAGAAGGCCAGCCAATAGGCCAGTGGCAGACCGATCAAGACCAAAATCAACGAGGTGAGCGTGGCCAGCTTCAGTGTGACCAGGATCGCCATCCAGTTCACGACAGCCGGCTCCTCCCCGCCTCATGCAGCAAGAGCGCAATGCTGTCCGTCATTTGCACCGGAACTGCAGCCCCCAGAAACGCCTGGTCGTCAATGGCTCATCCGCGTCGAGGCCGGTCGTCCGCATTTCCGACTGCGTCTCCCCGTCTTTCGTGATCAGGTAAGCGCCATGACAATGAGCTGCGATCATCTTCAAGGCCTCCGCGCGGAACGGCGAGGCGTAGATGCTCTCCCGGTCCTTCTTGAGCGGATAGACTACGACGCCGCCCTGCTCATCCACGCGCACGAACCTGGCCCCCTCCACGCAACCGCCCAGGGTTGCCGCAAACGTCAGTCCGGCCAGGCCGAACCATAGAGGGTGACCGACGGGGCGCTCTGCGTGACGTGCTGATAGATGCACGGCCGATCCCGTCCGTGGTTATTCGGGTAACACGAACCCGTAGCCGGCCATGACCTGCCGCCCCTCAGGCCCTTTCAGAAAATCAAGGAAGGCCTTGGCCGCCAGGGGATTTCTCGCGTCGGCCAGGATGACCGCCCCCTGCTCGAGCGATGGATGGGCTCCCGCAGGAATCTCCCAATATTCGCCCGCGTTTTTCATGGCCGGCGCCAACGCGAGCGACAAGGCGACGATCCCGATGTCGGCCGCGCCGGACTCGACAAATTGGGCGGCCTGGGAGATGTTCTCGCCCAGCACCAGCTTCTCCTTAACCCGGTCATACACCGTGAAGTGTTCCATCGCCGCGATAGCCGCCCGCCCGTAGGGGGCATGTTTCGGATTGGCGATGGCGATCTTTTTGATTGAGGGGGCCAGCAATGCGTCCATGCCCGCCTGCGACACCCGTACCGGGGAGGATGCGGGCGTCCAGACCACGATCCGCCCGACGGCATACTTGTATAGGGAGCCGGGCGCCGCATGGCCGGTCTGTTCCAGTTTCTGGGGGTAGCGCACATCCGCCGAGAAATAGAGATCGTACGGAGCCCCGTGCTGAATCTGCGAGAAGAAATTGCCCGACGACCCAAGGGACAGCCTGACATGGGTGCCTGTCGCCCTCTCAAAATCCACCACGAGCGTTTTGAACGCGAAGTTCAAATCGGACGCGGCGGCGATGGTCAGCTCTTCGCCCGAGGCCGACGCGGGACCTCCCATCCCCACGATCGCCGCGCAGGCCGCCGCGACCACCCAGGTTGCAAGCAGGATGGGCGTCGCTTTTCCAACGATCATCATCGTTCCTCCACGCAGAGACTCTCCTGACGCCACGGTATTCGACCGATGCCTCTTTGATTCCCGATTCAAACCACCGCCACTATACTGGCAGGCCGCCCGCCGCGCAAGGCGTCGCCTCAGAAGAAGATTTGCAACTGCAGGCGGATCGTATTGTCGATCAACGCCCCCCCCTTCGCATCCAAGGGCACCGTGCCCGATGGGTATGATGACGTACTGCTCAACGGCCCGACAGCGGGCAAGGGCGCGCTGCGACCGATCGCATAGCCGCCGGTGTCCATGGCCTGGTTCGAATAGGTCAGCATGATTTGATAGTCGTAGACCCCGAACGGGAAGTAATTGATGGACGCGTCCACTTGCTTGATCAAGTCGCCGCCGACGCCGGAATCCGGGTCCCAATAGGAATAGCGTGCAGCGAACTCGAGATAGCGGGGAATGAGGTAGTAGCCGGACTGGACGTAAAACCCGCTTGCATTCCCCAGGAGCGATGGGGCATAGGTCGTGCAAGCCGCGCCGGCGGATACGCGCTGCATGCAGGGCAGCCCTTTTTCATGCCGGTTGATATTCTTGAAGTAATATTCGCCCTGGAAGGAGAAGCCTCGGTATTTGAAGATGGTATCCAGTCCCCAGGTCGTATAGTCCACGGTGCCCCATCCGAGTTGTCGGCCGTTCCCGAATGTGGCCAATGATCGGCGCCAGTTGAGGTTCGCCAGGTCGATGCCGATGAAGGCATTGTTGCTGCTGGTATTGATCTGCGGGTTGTACGCGAAGTTGCCTCCCACCGCCCATTGCGGCGTTTCCGAATAGGCCAGATCGCCCTCGCCATAGCCGGGCCGCCCCATGACATTCCACATCAGGCGGGCCGTATACATGAGCTGGCTGATTGAGCTCGTCCTGAGGTTGGCGTTCAAATTTCGCTGACTGGTCGGGCAACTCGCCGGCGAGGGGACCGGGTTCCCGCTGGTCTGTCCACCCGGACAGTTGGGCGTCGGCTGTTCGCTCTCATAGGCCCCGTAGCGGGTGAAGAGGGGCCCGCTGCCGTTGAAGACGCCGAGGTAATAGTTCACCGGGTACAGTTCATCGTCGTTCATGATCGTGATCCCGATGTCCCGACGATTGAGCCCGTTGGCGGTAAAGGCGTCCTGGATCGGCGCCCGCTCGGCGAACTGCATGGAAGCCGTGTTGTTGATCTGCGAGCGGTTGAAATAGACCTTGTACTGGCCGACCTGGATGTTGAACAGCGGGAAGTGGGTGCTGGTCATGTAAAAGTCGAGGAGATTGGCCGCCCCTGGAGTCTGGGCGTTCTCCGCCGACTCGAACCCCATTTGGACGAAATACTTGAAATCCGGATTGAAGACGTGCCCCGCAAACAGCAGGCGCGCGCGTCGAAGATTGAAATAGGAGGCATCGTTCGTCGAGCGGTTTGCGCGGTAGTCGCCGAATACGCCGAGGAGTTCAGGGAAATTCTTGGCATCACCGGGGTTGCGCCAGGCATCGTTCCGGAACCGCGTCGTCTCCCGGAACATCGCCCGGCCGCGAATCTTGAGAAAGAAGGCGTTGTCGTTCGCGGAGATATTGAAGCCCCGATCGTACCAGAGCTTGAATGGAGCCTGAGTTTGGTACCGATGGGCTTCCGACTCCTTGAGCGCCTGCGCATACTCCTCTTTGGTGATGAGACCTTTCTCGAACGCCCGGTCCATGAGGAGCCGCAAGGCCGGGTCCTGGCTTTCCACGAAGACATATTGACCGTCCTTCTCGATCAATCGGCCCGAATCCACGGCCAGGGCATCCGAGGGACCTGCCAAGAGGCCGATCGCCGTGCCGGCCAGAGCCAGTAGGCCTATCAACAAGGGTTTGGGTTTCGCTGCGCCTATCGACCGAGGCCATCGACTCATGGCCGCCTCCATCAATGAGAGCAAATGAACGGTCTCGTCCGTGCCGATATGGGTTACTTGCTTCCCGGCAGGATCGCGGACTTGAGGAAGTCGCGGTACAACAGGCCCCGCTCGTTCACCGCCGGATCGGTGCTCCAAAAGCGATTCGGCTCGAAATAGAGCAGGAAGGCGCCCGGCTCAGGCGGGATCGCGGGATAACGGAGATCCCACAGCTCCTCCTTCCGGATCGAAAATTGCGCGTGGGAATGTTCAAGTGTGAGATGGAAATAGGGGCCGCGCACGGCGATCCAGCCGTCCGTGGTGTCGCGCTCGATGGCTGGGTTCATACCTGGAGCCAGCACCGCGAAATGGACCCGCTCCTCCGGTCCCGCCTTCTGCAAGGCCTCGGCAAGAAACGGAACCAGCGCCTCAAGCTCGTCCTGCCGGAAGATCCGTTTCGGGGGCGCCTCTTCGGCAAACCACCGGAGCGGCAATTTCTGCTTCTCCCGGAAGGAGAACGAACCGAGCATGGCGGCCAGATTCTGGGCGCTGATCTGAACCGGATGGCTGTACCCGGCCGGTTTGACCTCCCGCTGGAGCCTGACGACCGCCCGCTGGTCCTCATGGACGGTCTGGACTGTGTACGGCAGCCGCGCGCAGCCGTACAGGGACAGCAACCAGCCTGCCAAGACCGCCCCAATCACTGCGTTGTGCCATCGATCAATCCTTGCTCGTGCCATCTCGGCTCCTCCCACGACTCGGCATTGCATGAGTCAGCGTTCCATCAAGAGACAAATTTACTATAAATTAGAAAAGTATTATGACAAAAGACGTAAAATTTTTTTACGGCGCGTCCGGTGCCGTATAGCCCAATGACTTCACGATGGCCTGCCCCTCGCGGGACCCGGAAAAGGCAAGAAATTCCCCGCACAAGGCCCGGTTGCGACAGTAACGATGCATCGCCAGTGAATGAATGGTCGGTTGAAAGTTTGGCCTTCCTGCCTGGGCCACGATGCGAACCCGTTCCTGCTCCAGGACGGCATCCGGACCAAACAAAATGCCGACATCCGCCTGCCCCAACAGAAGATGATCCAGGACGCCCCGCGCATCCGAGGCAATATCCAGCCGGTCCTTCACGTCACCGGCAATGCCCAAGGCGTTGAAGAGTTGCCCGGTCTGCCGGCCCAATTCCGTCAATGCCGGATCCGAGATCGCAATCCGGTATCCGGCCCCCCGGCCCAGCTCATCGAACGAAGCGGGCGCCTCGACGAGCGCCACCGGAACGACCAGCACAAGAGGAACGGCCGCGTAAGCGCGCTTCGTGTCCGGCTGGGTGTAATACTTGGACTCCAATCGCGCGAGCAGTTCATCGCCGCCCGGCGCCACCAAGTCAATCGGCCCGGTCCCGAGAAAGAACCGGTGGTCGTTACCCACCGTGGCAATCGCGCGCCTCAGATCCAGCCCCGAGTCGTAATGCACTCTGACCTTCACGTTCGGATGGGACCGCTCGAAGGCCAGCCCCAAGGCTTCGACCGGCGCCCTCATGCTGGGTGAGGCTCCGATCACCAGCGACTCGACGGCCCCCTGGCCGGCCAGGGCCATGGCCCAGACGGACAGAGCCGAGAAGAGGCTCGCCACGAAGAGCGCGACTTTTCTTGTTCGAACCATACGCATCCTGCCGCGAGTGACGGACGCTCCGAAGCGCCCGCGCGAATCACAGGGCCTGAATCTTCCCCGTCTCCCTCGTATCGTACCCGCCTACCGCTTCCATTTCGCGCCGGAACGGCCGGCTGACCAGCGTATCCAGAAACAGATCCAGCCCCGGATGCTCCTTGAGATACGGGGTTGGAATCACGAGGTCGTACCGCTCCTCCTGCAGGGGGATAAAGTCCAAGCCCAGCAGGCGCGACGCCGTGCGCACCCCCATCCCCACATCGGCCTGCCCCTCGGCGATCAACCGCCCCACCTCCAGGTGGGAGGAGGCATTTCGCGCATAGCCCCGCACCAGAGCGGCGCGAATGCCCGCCGACGCGAGCCTCCGATCCAGGAGCAGCCGCGCCCCGGCCCCCGCCTCCCTGTTGATCAATGCGACGTCTTTGCGCGCCAAGTCTTCGACTCCCCTGATGCCCTTGGGATTGCCGCTTCCCACCATCAACCCCTGCTCCCAGGACGCAAACGTGACCACCGTGACCGGCTGGCCCTTCATGTGTTTCCGGATATAGGGCAGGTTGCTCTCGCCGGACTTCTCGTCCACGATGTGCAGGCCGGCGACATGGATTTCTCCTCGCTTGAGCGCATCGAGCGCGGCCGTGCTGCCCATCGTCCACCCCACCACGGAGCCCCGCTGATCCCGCCGGCGAAAATACTCTCCGGCCAGGAAGATGGCCGGATCGCAGCCGCCCACGACCAGTTCCTCTTCCACGCTCAACCGATCGCGGAGCAGATCCACCTTCACGCGGCCGGACTTGTTCGCGCGCCGCCCGCCCCGGCTTGCCGTTTCCCTGGCCAGCCCGTCGGCGGCCACGGTAAAGTTCAACATCTCGCCGAGACCGGCGACAGGCCGGATCACGTACCGCTCCCCCACCCGCGCAACCTTGACGCGCGTCCGCGCAGGGATCGCGCCGCCCCCGAGCAGATCCCCCTCAATCACCTCCCCCGGCGACAGAAGACTGAAGAGATCTTCGACCCGACAGCCGAGGGCGGCCGCCAATCGCAACGCCACCGCCGTCGTGGGCAAATACTGGCTGCCTTCGATGGCATAGATAGCCTGACGCGTGACCCCGGCCATCCCGGCCAGAGCCCCCTGCGACAACCCCTTGGCAATGCGCAGGCTGCGCAAGCGATTCTCGATGTTTGCGATGGGCTCTGCTTTGCTGTTTATTCCCATGAGGCGCTGTATAGCAAATAACCTGTCACTATGTCAACTATCATGACATTCCGAGACCCGATCGCCAGCCCTTCTCAGCCCCTGGGGGGCCGCAAGGCAAGGAACCGCCGTAGCGTGAGCTAGAACGTCGAGTTGGTCGGAAGGGCGAGGGTGAAGTACTTGCCGCGCTCGGCGTAGAGAATCCGCTTGGCGACCAGCATGGCCAGGATGTCCCTCAACCCAGCCGAGTCCGGCACCGGGTTCCGTCCCGCCTCGTTCAAGCCGGCCTGGATCTGCTCCATGGACTTGGACGCTTCGTTGCACTGCTCGATGACGAAGGCAGCCGGCCACTCATAGCGCGTCCGCGAGGGCGCATCGCTCGGACGCCCATCATAAACCATTACATAGCTGAGAGACTTGGAGTAATAGAGAAAGGGCTTGTCCGCCGACGCATGCCGTTGCTGCCAATCCCGGACAAGTTGAGTGAGCTCTTCATAGAGGCCGGGAGTCACTTTGTGGTCGATCGCATACTCGAAGTCGTAGGCAATCTTCCGCAAATCCACCACTTTGGGATCGTACACGTATTCATAAGCCAACCCAGGCCCCGTAATGCGGATGCCGTACTGTTCCGGTCTGGTGAAGTAGGGACTGAACCGCTCGAGCCAGAACTTTCCGATCCCTTGCGGCGGTTGCAGGTGCAGCAGAGAAGGAATCAACTCGATTTGCTTCCGGTAATCCTCATCCGTCTCCTGAGGGAAGCCCAGCAAAATGTTCCAGGAGATATCGACATGGTAGTACTGGCTCCACTTCAAGCATTGGACGTTTTGCATGGGGCTCACCCCCTTGTCCATCTCGTGGAGCTGAGCCTGACTCAAACTCTCGATGCCCGGCTGCATGCATTTCACCCCGCCCTGGGCTAGGGTCCGGATCTGTTTCTTGTGCAGATTGCTCTTGGTTTCGATAAAGACGTCCAAATCCAGATGGTCCGCGGCGAACTTGCCGAACAACTCATCCACATATTTCATGTCGATGATGTTGTCCACCAAGCGAAACCGGGTGGAATCGTAGCGGCTGGACAGGTAGTCCAGCTCCCGCGCCACTTGCTCCGGAGTCTTCGCCCGGAATTTCATGCTCTGAGCGTTCAAGCCGCAGAAGGTGCAGTGATGCTTCTCGCCCCACCAACAACCCCGGGACCCTTCATAGAGCAGGACTCGATCCAGGCCCCGCGACGGCTCCCCGCCGATTTCGGCCGCCTGCTGAAAATAATCGTCGTAATCGGGAGGCCCCATCCGCTGAAATTCGGAAAAGAGTTTCGGATTCGGCGTAAAGCAAATCCGCCCCTCCCGGCGATAGGCCACCCCGTTCGGGGGGCTGCTTTCGTCTCCCCCCAGAATCTGCTTCACCAAGGAGGGGAACACCTCCTCCCCCTCCCCCACCACTACGTAATCGATCCAGGCAAAGGCGCGGAGATGTTCGAGGCCCATGTCTCCATCGAAATTGGCCCCCCCGAATACGATCCGCACGTTCGGGTAAAGATCCTTGATGAGCTTGGCCAAGGAGAGGCTGGCCACGTTCTGGTCGAAGGTGGAGGTAAACCCGACGACTTTATATTGCCCCCAGTCGATTGCGGTCATGGCCCAGGTAAGAAACTTCGGGACCCCTCTGCCGGCCAATTCTTCGAAATACGAGATGGGATGGCCGCTTTCACGAGCCAGCTCCTCGAACACCGGCTTGAAGGTGCGGGGATAGTCGGCATGCTTGGGGTTGTCGCGGAAGAGCAAATGCGAGAAGAGCCATTCGCCGAACAGCCCGCGCTTCTCGCAGAGCAGCTCATACAGAGGCACGCCGATCTTGCGGGCGAACCGGAGGTTGAGGTAGTGGCTGGTAACGCCGATCCCCTGGGACTTCAGCAAGGCCGAGAGCGTCCCCAATTGGATGGACGGGTACTTGGAATAGCCGAACGGCATATTCACAAGCGCGACTGCGATCTTGTCGCTCACGGCCTTCTCCCCACCGCCGACCGAGATCGGTTCAGGCTTCCGACACGGTCACGGTCATCTCGACCCGTTCGATCGGATTGTCCCGACCGTCCCGTTTCACGGCGACGATCTTGTCCGCCAGGTCCATCCCGCTCACGACCTCGCCGAACGCCGTATACTGCCAATCCAGAAAATTGGCGCCGGCCACGCAAATGAAAAATTGCGACCCGGCGCTGTCCGGATCGTTCGCCCTGGCCATGGAGAGAACGCCCCGCTTGTGCGGTGTGCTGTTGAACTCCGCCTTCACCCGGTGGCCCGGCCCGCCCATCCCGTGCATGGATCGGTCCGGCTGCTTGCTGTTGGGATCGCCGCCCTGGATCATGAACCCCGGGATCACTCGGTGAAACGTCGTCCCGTCATAAAACTTCTCCCGGGCCAGCTTGACGAAGTTCTTCACATGGCCCGGCGCCACATCCGGATACAACTTCAGCACGATCTCGCCCTGCGGCTCGCCTTTCATCGTGACGTTGATCGTCGCGCGCGTCTTCTCGCTCGGCTCACTCATGGCTTTCCGCTCCTCCCCAAATGATCCCATGGCGACTTGGCCGCCGACTCCTGCGCCGCTCCCAGCCCCTCGCTGATCCCGGCCCAGCTCTCTCCATCGTCCTCGCTTCGAAACAC
>SYGV01000039.1 GCA_005799365.1 Nitrospiraceae bacterium
GGCAAGATACTTGAGGGGTTTATCCGTCGGCCTCAGTTACGATAAACCGATAAATAGGCCGACGGTACACGCCAAGCGAGGGATGGAGGTGGCGCGTGGCTAAGACTCTGGAGATTGAGATCTATGGCCAGAAGTATACCGTCAAGGCCGAGGCGGACGAGCTCTACATGCAGCGGGTGGCCGCCTATGTGGACGAACAGATGCGGAGTCTGGCGCGGGGCATGAAAACCGCCACGCCGTCAAAACTGGCGGTGCTGGTGGCCCTGAACGTCGCCCATCAACTGTTCCAAGCGGAGACCCAACGGGAACAGAGCGCGGCGGACGTGGAGCGGCGGGCCCAGCATCTGATGGAATCCATCGAGGAGACCCTGCAAACGGGCCAGCGTGGATGACGGCGAGCGGCGTATGGGACTTGCAATGGCTCCCGCCATTTGATACGGTACGCACAACCTGAGAAGGGGAACCTGAGCGGAACAGGAGAACGATGGAGCAGCTCGGGTGGCGACATTGACAGCACAAGAGGCGATTGGATGAGCCGGACCGATCCGGCGCAGCGGAATCCGATGAAGATGTTGGCGATAGTCATGGCGTGGTTGTGTCGATGGGGCGCGGACGCAGGGCGGGCACTTGTGGCCTCTTGGGACCGTGGCACGGGTGAGATGGCGACCCTGGTGGCGCCGGTTGGGTTTGACGGGGGCGTGAGACGGTGTCCGGTGTCGGTCGTGCCTCCCCGACGGGGTGCGGCTGGGCTGGCTCGCCGGTCTTCTCTCGCTCGAGGCCGACCAGGGAACCGGTCGGCCGCCATGACGCTCTTCGGAACCTTCTGATCGTCCGCGGCGGATTACCCGCCGCACCTCTTGTCTTCTGCCGCCACCAGAGGCGACAGCCTCTGCAGCGTATCCCTCCCAAGTCTCTTCTGGCCGCATCCGGGGCGTGAGCCCTGCCTGATTCCCCCTGCTGAACGTGAGATCGAGGCGGTGGTACGCCTCACCAACATGTAAAGGGGGTGGAGACCATTCTTACGAGTGTTGCCATCTATGTGATCGTCGGCGTCTTGGGCGCCCTGGTCGGCTTCGGCGTTTCCGAAGCGTTGCGCCGGACCCTGCTGGCGTCCCGGCATCAGCAAGCGGAAGAGCAGTCCCGCCAGATCGTGCAGGGAGCCGAGCGCGAGGCCGAGAACCTGGTCAAGGAAGCCAAGCTGGAGGCCAAGGACCGGCTGTTTCAAGCCAAGGCCGAGCTGGAACAAGAACAGAAGGACGTTCGTGCGGACCTCGCCTCACAGGAGAAGCGGCTGCTCCAGCGGGAGGAAAATCTCGACAAGAAGACCGGCGCAGCGGACAAGCGCGAGGCCGAATCCCGGACGCGCGAGCAGGCGCTGGTCCGGCGCGAGGAAGCGATCGTCGAGAAGGAAGCGGTCTGCGAGAAGACCGTCAAGGAACACCGGCAGGCGCTGGTCCGGGTGGCCGGGATGACGGCGGACGAGGCCAAGCGGCAGCTGCTCAGCGAGATCGAGTCCGAAGCCCGGCTGGATGCCGCGGGCGTGGCCAAGCGGATCATCGACGAAGCCAAGGAAAACGCCGAACGCGAAGCCAGGGAAATCATCGCCCGGTCGGTTCAGCGGGTGACGCGGGATTACGTCTCCGAAGCCACGATTTCCGTGGTGCCGATTCCCAACGACAGCATGAAGGGCCGGATCATCGGGCGCGAAGGGCGGAACATCCGCGCGATCGAGGCGGCGACGGGGATCGACCTGATCATCGACGAGACGCCGGAAGCGGTCATCATCTCGGGGTTCGATCCGATGCGGCGTGAAATCGCCAAGGTGTCGTTGGAGCGGCTGATGCAGGACGGCCGCATCCATCCGACCCGCATCGAGGAGATCGTCGAGAAGACCAAGACCGACGTTGAGAAGATGATGATCGAAGAGGCCGAAAAGATCATCTTCGAAGTCGGCCTGTCGGGGTTCCATCCCGAGCTGATCAAGGTGCTAGGGCGGTTGAAGTTCCGGACCAGCTACGGCCAGAACAATCTGTACCATGCCCGTGAGGCTGCCTACATCTGCGGGATCATGGCCTCCGAATTGGGGCTGGATGTCAAGCTGGCCAAGCGCGGCGCCTTGTTGCACGATATCGGCAAGGCCGTGAGCCACGAAGAGGAAGGGCCCCATGCCATGCTGGGGGCCGACATCGCGAAACGCTACGGGGAGTCGGACAAGATCGTCAACGCGATCGCCGCGCACCACGAGCAGGTCGAGCCGATCTGCCCCGAGACGGTGCTGGTGGCGGCGGCGGAGGCCCTGTCCGCGGCCAGGCCCGGCGCGCGACGGGAGGCGCTGGAGTCCTACGTGAAGCGGCTGGAGAAGCTGGAAGCCCTGGCGGTGGATTTCAAGGGCGTCCAGAAGGCCTATGCGATTCAGGCCGGCCGCGAAATCCGGGTGATCGTCCGGCAGGAAGAAGTCAACGACGTGGAATGTTCCCACATCTCCCGCGAACTGGCCAAGAAGATCGAGGCGGAACTGACCTATCCGGGCCAGATCAAGGTGACGGTGATTCGGGAAAGCCGCTTCGTGGATTTTGCGAAGTAAGCGTGCATCGTAAAGTCTGAAAGTTGATAAAGTCGAAAAGTCTGCAAGCCACGGCCAGTACGACTTGATGGACTTTCCAGACTTGATGACTCGTGGTTTGGCATGAAAGTCCTCTTTATCGGCGATATCATGGGGGAGCCGGGACGTCGGGCCATCGCCCGCCAGTTGCCCAAGGCGGTGGCCCAGCATGGCGTCGATCTGGTCATCGGGAACGGGGAAAACGCGGCGGCCGGGTTCGGGATCACCAACGAGCTGGCCCGCGAGCTGTTCGGCCTGGGCCTGTCGGTCATCACGACCGGCAACCATGCCTGGGACAAAAAAGAAACCGTCGAGTTTATCAAGCAGGAGCCGCGCCTGCTGCGGCCCGCGAACTATCCGGCCGGCACGCCGGGCCAGGGCAGTTTCGTGGCCAAAACCCCGAACGGCGAGAAGGTGGCGGTGCTGCAGCTCATGGGGCGGGTCTTCATGCCGACCCTGGACTGTCCCTTCCAGACCGCCAGGCGGGAGGTGGCCAAGCTGAAGGAGAAGACCAGCGCCATCATCGTGGACATGCACGCCGAGGCGAGCAGCGAGAAGATGGCGATGGGCTATTTCCTGGATGGAGACGTGACTGCGGTCGTCGGCACCCATACTCACGTCCAGACTGCCGACGAGCAGATTCTGCCGAACGGCACGGCCTACCTGACCGACATCGGCATGACCGGTCCCATGCAGGGGGTCATCGGCATCAAGAAGGAACTGGCCATCGAAAAGTTTCTCACCGGCATGCCGCGGCGCTTCGAAGTGGCGCAGGGGCCGGCCCTGTTTTGCGCCGTGCTGATCGAGCTGGATCACCGGCTCGGGAAGGCGTTGTCTATCCAGCGCTTGCGTATTCCGGAGTGACCGATGGGTCGGCCGCAATGAGCCTGGAGTAGCGTTCCGCATGCGTCCTGACGCCCAGCCACAGCGGATCCTCACTGTCAGCGAGCTGACGCTGCTCGTCCGCGACCGGCTCGAACAGGGGTTTCCCGAAGTCTGGATCGAAGGGGAGGTCAGCACCCTCCGCAGCCCCGCCTCAGGCCACCTCTACTGCACGCTCAAAGATGCCCAGTGTCAGATCCGGACGGTCCTGTTCCGAAGCCAGGCCCAACGTCTGCGGTTTGCGCTGCGCGAGGGGCTGCAGGTCGTCGTGCGCGGGCGGCTGACCGTCTACGAGCCGCGCGGGGAATATCAGGTCGTCCTGGACTATCTGGAGCCCAAGGGGGTCGGCGCCCTGCAGTTGGCGCTGGAACAGTTGAAGGAAAAGCTGGCGCGCGAAGGGCTGTTCGACGAGTCGCGCAAACGGCCGCTTCCGTTCCTCCCGCGCCGGGTCGGCCTCGTCACGTCCCTCTCTGGGGCCGCCATCCGCGACATGCTCGTAGTCCTGGGGCGACGCTGTCCGTCGCTGGACGTGCTGATCTGCCCGGTGCCGGTCCAGGGGGAAGGGGCGGCCCCGAAGATCGCGGCGGCCATCCGCACCCTCAGCGCGTCCGGCCAAGTGGATGTGATGATCGTCGGCCGCGGCGGCGGGTCCATGGAGGATCTCTGGTGTTTCAACGAGGAAGTGGTCGTGCGGGCCATCGCCGCGTCCAGAGTGCCGGTGGTCTCCGCGGTCGGGCACGAGATCGACGTGACGCTGGCCGATTTTGCCGCCGATTACCGGGCCCCGACGCCGTCGGCCGCAGCGGAGGCGGTCGCGCCGGTCTTGGCGGATCTTGTCAGGGCCGTGGCAGACTTCCGCGTCAGGCTGGAGCGGGTCATGGAGACGCGCCTTGTCCTGATCCGGAATCACGTGGATGCCGCGCGTCAAGTGGTGTCGCGGCTGCTCCTGCCGGTGCAGCGGCAGGCGCAGCGGCTGGATGACCTCTCGAACCGTCTCGGCCGGTCGTTTCAGGCTTTGCTGGCCAAGCTCGGTCGGCGTTGGCTGACCGTCCATCATGGATTGGGATTGGCCAGCCCGGTGGGCCTGGTCCGGGCCACCCTGGTGTTGGTGCCCCAGTATATGAAACGTCTGGAACAGCGCGTGTGCTCGCGTCTGGCGCTGCGTCGGCAAACGGTCACCTCACTGGTGGGGGCGCTGGACGGGCTCAGTCCTCTGGCCATCCTGGCGCGGGGATACAGCATTGTGCAAACCGTGCCGGAGGGGACCGTCATCAGGCGGGCCGACCAGGTGGCGGTCGGAGATGAGGTCAGCGCCAAGTTGGCCAGCGGCCGGCTCCGCTGCGTGGTCCGCGAGGCGCTCCCCGATTCCTGATTGCTTGACCCGGAGGAGCGGCCAGGTATAATGGCACCTTTGTCGGCGGGAAGCCGGCAAGCAAGGAGGACCCGTGCCGGCGTTGAAGTTCGAAGCAGCCATGTCGCGTTTGGAAACCATCGTATCGGAGCTGGAGAAAGGCGATCTCCCGCTCGATGAGTCCTTGAAGATCTTCGAGGAAGGCATCAAACTGTCCAAGACCTGCCTCAAAATGCTGGATGATGCGGAACGGAAAGTCGAAATCCTGGTGCAGGACAAGGACGGGAAGAAGCGCCTGCGCGCCTTCACCTTCGATACTGACGAGAATGACGACGCCCTTCCGCCGGAATCCGATTGAACCGGCCGCGCTCGCTTGTCGAGCCGGTCGCCTGCGTCCGCTGTCGGCGCGGCGGCCGTGACGGACACAGGCTCGTTGGATGCCTCCCCTTCATGACGGCTCAGAAGAAGACGTCGGTGCGGGAACGATTGGACCGCGCGCTGGTGGCGCGCGGCCTAGTCGCCAGCCGTGAACAAGCCGCCGGTCTCATCATGGCCGGGGCCGTCACGGTGGACGGGGTCCTGGCGGACAAGCAGGCGAAGCTGGTGGCCCTCGACGCCAGGATCGAGGTGGCCAGCCGGCCGCCCTATGCCAGCCGGGCGGGCGGCAAGCTGGCGGCGGCGCTGGCTTCGTTCCAGGTCGTTCCGGAGGGGCTGGCGGCGCTGGATGTGGGCGCCTCCACCGGCGGGTTCACCGATTGCCTGCTGCAAGCCGGGGCACGCATTGTCTATGCGGTGGACGTCGGCTTCGGCCAGTTGGACTGGAAGCTGCGGCAAGATCCGCGGGTGGTCGTGCTGGACCGGTGCAATATCCGGTACCTGGACCCAGCGGCGATTCCGGAACCGATCGACCTGGCCGTGATCGACGTGTCGTTCATTTCACTGACGCTGGTCTTGCCCTGCGTCATCCGGTTTTTGCGCGAGCCGGCCTGGGTGATCGCGTTGGTGAAGCCCCAGTTCGAAGTCGGCAAGGGCCAGGTCGGACGCGGGGGTATCGTCCGGGACGACGCGCAGCGGCAGGCCGTGACGGAGAAGGTCCAGGCCTGCGCGGAGCAGTTGGGCCTGGCGCCTATTGGCGTGCTGGACTCGCCCGTGCCGGGGCAGAAGGGCAATCGCGAGATCCTGGTTGGCTGGCGATATCACCCGCGAGGCTAGAGGGGGATGGGGACAACGGAACATTGTACGCTGGTGACCGGCGGCGCCGGGTTCATCGGGTCCCACGTGGTTGACGCGCTGCTCGCCCGCGGTGAGCGGGTCCTGTGTCTGGACAACTTCGATCCCTTCTACGATCCGGCCATCAAGCGGGCGAACATCCGCGCGGCCCTGTCCAATCCCAAGTATAAGCTGGTGGAGGGGGATATCCGGGATCAGGCCCTGGTGGAGACCCTCTGCGAAGCCGAAGGAGTGACCAGGATTTTCCACGCGGCGGCGCGGGCCGGCGTGCGGCCCTCGATCACGGACCCGCTCCTCTATGAGGACGTGAACGTGCGGGGGACGATCGTGCTCTTGGAGGTGGCGCGGCGGCGTCCGTTGACGACCTTCGTGTTTGCCTCCTCCTCGTCGGTGTACGGGGGGCTACCCACCCTGCCCTTTTCAGAGACGGCGGCGCTGAGCCGGCCCATTTCTCCCTATGCGGCGACGAAGCTGGCCGGCGAGCTGATCTGCTACACCTACCATCACTTGTATCAGCTTCCCATCACCTGCCTGCGGTTTTTCACGGTCTATGGCCCCAGGCAGAGGCCGGAGATGGCGATCCACCAGTTTGTGCGGCAGATCGAGGAGGGGCAACCGGTGCCGATGTTCGGCGACGGGAGCTCGAGGCGGGATTTCACTTACATTGACGATATCCTGCAGGGGGTCGTGGCTGCCTTGGACCGGCCTTTTCCCTTCGAGGTCTTCAACCTGGGCGAGTCGGCTACGATTGAGCTGCGGGCGCTCATCCGGCTGATTGAGCAGTGTCTGGGAAAAACCGCGACGATCCAGGCCTTGCCGGATCAGCCAGGCGATGTGCCGGTCACCTACGCCGATATCGGCAAGGCTCGGTCGCTCTTGGGCTATCGTCCCGCCACGCCGGTCGTGGAGGGGGTGCAACGGTTTGTGGAGTGGTTCCGGACCATGAGGCGGGAGACGGCATGAAGATTCTCGTGACGGGCGGCGCCGGCTTTATCGGGTCCCATCTGGTAGACCGGCTGGTGCAGGAAGGCTACGACGTGGTCGTGGCGGACAATCTCTCCACCGGCAAACGCAAGAACATCAACAAGGCTGCGAATTTTTACAAGACGGACATCCAGGGTAGCGGGCTCGAACGGGTGTTCCGGAAGGAGCGGCCGGCCATGGTTATGCACCTGGCCGCTCAAATGGACGTGCGGCGCTCCGTGGCGGATCCGACCTATGACGCCCAGATCAACATTTTAGGCACGCTGAATGTCCTGGCCCAGGCGGTGAAGCATGGCACCAGAAAGGTGATCTTTGCTTCGTCCGGCGGGGCCATCTATGGGGAGCAGGAGGTGTTTCCCGCTTCGGAGACCCACCCCCTCCGGCCCCTGTCCCCCTATGGAATCAGCAAGCTCAGTGGCGAACACTACCTGTTCTATTATCAGGCCATGAGCGGGATGCAGGCGGTCAGCCTCCGGTTTGCGAACGTCTACGGGCCGCGCCAGGACCCGGAGGGCGAGGCCGGCGTCGTGTCGATCTTCGCGCAGAAGCTCCTGCACGGCGAACAGCCGATTATCAACGGCAACGGCCGGCAGACCCGGGACTTTATCTTTGTGGACGATATCGTGGAAGCCCATCTGGCGGTCATGGGCAAGGAGGTGCAAGGCACCTACAATGTCGGAACGGGGAAAGAAACGACGGTCAACGAATTGTTCCGTACCCTGGCCGATCTGACCAACCCGCAATGTAAGGAGCTGCATGGGCCGGCCAAGAAAGGGGAGCAACAGCGCAGTGTGGTGGACTCGACCAAGCTGCGGCGTGAACTGGGTTGGGACAACAAAGTGTCCATGCGGGATGGTCTGAGCCGGACAGTCGACTTCTTCCGGGGGACGGGGGCCTAAGCGGCACGCGCCGGAGGCTCGATCCGCCGAGCCCGAGATGTTCCCCGGCGGCGCTCAGCGGTAACGCGGGACGTTCGGGTCTACCTGGATGGACCAGGCATCAATGCCCCCGACCAGGTTCTTCACGTTGATGAAGCCCTGCTGCAACAGGAAGCCGGTGGCATCCGCGCTCCGCATCCCATGGTGGCAGTAGGCGATGATCTCCGCGTTCCGGTCCAGTTTGCTCAGGGATTGAGGCAGAGTGCCGAGGGGGATCAGGACGGATCCCTCCAGCTTGGCCAAAGAATTTTCCCACTCTTCCCGAACGTCCAAGAGGCAGAGTGTGTCACCTTTATCGAGCCGCTCTTTTAATTCGCGCGGTGTGATTGTAAAGCCCATGACAACCTCCATAACTGATGGGAAACGCATCATAAGCTGGGATTTCCGCCTCTGTCAATCGAGGATTGCTGCATGAGGGCAGTCCCGCGCCAGATTGTGGATGGTCGGAATGTCCGGTAACGGGAGGACCGGCATGCACAAGGCCGAGCAAGCTGTTGTGGTGTTCGTCACGGCCTCCTCTGAGAAAGAGGCCTACCGGATTGGGCAGAGGCTGGTGAAGGACAAATTGGCTGCCTGTGTCACTCTCTTGCCGGGGATCCGTTCCTTGTTTTGGTGGGAAGGGAAGATTGCGGAAGAGCGAGAAACCCTGATGATTCTGAAAACCAGAGGGGCCCTCTTTCCGGATCTGGTCAGGACGATCAAGGCACTTCATTCCTACCAGGTGCCTGAAATTCTTGCCCTTCCCGTCAAAAATGGCTCGCCCGACTACCTGGCCTGGATTCAGTCTGTGACCAGTAAACCAAAGAAAAAGTTCAGGAAGTCGAAAAAGTTTAAAAATAGTTGACCCGATGGGGCCGGTTTCAGTAGACTGACCCTCTTGATGCAGTGAGTTCCTTCAGGGGCTTGAAATATAGATAATGAGCCAGCAAGACGAAGCCTATACCATTGTGATCTTCCGGGGAACGACGGCGAAGCCCCTGCGCTTCAGCTTTCCCCGTGCCATCGTTCGTAAGGCGATGATGGTGGGTATCGTACTGGTCCTGGGTGAGATTCTCTTGCTCTCACAATATGTGATTCAAACTGGTAAGGTGTGGGAATTGCAGGAGATTCGGCAGGAGTTGCTGAGCGCCAAAGAACAGACGAATGCCTTCTCCATGGCGGTTGAAGACCTCAAGCGCCGGGTCCTGGCCATGAAGGAAGTGAACGAAAAGCTGCGGGTCATGTTGGGGATCGAGTCCTTGAAGCCAGAGGACTATCTGAACGGCCAGGGCGGTGAAGAGACTCCCCTGCTTGAGGGCATTCAGGCTCCTGTCAACAATACAGACGGTGCGTCGGTCGACGGGCAGGATGCCGAACCCAAGACTCTCAAGCTGTCCGAGGAGAATCAACTGTGGGAACAGGACCTGGCGACGAAAGTCCAAAAGAAAATCGCCCGGTTGCAACGCGAGGCCATTACTCAAGAACGGTCCTTGGAAGAATTGGCTGAAGCGGCCAAGGAACGTTTGACCCGTTGGGGCTCGACCCCCTCCGTCTGGCCGGTCAAGGGCTGGGTCACTTCCGGGTTTGGTCCGAGAATTTCTCCCTTCACTGGGCTTCCTGCGGTCCACGACGGGCTGGACATCGGCGCTCCGCCCAATGCGCCGGTTCATGCTCCGGCTGGCGGCGCGGTGACGGCGGTCGGTTTCGACTCCAAGATGGGGAACATGGTCGTGATCAAGCACGGCTTTGGGCTCGAAACCCAGTATGGACATTTGGCCAAGACCATCGCCAAGCAGGGGCAGAAGGTGAAGCGAGGCGACTTGATCGGGCTGGTCGGCAGCAGCGGCCTCTCAACCGGCCCGCACTTGCATTATATGATCAAAGTGAATGAACGGCCCGTTAACCCGCAACGGTATATCCTCGAATAGCCCAGTCCCTCCAGCTTCCTTTCGTTTCCTTCTTGTTCCCATCGATCCTCCAAGAACCCCCAGGTGAACTGTGACCGACCTTGAGATCGCCCATTCCCTATCCCCTCGTCCCATTGAACAGGTTGGGGCCATGTTGGGGCTCCGGCCAGAGGATTTGATCCGCTACGGGCCGTGGAAAGCCAAGGTGGCCCTGTCAGCTCTCGAACGCCTAGCTGCCCGTCCCTTTGGCCGCTACGTGCTTGTCACGGCCATCAACCCCACGCCGCTGGGGGAAGGCAAGACGACGACCTCGATCGGCCTAGCGATGGGGCTTTCCCGGCTCGGCCGTCGAGCCGTGGTAACCCTCAGGCAGCCGTCGCTCGGCCCCGTCTTCGGGATCAAAGGGGGAGGGGCCGGTGGAGGGAAGGCCCAAATCCTGCCGATGGAGGACATCATCCTCCACTTCACCGGCGACGCCCATGCAGTCGCCTCCGCCCACAATCTCCTCTCGGCGTTCCTCGACAACCATCTGTTTCAGGGCAACAGCCTCAACCTCGATCCGGCCAGGGTCGCCTGGCCGAGGGCCATGGGGATCAGCGACCGGGCCTTGCGGCAGGTCCATCTTGGGGGGGCGGAGGGGGATCCCGTCCGGGGCGGCGAGTTTGTCCTGACCGAAGCCTCCGAGGTCATGGCGATCCTGGCTTTGGCCTCCGGCGTAGACGATCTTCGCCGCCGCCTGGGCCGCATTCTGGTGGGCTTCACCAAAGAGGGGAGGCCGGTCACTGCCGAGCGGTTGAAATGTACGGGGGCCATGGCGGTGCTGCTTCGGGACGCCCTCTGTCCCAATCTCGTCCAAACGATCGAGGGAACCCCGGCCTTGGTCCACACCGGCCCCTTCGGGAACATCGCCCATGGGAACTGCTCGATCCTGGCCGACCGGCTGGCTTTACAGACCGCCGAGTACGTGGTGACCGAGGCAGGATTCGGAAGCGACCTGGGGGCGGAGAAGTTTTTCAATATCAAATGCCGGGCCTCCGGGTTGCGGCCCGATGCGGCGGTCATCGTTGCCACGCTCCGGGCCCTGAAACTCCATGGAGGGGGCGGGGTCATCAAAGCCGGGGCGCAACTGCCTCCTGGTCTGACCGGCCCGAATCGCGAGGCCCTGACCAGGGGGCTGGCCAACCTGGAGCAGCACTTGGCCAACGTCCGGACGTTCGGGGTGCCGGCGGTGGTGGCGATCAACGCCTTTTCCGGCGATCTGGCCGACGAGTTGCGCTATGTCCGGGATTGGGCCGCGTCGGCCGGCGCGGTGGGTGCCGCCGTTTCCACCCACTTCCTCGACGGAGGGCGGGGAGCCGAGGAACTCGCGCAAGCCGTCGAGTCGGCCTGCAAGGCGCCATCGGCCTATACGCCTCTGTATCCCAACGAAGCGCCGATCAAGCAGAAAATCGAAACGGTGGCCAGGCGCATCTACGGGGCTGCGGGGGTGAGCTATGAGGAGCGGGCTGAGGCTGAGATCGAGCAAGCCGTTCAGCTCGGGTTCGGCGCATTGCCCGTCTGCATGGCCAAGACACCCTTGTCCCTGTCGCACGATGCCCAGCTGAAGGGGCGACCCACCGGGTTCATCCTGCCGATCAGGGAACTGCGCATCCTGGCCGGGGCCGGGTTCCTGACGGCGGTCTGTTCGGGGATTCAACTGATGCCGGGCTTGCCGAAACAGCCGGCCGGTGAGCGAATGGACCTCGATCCGGAGACGGGGGAAATTACCGGACTCTCGTGAGAAACGATGCAGTATGAATGCTGAAGGATGAATGTTCGGAACAGGCAAGTGACAAACGACTTAGGAGAGAGAACGAAAAAGTTCGCGCTCCGTGTCGTTCGGCTGTACACATCTCTTCCGAAGACCACAGTCGCCCAAGTGTTGGGAAAGCAGCTTCTGCGGAGCGGGACTTCCGTGGGAGCGCATTATCGTGAAGCGAGCAGGGCCAGATCACGAGCGGAGTTTGTGAGCAAGATCGAGTCGGGAAGGTTCGAAGATGTGAACGGAGAAGCGAAGGAACTCCTGGCCATTCTGGTGGCCTCAGTCAAGACGGCAAAACAAAACGCATCGCGTTCCGCCCGGGTCTTGTAACCATCATTCATCGCTCAGCAGTCATCGCGTATCATTGTTTCGTTACCGCTGCTTCAGGTACTTGAAGAACTCCGAGTCGGGGCTCATGACGATCGTGGCGTTCTCTTTAAAGCTCTTCTTGTAGGCTTCCATCGTGCGGGTGAACTCGAAGAACTTCGGGTCCTGCCGGTAGGCCGTCGCGTAGAGTTTGAACGCCTTCGCATCCCCCTCGCCACGCAGCTCTTCCGACGTCTTGTAGGCGCCGGCCAGGATGATTTCCCGGTCTTTTTCCGCCTCGGAGCGGATCTTCTGCGCCTCTTCGGCTCCCTCGGCCCGATACTGCTTGGCCTGCCGTTCCCGCTCGGCCTGCATGCGGGCGAAGACCGCCTTTTCGTTCTGCTCGGGCAGGTCCGCCCGCTTGATCCGCACGTCCTGAATCTCGATCCCGTAGACCGCCGCCTTCTCGTTGGCCCGCTGCGTCACCAGCGACATCACCTCGGAGCGGGTCTTGGACACGATGTCGGAGAGATCGTGTCGTCCGACTTCCACCCGCAGTTCGGAATAGATGATGTCGTCCAGCCGGCGCAGGGCCCCGCGCTGGGTCTGGAAAGCCTGGTAGACCTTCAACGGGTCGGTGATCCGCCACTTGGCGAAGTTGTCGATGAGGATCGTCTTCTTGTCCTGGGTGATGACTTCCTGGGCGGACGAATCATAGTCCAGCAGCCGCTTGTCGAAGTAGGTGACCTCCTGGATGAAAGGCGCCTTGAGCTCCAGGCCCGGGCTCGTGATGTTCCGCACCGGCTTACCGAGCTGGACGACGATCGCCGTCTGGGTGATGTCCACGATGAAGACCGGGGAGGCGCCCAGCACGAACAAGAGGAGGATGACCCCGATCACGCCGATGATCATATTCTGTCTGCTCATGGCTTCTTCTCTTCCGCCGGCGCCGCTTTGGGCGGCTTGTGGCTCTTATCCAGGGGCAGGTAGGGGAGCATCCGGTCCCCCGCCTTCCCGTCGAGGATGATCTTCTCCACCCCCGGCATCACGTCTTCCATCGTTTCGATGTAGATCCGCTTGCTGATGATGTCCTTCGCCTGCTCGTATTCCTTCAGCGTCTTGATGAACCGGTTGGCTTCGCCTTCCGCGCGGGTAATGCGGGCCTGCGCATAGCCCTTGGCCTGGTTCACGATCTGGGCCGCCTCGCCCTTGGCCTTGGGAATGATGTCGTTGCGGTAGCCCTGGGACTGGTTGATGAGCTTCTCCCGGTCCTCCTTGGCGCTGGCCACGTCCTTGAACGCGGCCACGACCGCCTCGGGGGGATCGACGTCCTGCAATTGGACGGCGGCGATCTGGACCCCGGCCTGGTACTGGTCCAGGATGCCCTGGAGCAGGGTCTGGGTGTCCTGCTGAATCTGCGCCTTGCCGCTGGTCAGGGCCTCGTCGATCTTGCTCTTGCCGACCAC
>SYGV01000040.1 GCA_005799365.1 Nitrospiraceae bacterium
GAACGTCTGGCTCCCGAAGGTTCCGTTGGTCGTGGCCATCATGACCTGCGGGGCGATGCTCTTCTGATTTTTATAGTCCCCCCAGGCCAACTTCCCCAAGCCGCAACCGGGTCCGTTGTCCGGGTTCATCGCCAAGGCCAGATTGCCATAGACCAGGATGAACGCCGCAAGTGACACGACCAACAGATTTTTTGCCATGCGAACCTCCTATTGTGAGATGAGTGAACCACGAAACAGCCCATATTCTCTAATAGGCGGGACGGAGTATAGCACGATCGGCAGCGGCACATGCAATGCCACGACGCAGCCCTCTTGCTGAGACTCAGTGCGTAGCCTGCGGCGCAACGCTGTCTTTGGAGCGTAAGGGTGAAAGAGGCGGCGACGCCGTGCAGCCCGACACGCCAATCACCGACTGCAGCAACAATGCGGACGGCAACCCCTTGTTCATCAGCCGGCCTGCGAGTATCATTCCGCTACGCAGTCTTTTTAGGCCGGGTGCTGCGGTCTGCCACGCGAGCCGTTCGACCAAGGAAGTCAATGCTCCACCGTGATCGCTCACGACGTACCGAGAGGAGGCGCCTATGTTTGCCGACCGCCCGATCGAGCAAACCATCCTGCTGACCGTCGTCTTCATGGCGATGGGCCTTGGTCTGTTGCCCGCTTCGGCCAGGGCCGCCGATGCCAAAACCATTGATGCCGATGTGGGCGTGACGCTGAAAGATTTTTCCGAAAAGATCACGGGCTCCGACGAATTCCTCAAAACCGCGAAGGGCGTTCTGGTGTTTCCCGCCATCTACAAGGCGGGATTTATCTTCGGCGCGGAATACGGCGACGGCGCCCTGCGCATCAACGGCAAGACCGTCGAGTACTACAACACCGCTGCCGCCTCTTTCGGCTTTCAGATCGGGGCGAAAAAGACCGCGCTGATTCTGATGTTCATGAAGGATGCGGCGCTGGAGAAATTCAGGAAGAGCGCGGGCTTCGAGCTTGGCGTGGATGCCAGCGCGACGTTGGTCACCGTCGGCGCCAAGGGGTCGTTGGATACGACAAAGCTGGCGGAGCCCATCCTGGCCTTCGTCCTGAACCAGAGGGGCTTGATGGCCGGAGTCACATTGGAAGGCGCCAAGTTCACGAAGCTCGACTTGAAATAGCCCGAGCGCCTTATGACTCGGGTCGGTCGGCCAGTTCGATGTGGATCGGCGTAATCCTGCCGGATTCGATGGTCAGCATGCCCAGCCCGCGGGGCAACCGAAATCGTCTGGGCCCGGCTGAGCCGGGGTTGAAGAGCAGCGTCTTCCCCAGCCACTCGACCTTCTGCCGGTGCGTGTGGCCGAAGATACAGATGTCCGGCTGCTCCCGATCCAGAAATGCCCGCCCTTCTTTGGTCAGTTTGCCGCCTTCGTAAAGAATATGTCGGAGCCCAATGCGCTTGCCGCCGAGTTCGATGATCGCCTCGCCACGCATCCCGCTCTGTTCGTAGCCGTCCACATTGCCAGAGACCGCCGTGACCGGCGCAATCTTCTCCAGTTGCTCAATGAACTTTTTCACCCTCCCACCCCGGACACGCCAAGACGCGCCCCCTCCCCGTGGCTGCCCCCCGATATCTCCAGCATGGAGAATGTGATCCACCCCGTGAAAATGCCGCAGGATGGCCCGGTCGAACAGGCCATGGGTGTCGGCAATCACACCGATGCGAAGCGGTCTGGATTTTGGACTCATCGCAGCGCCCTGCTTATAGCCCTGCCTGCACCGCGCCCCAGTCGAAGGCGAACGGCGCCGGTTCCTGGCGCGACAGCGCCGCCGCTTCGGTCTTGAGCCGCTCCGCCCGCCCCGCGCTCATGGGATGGGTGGAGAGGATTTCGACTTGCAGCTTGTCCGATTCCGACAGGCGCTCGAAGAAACGGATCATGCCGTCCGGCGCGATCTTCGCCCGGTGCAGCAGGTGCAGGCCTTGGAGGTCCGCCTGCGTTTCCTGCTCCCGTCCGAATTTGAGCGTCAACAACTCGACTCCCAGCCGTTTCGCCAGACCCACCAGCCCCTGTTGATCGCCCACGACGATCGTCACCACCGCCACGAGCCCCGCCGTCTTGACGATCCGCTCCAACCCGTGGCGCAGCAGCACATGGTTCAGCTCATGGGCCAAGACACCGGCCACTTCTTCCGGGCTCTCGGCCTTCTTGAGCAACCCGGTGAAGACGACGACATAGCCGCCCGGCAGGGCGAAGGCATTGACGACGTCGCTCCGAACCACCGTGACCTCGAATTTGTAGGGGTTGCCGGGAGCCGCGTCGGCCAGTCTGGTGGTGATCTCCTGGACCGCCGCCGCAGCCGGCCCGTCCTTGACCACCGTCTGGCCGGCCAGGAACTGGCTTCTCGCCGCCTCCCCGATCGGCCGTTCCCATTCG
This sequence comes from Nitrospiraceae bacterium, assembly GCA_005799365.1. Classification (GTDB taxonomy): domain Bacteria; phylum Nitrospirota; class Nitrospiria; order Nitrospirales; family Nitrospiraceae; genus SYGV01. Next base: position 2,406 of record SYGV01000040.1, read on the forward strand.
GCTGGAATCCGACTCACCGCCATCTGCACAAGGGCATCGGAGCCGAGCCAGAGCAACAGGATGAGTCCCACAACGGACCCGAGCGCCACCAGCAGCAACGTCCTCCGCCCCTGTCTGGCGCGGCGCACCTGCTGCGCGGTTCGTTCCACATGAGTCATCAATTCAAGCGGAGCCGCCTGTCGGAAGGAACGGATCAGGTCAGGGTCCTTGAGATAAAGCGTTTGGGCAGCGCCTTGGGATTGCCACTTGAACACGAGGTGGTCATGGTCGAACCCGCCTGCCTCGATCGAGAAGCGGGAGAAAGGAATCGCCTCGACCGGCGCATCCCCCAGATGCAGCATAAATCCGGTCGGAGCGACTTCGACATGACAGGGGACGCCAGCGCCAGGCAGGTCATCCCCGAAACAAAGGGCGTTCGGAAAATCTTTCACGGTGAGAGTTTACTGTCCGATCAAGTCTTTCAAGTCCGTCAAGTTTGAAAGTCGGTGGTTCGACCGCCGTTTTGCGCCGACTGGTGGACTTTTCAACTTTCCGACTTTCCAACTGTTCTTTATTCGGAGACCGGGATGAACTGCCTGATCCAGTTCCCGAATCCGCCTGGATTGCGGCTCTGGATGTAGACAACACCGGGGCCACGGAAGCGGCAGACGAGCCCTTCGCCGGAGGTGAAGCTGGCGATCCAGCCGGCCGCAGCCTTTTCGATGTTATAGGAGGTGGTGGCGGTCCAGGCCACCAGGTGGCTGTTGTCCACGATGTACTCCTGGTCCGGCTTGAGCTCGACCTTATGGACCGCGCCGAAGCTGTTCAAGATCAAGGCGCCGGCGCCGCTCATCCGGAGGATGAAGAATCCCTCCCCGCCCAGCAAGCCGCGGCTGAGGCTTTGCATCTTGCTCTCGATCTTCACGCCGTCGGCCCCGGCCAGAAACCCATCCTTCTGGACCAAATACTCGTTCACCCCGTCCAATTCCAGCACGACAATGTCGCCCGGCACGGTGGGGGCCAGCAGCACCTCGCCGGCGCCGCGCGTCGCCCGCAACGTCTGAAAGAAGAACTTTTCGCCGCTCAGCATCCGGCGGGACAGGGCGCCGAGAAAGCCGCCCTCCATCTTGCTTTCGACGTCCACCGTGGGCGAGCAGGCCACCATCGCGCCCGATTCGGCCTTCACGGTCTCGCCCGCCGCCAGCTCGATCCGCGCCATCGGAAAGGCCCCCGGATACAAGATTTCGCTTTTCATGCTTTTGAGTCTCCTAAATGACGTGAAGGGTGCGGCGCCGGTTGATCAGGGCGCCGGTCTCCGTGCGTGAGTCGCAGCTCGCGGGTGATTCTGTGGAAAAGCCCCGGTCGAGTCAAGCTGGAATCCAGCGGCGCTACGGTGGTGCCGTTCGCCCGCAGATGAAACCATCGCTCCAGCATCCACTCGCTCCGTTCAGACCGAGCGACGGGCGGACCGCCAGCGGCGCCATACGACAACCGCCGCGATGCCCGCCGGCGAGACCCAGGCCAGGAGGAGCAGCCCATCATGAATCCTGCCCGAGAGGCGCGGCCATTCGTCCCCGAGGACATAGCCGAGCCAGAGAAAACTCAGGGACCAGAGGAACCCGCCGCTGTAGGCAAAGGCGGCAAAGACCGGAAACGGCAGGCGGGAGGAGCCGGCCACGAAGGCCGTGAGGTGCCGGAGTCCCGGCACGAAGTACCCGATCAAGAGCCCGTACTTCCCGCGAAGGCGGCACCAGGCCTGCGCCGCTTGCAGCCGCTCCGCATTGAGCCCCACCCGCGACCCCAGCGAGCCGGCGAGGGATGGTCCGAGCGTCCACCCCAGCCAATAACTGAGGCTCATCCCGCAGGCGCTGCCCAAAAAGGCCGCGGCGAGCGTGGGCGCAGCCGCCAGTTGGTGTGTAAACGTGAGGGAGCCGGCAAAGAGGAGCAGCGTTTCAGCCGGGATCGGGAGTCCGACAATCCCCAGCATGAGCAGCAGAAACAGAGCCGGGTACTCGTACCTGGTGATCCAATCGATAAACAGCGTCTTGGCATCCATATCTAGAACAGAAGAGCTGATGGCATATAGCTTATGGCAAGACGCTGAGCGTGATTCAGGCCATGAGCCATGAGCTATACGCTCTTATCCGATTTTCACCGGCTTGCCCAAGGCGGCGGAACGGTAGGCCGCCTCGGCCATGGCCACGGCGCGCAGACCGTCCTCGCCGGAGACCGGCATCGGGCTCTTGTCCGTCAGGCTGCGCGCAAAGACCTCCAAGGCGATCTCGATGGTCGGGCGATCCGGCACGGTTTCCGTTTCCACCACCTTCCACCCCTCGATCCTGGTCAGGGTGCTGGTCCCCGCGTCCGCAATCAACTGTCCCTGCTGCCCGACGGCTTCCGCACGACAGAGGCGGCCCCCGGAGACACGGGACAGTTCCACAAAGCAAGCGGCGCCGGACGCCAGCGTGAACCGGAGTTGCGCTAGGTCTTCGACTTGCTTGGTATGCCGCTTGGCCGTCTCGGCCCGGACCTCGACCACCTCCCTGCCAGTCAGGTACCGGAGCAAGTCGAACAGATGGATGCCGATTTCCAGCACGACCCCGCCGCCGGCCTTGTCCTTCTGGTCTAACCAGGCATGGGGCGGGCGCTCCGCCCGCATACACAAGGCAAAGAACTCCACCGAACCGATGGCATCCAGCCGCTCGCGCAACCGGCGCAGAACCGGCGTGAAGCGGAGCGTCTGGGCGGTCATGAGCGGAACCCCCGCCGCCCGCGCCGCCGCCACCATCTCCCCTGCCTCAGCTGTCGAGCAGGCCAGGGGCTTCTCGATCAAGAGGGCCTTGCCCGCACCGGCCGCCGCTAGGCAGATCTCCCGATTGAGCGAGGGTGGCGTCACGACCAGGACCGCCTGCACGTCGGGCCGCCGCAGCAGGTCCCGCCAGTCGGCGTGGAACGGCACGCCATGCTCCTTGGCAAACTGCTCACCCGCCCGGGCGTCCTGGCGCGACACGGCCGCCAGCCGGCAGCTAGGCACCCCCTCCAGGAGATGCTTGGCATAGCGGGCCCCGTGACGCCCCAAGCCGATCAATCCCATCCCGATGCTCACGTGATGCTCCCCTCAGCCGTCACAGCCGGACGCCCGCAAAGGCCACCCTACAGTTCGTCGTCTGTGCAACAGGAACAAGATATGCTCTACGCTCCCCGGTCGGTCCGGAACCTGAGTACTGACAACCGATTACGCTGGTTTATTTGAGGAGCTAGGAGTACGCCAAGACCGTTGAAAAATCAACCAAGTCTGCCTCAAGTTCTCGTTGAGCCAACCCGATGATATAGACAGGGCGGTGTGAGCCTGAGCCCGTCAGGCGGGCAGACGGTCAGAACGCGGCGTGGCACAGACCTACCTGCTTGTCTTGTGCAAGCCGGAAGGGGATCAATCCCCCTGGCCGCGCTGGACGCAGGCGCCGACGATGCCCTTCCCAAGCCGGGTGGATGCCGACCAAGTACAGCTCCGCCTCCGCACCGGGCAGAAAGTCTTGGAGCTGCGCCGGGAACTGACCGAGACCGAGGGATTCGTGGGCCACGTCGGCGACGACGACTTCGTGTGCATGAGTGATCCCGCGACGATCGACGCCATCTGCCGGACTGTGATCAAGCGGTGTGATCTGGTCAGCCCCGATTTCTACGACCGGGAGGACCGCCTGCGCGGCTCTATCAACTCGGTGGACCGCAAGGGGAACCACGAGCAGTTCCCGCTCATGACGCTCTCCATCTCCGTGGTGACGAACGAGTTTGCCCCCATCAAACACCCAGGCGACATCAGCAAAATCCTGTCCCAGCTGAAGAAGCAGGTCACGGCCATGAACGGCAGCTTCTACCTGAAGGATCAACGTGGCAACGACCGGCAGATCGAGCCAGCCGATTCCTCGGCCGGCCTTCCTCGGTAGGATTTCCCCCCTGCGTTAGGGTATGATGCCCCGATGATACAGCTCTGTTGCGCGCGGACCAATCCGTCGCCGATCACCCCAACCCCAGGAATCTTGTCCCTCACCGTCGGCCTCCTCTGCCTCGGCCTAGCCGGCTGCGCAGCCGAAATCCAGAAAACCATCGTGGTGCAGCCTGTGGAGTCCAAGCTCACCGCCTACAACTCCGTGGAGATTCCGGAGCCGAAGAACCCCGCCTCCCCGGCCGAAATCACCCACGACCTCCACGAGAAGCTGTTGCTGAACATCGGGACGATGGGCAAGTTCCGCCGGGTCGCC
>SYGV01000041.1 GCA_005799365.1 Nitrospiraceae bacterium
CGGTATACTTCTGGCCATAGATCTCAATCTCCAGAGTCTTAGCCACGCGCCACCTCCATCCCTCGCTTGGCGTGTACCGTCGGCCTATTTATCGGTTTATCGTAACTGAGGCCGACGGATAAACCCCTCAAGTATCTTGCCGCTCTCCACAATGCCGGCTTCGCTTGAGCCCGGCGCTGCGATCAGATGCACCGGGAGAAGTTTTTTGCCGCCAGTGAAAATATGAACCACGCTTGCTTGAACCGCCGCGTGCGATCAACTCGCGGCGGATAATTACTGTGCCTCCAGTGGCTATTGCTCATCCCTCGCTTGGCGTGGGCCGCGCACCTCACACATTGCGGCGCACGGATACACACCTCAATGTGAACGCTTCAACACTACCTTTCCTCGCATGGTGCGCTCTCCACGCACTCGAGGAGATCCAGTTCGCCCAAGACTTTTTCGATCCGTGACCGGACGTCGTCCCGCTCCTGTTCCCACCGGCGGTTCATCTCGTCCTGCTTCGAAAGCCGGTCCCGCACCGCACGCAACTCTCCATCCAGCGACGCATTGGCCTTCTTCAGCGATTGAATCAACTCCACCATGCTGCGGATGCGCGCTTCCAGCGCCGCCATCTTGTCCAGTGCCATAAAACCCTCCAAAAAGCCATCAGCTCTCAGCGGCCAGCTCCGATCCGAAGAACTATAGGCCGATCGCTGACAACTTCCTAACTGAGCGCTTCTTATAGGAGCTTCAACAGGCCTTGTCAAGAAAGCGGACGGCGCAGACGCTCCCGCCCAGCCGGTGATATTCGCGGTAGCTCCGCAACACGCGTTTCACGTATTGGCGCGTCTCCTGATAGGGGATCAATTCGACCCACTCATCCGGGTCCCGCCCGTTGGACTTGGCGATCCATCCCGCCACCGCCTGGGGCCCGGCGTTGTAGGCGGCGACGGTGCGGATGATGTTTCCGTTGAACTGCTGGAGCAACTGCTCGACGTAGCGGGCGCCCACCCGGATGTTCGTGTCCTGATCGAACAGGTCGTCGCGGCCGACGTCCGGAAAGCCTTGCTTCTTGGCCACTTGTTGGGCCGTGACCGGCATGACCTGCATCAGCCCCACCGCGCCGACTCGTGAAATGGCCCGCGGGTCGTACTGGCTTTCCTCGCGAATGATCGCCGCGACCAGGTAGGGGTCCACCGCCGACCCGGCGTGCGCCCGGATGATCGGCAGATACACCATGGGATAGGCCACATTCCAGAGGGCCAACGGAACCGTTTCGCCTCCGCGTTCAAGGCCCTCCCGAAAATACAGCCGGGCCAGGCGGAGCGCATGGTGGGTAGCGCCGGCTTGGCTCAGCAATGTCGAGAGTTCCACCAATGCCGCGCGGTCGCGGACGTAACGCTCAGGCAGGGAAGCCCATTCCTTCGCCGCATCCTGATCCATCCCCAGGAGCCTCAGCTCGACCGCGCGCCGGTAGTGCGCGTCGCGCAAGACCGCCTCCCGGCCCTCCTCGCCCTGCGTCCCGTTGCCGGATGGGGCCCCCTCCGCCGACAGGGGAACCGGCGGGGCCGGCGGGGACGAATCTGCGCGCATCTGCGCAAGCTGGCAGTAGTAGGTGCGCGCATATTGCCGGCAGAGCTGGAGGTACAGTTCGGCGGACTGGCGATCGTTGGACTGATCCAGCGCCCGCGCGGCCCAGTACAGCGCTTTGGGGACGACTTGCGGATCGTCCTTGCCTTGCAACAGTTCGCGAAAGGTGTCCACGGCCTGCCCATAGCGGCCGGTCCGGTACTGGATCCAGCCGATCCGCCAGAGGGCTTCCGCTCTCTGCCCCGACCCTTCGCCCAACTGCACCACTTTCCGGTACGTGCTCAAGGCCTGGTCGTATTGGCCCTGGTCATCCTGCCAAGAGCCCACCAACAGCTGGATGGCCGCCTTCTGTTCGGTGGAGAGAGGGCGCCACGGGACTGCCGCCGCCAGGGCCAGCAGCCGTTCCCCGTCGCTGAGCCGCAGATAGACGCGCGCCAGCCAGACAGCCGCCTCGTCCGATTCCGGCCCGGCCTCGTCGGCCAGCTCCTTGAATACGTGCCGGGCCTGCTCGTACCGCTTGAGACGGACCAGGGCCGTGCCTAATTTCAACTTGGCTTCGCCTGTGCGCACATCGTGCGGGGCGCCGCCGAGAAACTTCTGGAGGTCGGCGACGGCGGCGTCGTGCAGGGCCAGGTTCAGGAACGAGAGGGCGCGGTTGTACGATTCCTCCGGCGTCGGACGCCAGACCGTCTTCGTCGTCTGGGACAAACGCCGCTCGGCCTCTTTTGCTTCCTGCGTCTGCGGGTAGCGTGCCCAGAGCTGCTTCAATGTCGCCTGCCCTTCGGCCGGCCGGCTGTCCTTGAAATGACAATCGGCGAGATTCAACAGGGCGCCGGGCGCAGCCGGCTCCTGCGCGCCGAGCAGCACCGCCCGCGCCAGGGGGTCCACGGCTTTGGCGCACTGTCCCGCCTTATACCAGGACTCGCCGGACCGGTACGCGACGCGGACTCCCAGCAAGGTATCCGGCACGGCCTCAGGAATGCGCTCGAGTTGGACGGCTGCGTCCCGCACATCCCCCATGTTGAGCAACGCTTCGCCCATCCAGAGGCGGGCATAGTCCTCGATCACCGGCAGGTCGCGTTGCGCAGTCCTAAAGTATTGCAAGGACTCGGCCGGGTCCCGCTCCAACAACAGCAGCCCAGTCGCCAGCCCGGCGCGCGCGGCCCAGGGCGAGCCGGGAAACCGCTCGCGCACCTCCGTCAAGCGCTGCAATCGGGCCGCGAACTGGCCGGCCGTGTCGGTCGCGGGAGGCTGCTTGGCGAATGCCGCGCGATAACAGTCCTCCGCGGACGCACAGGCTGAATCGGAGGACTGGGCCAGGGCCACTGGGACAACGACGAAGATCAGGCACAGGGCAAAGGGCAGGAGAACGGAAGGCGCGGCAACGTGATGGCGAGGAACGGACATGCGTTCGCTGTGAACCAGGTGAAGGGGACGCACGCAAGCAGAAGCAGTATACCACACCCCCACCAAGGCTGACGCAACGCTGAAGCATGTATGCTGAGCGATGCATTGCAGCCTCTGCGATTCCACCTTCATCACGCATCGTTCCGCATGCATCGTTTGTTTCTCCGCTCCTTGTCAGGCATTTTCTCCCTGTGCTAGGCTGCCTCATGCTCTCCCATGAACCGAACCAAGCAGGCCAGGCCGCCCAGACGCCCTCGCTGCTGACCCTGGATCATTCGGCCACCGAGCAATTCGTCCACCGTCTCGGCTGGCCCACATATCGAGCCCAGCAGATCCTCCGCTGGTTGTATCAAGGCCGGGTTCGCGAGGTCGATCAGATGACGGACCTCTCGAAGGCGGAGCGGGCGCTGCTCAACGACAAGACAACGGTCGGACGGTCGCGCCAGTGCCGGGTTCTCCAAGCCGATGACGGAACCAGCAAGTTCCTGATCGGTCTCGATGACGGGCTGACGGTGGAAACCGTGCTGATTCCCGATGGCCGACGCCTGACCCTCTGCCTCTCGACGCAAGTCGGCTGTACCCTCGACTGTTCCTTCTGCCTCACCGGCGCCATGGGATTGAAGCGGAACCTGAAAGCCCACGAGATCGTGGACCAGGCGCTCACGGTCCAGGACCGGCTTGAACCGGGTCACACATTGAGCAGTGTGGTCCTGATGGGCATGGGGGAGCCGCTTGCGAACCTGGATGCCGTTTCGGACGCCGTCACCCGGCTGACCAACCAGCGGTGGGGCCTGGGCATCTCGGCCCATCGGATCACCCTGTCCACGGCGGGCCTCGCCTCCCGGCTGAACGAGGTAGCGGCGCTGGGCGTCAACCTGGCCGTCTCCCTGAATGCCTCGACCCAGGAGCAACGCGCCATGCTCATGCCGGCCGTGAACCGCCTGTTCCCCTTGAAAACGCTGCTCGACGCCTGTCGGGCCTACCCCCTCCCGCCGCGCCGGCGCCTGACCTTCGAATATGTCCTGCTGGGGGAGGTGAACGACCAGGAGGCGGACGCCAGGCGGCTCGTCAAGCTCCTCGCCGGCATCCGGTGCAAGGTCAATTTGATTCCCTTCAATCCCTTTCCCGGCAGCGCCTACCAACGGCCGACCAACGGCAGTGCCCTGCGGTTCCAGACGATCCTGAAGCAGGCCGGGGTGGATACCTTCATCCGCAAGAGCAAGGGCCGCGACGTGCTGGGGGCCTGCGGCCAGCTCGGCGACCTGCCGGGTTTGCTCACCCCCCAGCCTCCGTCCCGCGCCTTAACACCGGCGGAAGCCGGTTGCTAAGAAGTACCGCCACAACGATGAACGAGGAATGCTGAACGATGAACGAGTGCCGCTCCCATACAGCCCTCGCCTCAGCCCTGATCGCGCTGCTCCTCCTGTCCGCCTGGCAAAGCCCCGTCGTCGCGGCCGAAACCAAGGAGTACACCCTGGCCAACGGGCTGAAGGTGTTGCTGGTCGAGTCCCCCAAGGCGCCCGTGGTGACGGTCCAAATCTGGTACAAGGTCGGCTCCCGCAACGAAATCATGGGACGCGCCGGCCTGTCCCACATGCTCGAGCATATGATGTTCAAGGGCACCCCCAAGCACGGCAAAGGCCTCTTTTCCAAAATCATCCGCAAGAACGGGGGCAACGACAATGCCTTTACCGGCCAGGACTTCACCGGGTACTTCGAGAACCTGGCGGCAGACCGGACGGAGCTGGCGCTGGAGCTGGAAGCCGACCGGCTGCGCGGGCTGCTCTTGGACGACAAGGAGTTCCAGCTCGAGCGGGAAGTGGTCAAGGAGGAGCGCCGGCTGAGGACGGAGGACGATCCGCAATCATTCCTGGCCGAATCCCTCTTCGCCCAGGCCTTCCTCATGCATCCCTATCACTGGCCGATCATCGGCTGGTTTCCGGACCTCAACGGCATGACCAGGGAAGACCTCAAGCAACATTACGATACCTACTACGTGCCGAACAACGCGACCCTAGTCGTCGTCGGGGACGTCAAGGCCGAGGCCTTGCTCCCGACCATCACGCGCCTGTTCGAGCCCATCCCGGCCAAGCCCGTGCCGCCCGCCCAGATCGTGGCCGAGCCGGAGCAGCGGGGGGAACGGCGGATCGTCGTGAAACGCGACGCGCAGCTGCCGTTCATCATAGCCGGGTACCGGGTGCCGAACTTCAAAGACCAGGACGCCTATGCCCTCACGGTCCTGGAATCCGTCCTGTCGCACGGCAAAAGCGCGCGGCTATACCAGAGCCTAGTCTATGAGCAAAAGAAGGCCCTGGCCGTCGGGGCCGAGTACAACCTGCTGGCCACGGACCCGGAACTGTTCTATTGCTTTGTCATGGTCAAGCCGGGGCAGAAGGTAGAGGAGGTCGAGCAGGCCCTCTACAAGGAAATCGCCAAGCTGCAGGCCGCGCCGCCCACAGCCAAGGAACTGGAGCGGGCCAAGAACCAGGTGGAGGCGGAATATATCTTCGGCCAGGACTCCAACTTCCGCCAGGCCATGTTGCTCGCCCAGGCCGAGACGGTCGGCGCGGGCTGGCGCCAGGTGGACCAGTTCGTGGAACGCCTCCGCCGCGTGACCGCCGCGGATGTCCAACGGGTGGCCAAACGCTACCTGATCCAGGACGCCCGCACGGTCGGCATCCTGATCCCGACGCCGACCCCGCCTGCGGCCCCCGCACCGGCACCGGCTCTGATGAGCGAGGCGCGATGATGATCCAAACACAAAAGGCAGAAAGCAACATGCAGAAGGCAGCGTGCCTCCTGCCAACTGCCTACAGCCTTCTCCTCGGCTTCTTAGTGACCGTCAGCTGCCCCCTGCTTCAGGCAGGGCCGGCACAAGCCGCCGACATCAATCCGGTCCGCTACGTCGCGCCGAACGGACTGACGGTGCTCGTGTTGGAACAACATGCGCTGCCGATCGTTCAGGTCCATGCGCTGGTCAAGACCGGCTCGGTCCAGGATCCGCCCGGCAAGGCCGGCCTCGCCAATCTCGTGGCCAGCCTGCTGGATGAAGGAACCGCCACCCGCAGCGCCACGCAATTGGCCGAACAGATCGAGTTTGTGGGAGGCCAGCTGGTCGTCAAGGGCGGAGACGATTTCACCACGGCCTCGGTGAAAGTCCTGAAGAAGGACCAGGAGCTGGGCGTCTCACTGCTGGCCGACATCCTGCTGCGCCCCTCCTTTCCGGAGAAGGAACTCCGTCGCGTCCGCAGCCAGATTGTGGGCGAGATGCAAAGCGAGAAAGACGATCCCGGGACGATCGCTGCCAAGGCCTTCAACCAGCTCGTCTTCGCCGGCCATCCCTACCGCTGGCCGGTGAACGGGACCGAGGCGACCCTGGCCTCCGTCACGCGGAAGGACGTGCAACAGTTCTATGGTCGCGAGTATCTTCCGAACCAGACGATCTTGACCATCGTCGGCGACATCACGGTCGAACAAGCGAAGACGCTGGCGGCCATCTACTTCGGCACCTGGAAGCAGGCGCCACCCCAGCCCCGTGTCACGACCCCGGCGGCCCCGGTCACGCAGCCGGTGGTCAAGCTGATCCAGAAGGAGCTGTCGCAGGCCACGATCATGCTGGGCCACCAGGGCATCAGCCGGACCAACCAGGACTTTTACGCCGTGACGGTGATGAACTACATCCTGGGGGCCGGCGGGTTTTCTTCCCGCCTCATGAATTCTATCCGGGACAACCAGGGCCTGGCCTACGGGGTGGGGAGCACCTTCGACGCGAACCTGATGCCGGGATCCTTCATGGTCAGCCTCCAGACGAGAAACGAAACGGCCAACCAGGCGATCGCCGGCGTGCTGACCGAACTCAACGGAATGCGCGATGCCCCCGTGACCGACGAAGAGTTGGCCGACGCCAAGGCCTATCTGATGGGGAGCTTTCCGCTCCGCCTGGACACGACCGGCAAACTGGCCGAGGTGCTCAGCCAGGTGGAACTCTACGGCCTGGGCATGGACTACTTCACCCGATATCCGAGTTGGATCGAGAAAGTCACCAAGGAGGATGTCTTGCGGGTGGCGAAACAGTATTTGAATCCCACGAACTATGCCCTGGTCGTGGTGGCCAACCAGGCCAAGGCGCAGGTGAAGCCGACCGCCAACGCGACGGTGGCCAAGTAGCCCCGTCATTCAATGCCGCCGAGGAAGCCGTGACCCCCTCCCTTGCCCAGAAACACCGGACACTGGAGCAACTGCTCAAGGAGATGGGCTCCGTGCTCGTCGCCTATTCGGGCGGGATCGACAGCACATTGGTGATGAAAGTCGCGCACGACGCGCTGGGCACCAGGGCCCTCGCCGTCACCGCCGTATCCCCCACCCTTCCGGACATGGAACTGAAACAGGCCAAGCAGGTCGCGGCCCAAGTCGGAGCCAGGCACCGGCTCGTGGAGACCGACCAGCTCCAAATCCAGGACTTCGTCAAGAACGACGCGGGCCGCTGCTACCATTGCAAGACAGACCTCTACCAGGGATTAGCCAAGCTCCGGCGAGAACTGGCAATCGAGGCGATCGTGGACGGCACCAACCGAGATGACCTGGGCGACGACCGGCCAGGCCTCCTGGCCGCCAGGGAATGGGGCGTGCGGAGTCCCCTGGTGGAAGCGGGCCTGTCCAAGGAAGAAGTCCGTGAGCTGGCCAGGGAGCTGGGACTTTCGAACTGGGAGAAGCCGGCGGCGGCCTGTCTCTCATCCCGCATTCAGCGGGGAACCCCCGTCACCGCCGAGAAGTTGGCGCGCGTGGAACGGGCCGAGGCGTTTCTGATAGAGCGGGGGTTCCTGCAGGTCCGGGTGCGTGAGAACGAGGGGACCGCGCGGGTGGAGGTGGAGCCGGAAGAAGTCTCCCGGCTGCTGGAGCCGGCCATGCAATGCAAGATTACTGAACAGCTGCGCCGTTTCGGCTTCGCAGCCATCACCTTCGATCCGGCCGGCTATCGTCAGGGCGGCGGCAACAAAACGTGAAGCGGAAAGGAATGTATACGGTTTTCTGTTGGCAGTTTTCAGTTTCAGAAACTGAAAACTATTGACTGAAGACGGGCTGCGCCATCAGTTTTTCTGGAACTGCTTGGCCGCCGCCGCCAGGGCTTCATCGGCCAGCCGGCGATGGTCCGCATCGTTCAGACTGCGCCCCACCACTTTCTCCGCCACCAACAGGGCCAATTCCGTCGTCTGGTTGCGGATGTCCTGAATCGCCTTGCGCCGTTCCGCATCGATTTCCCGCTGCGCATCCCCTTTGATCCGCTCCGCGTCGGCCTGCAGGCGCTGCTCGTTTTCTTCCTGCGCCCGCTGGGCCCGTTCCCGGGCGGCCGCGAACAGGGCCTCGGCCTCTTTGGTCGCCGCCGCCAACTTGGCCTCGTACTCCTGCATCTTCCGCTCGGCCTCGGCGCGGTGCCGGTCGGCCTGCTCCAGGCTCTCCCGGATCTTCCGCTCCCGCGCGTCCAGCGTCTCGAGAATCGGCGGGAAGGCATACTTGGCCAGGACCCAGAGCAGGACGGCGAAGGAGACGATCTCCCAGAACATCAACGACGAAAAGAAGTGGCTTTCAAACTGTGGCATATTTAACCCCAACGCGGAACGATGAATGCTAAACGATGCATAAACTCATCACTCAGCATTCTGCATTCACCGCTATTTTCTGAGGCCCATGATGATGAACGCGATGACCAGCCCGTAGAGCGCGATCGCCTCGACCAGCGCGAACCCGATCCACATGTACTTGCCGACCCGCCCTTCGGCCTCCGGCTGGCGCGCGACCGCTTCGATCATCTTGCCGAAAATGTAGCCGATCCCGACGCCGGCGCCGGCAAATCCCGCCGCCGCCAATCCCATCCCGACCAGTGCC
>SYGV01000042.1 GCA_005799365.1 Nitrospiraceae bacterium
CTTCATCGCCGGCTTCTCCGGCGTGTTCATTGCGTTCGGGGCCTCGGCGACGCTGATCGGCCAGGCGCTCATCACGTACCAGGAGCACATCCGGAAACTCGGCGGGATCCTGATCGTGATTTTCGGCCTCTACCTGCTGGGGGTGCTGAATCTGCGCTTCCTGCAGACCGAGAAGCGGATCCATTTCAAGAGCCGCCCGGCCGGGTACCTGGGTTCGTTCCTGATCGGGGTGGCCTTTGCCGCCGGCTGGACGCCTTGCGTGGGGCCGGTGCTGGGAACGATCCTGCTCTATGCCAGCACGACCGATGCCTTGACCGACGGCGTGACGCTGCTTACGGCCTATTCGCTCGGGCTGGGGTTGCCGCTGTTTGCGACCGCCCTGGGGGTGGACCGGTTCCTGGGCTACTTCAAACAAGTCCGGGCCTATCTCTGGGGCGTGTCCCTCGTCAGCGGGGCGTTTCTGGTGGTGGTGGGCATCATGATCTATGCGAACTCGTTGACGTTGATCACCAGTTTTTTCGAACGCTATGGGATCGGCTGGTATCTGGGACAGTAATTCGGTAATGATGAATGATGAGTGTTGAATGAAAGTCGTGGAGCTTGTAACGGATAGGCCTTCTCAGTAATTCAGCATTCCCCATTGATGTATGCCAACCTTGCCTGACAGAAAATCCTACGATGTCCTTGTGGTCGGCATGGGCCCGGCCGGCGCCACGGCCGCCTATGAACTCAGCCGCGCGGGGGTGGCGGTGCTCGGATTGGACAAACAGTCGCACCCGCGTTACAAAGTCTGCGGCGGCGGGCTCTCCTCCCGGATCGACAAGATTCTGGACGAGGAGTACAAGTCGGTCGTCGAGCACACGGTCTACGGGGTCCAGTTCACCTACCGGGGCGAAGACCCCTTCCTGATCCAGTCTCCCACCCCCATCGCCTTCATGGTCATGCGCGACCGGTTCGATCATTTGCTGCTCGAGAAGGCGCGGCGCGCCGGAACGGAAGTCCATGAGGGGGAACAGGCGCTGCAATTCCTCCAGCTGCCCGACGGTGTGGAGGTCATCACGGACCGGGGGCGGTACAAGACCAGGGTGCTGATCGGCGCGGACGGCGCCAACAGCATCGTGGCGCAGCGGCTCTTTCCGGACCGCCGCTTGAGTCGGATGCCGACGCTCGAGAGCGAGATGGGCATCGGGCGGCAGCCGGTCTATCCGGGGGAAGGCAAGGTGCTCGTCGATCTGGGGGCCACGGCGCAAGGCTATGCCTGGATTTTCCCGAAGAAGGAGCGGTTGTCCATCGGTGTGGCCGAATTCAAGGGCCGGCCCGCGAGCCCCAGGGGCGTGTTCGACCGATTCATCCGTGACGAAAAGGCCTTGTCCCATATGGCCGTGCCCAGACCCCACGGGCATCCCTTGCCCCTGTTCAGCGTCAGCGGCGCGTCGGCGCCGGACGGGCTCGTCCGGCATCGGGCCTTGCTGGTGGGGGACGCGGGGCATCTGGTGGACCCTCTGTTCGGGGAGGGCATCTACTACGCGGTCCGCTCAGGCCAGCTTGCGGCGGCCGGCGTGCTGGGCACGTTTCATGATTCCCGGCGCAGTTTGCTGGATTATGAAATGGACGTGATACGGGAAATCTACGCCGAGTTTCGCGTGGCCTCGCGGGTGGCGCGGATCGTCTACACCTTTCCGCGCCTGTGCCACCAGCTCATGCATCGCTACCAGGAAGTCATCAACCTCTACTACGAAGTCCTGCAGGGGCGGGAAAGCTACCAGACCTTCTTCCGCAAGGCCAAGGGCGTGGTCAAGGCCTCCTTCCGCGAGATCCTCAAAGAGACCTTAACGTTCTGACGGTCTTCGTTAGGGCCGGAGCTTCGCAGGCATACAATCATGTAATAAGGGTCAGCGAGCGTCTGGCGAAGGAAGGTCGCTGTCGCTGGTCGAACTGAGACTCAGCACCAGGAGCCGATGCGGCAGAGCGTGACTTGTGGTGTGAGCGCCGCAGCCTTGGTGCTGACGGCGGTCAGGGCTTGAGCGAGAGGCGGGAGCGTGGAAAGTGCGCCGGCCGTCGGGGGCATCGGCGTCGGAGCCTGGGCCATGACCACCGCCGGTTTCGGGTCTGCGGCGCTTGGCGCGGTGGAGGCGGCGGGAGCAGGCTGGGCCTTGGCCAGCGCCGTGCCGGGCTGAAGTTTGGCGCCCACCTTGGCCAGCAGGATTTTACTTTCCTGCTGGTACTTGTGGGTGGGGTACTGTTGTGCCAACTGGACCAGCCGGTCATGCGCCCAGTCGTTCGCGCCCAGCTCGCTGTAGGAGAGCGCCAGATAATAGAGCGCGTCGGGAGCCACCTCCATCTCCGGGAATTTCTTCACGATGGATTCGAACCGATAGGCAGCCGCCAGATAGGACTCGCGCCGATAGTAGAACTGACCGACGAAATAATAGGTCTGGGCCATCAGATCGTTGCAGGCTTTGATTTTCTCGATCGCTTCGGCCTGGTACTTGCTGCCCGGATACTCTTTCATCAGCTTCTCGAAG
>SYGV01000043.1 GCA_005799365.1 Nitrospiraceae bacterium
CCCTCCGCCTGAGGCCCGCGGGGGTGGAAGGGGCGCGATGCAGCGGGCTGGTCCAAAGCTGGTGCTCAGCGGCTGAGGACGAGACAATACTGGGCTAGCGGCCGTTCTAAGCCTGCCGGTGGGCGTGGGCGGTTGCGAAACTTAAACGATCGGCTACACACGTAGATCTGTTGCGCTGACGGTCTTCGGACGCGGGTTCAATTCCCGCCACCTCCACCAAACCTCCTTCCTTGGCGCGACCGAAAATGCCTGGTTTATTTACCGCTGGGCAATGGCGCGCCAGCCGTACCAACGGGCCATGACGTTCCCGGCCCATGGAAAGGTGTCGCGTGGCGCGACATATTTATCGGTTGATCGAGTCTGAGGCGTCGGAGAGACTCCTCCAAGCCCCCGGCTTCCAATGGCGCGGGGGCTTTCTTTTTTTCCTTCCTCCTCCTATGCTTCCTCATGGCCTCCAACCTTCGCCCGGTCCTTCTTGTGGCCGCCGTTCTCCTGGCCGGCTGCAGCTTCATCATGCCCAACCCCTACACCGCACCGTTTTCGGTCGCGTCTACGGCGACAGAAATGGCCGTGGACGAACGGACGTTGGAGGAAATGGGCGACGACCTCAAGGTGAAGAGCGCCATCCTGCTGGCTCTGGCCGGCGAAGGGAAAGACCTGTTCATGGCGGTGAGCGTGGACGTGTACCAGGGCGACGTCCTGATGACGGGGGCGGTGAAGACGGCGGGGGACGATCAGAAAGCCGAAGCGTTGGTGAAGAAGGTCGAGGGGGTCAGCCGGGTCTACAACGAGCTGCACATCACGGAAGATTTCGGCATGCGCGAGTCGGTGCGGGACACGGGCATCGAGCTCAAGGTGAAGTTCGCGGTCATGTCCGGGGCCGGCTTCCGCTACCCCAACTACCGCTGGCGGGCGACCAACGGGACCGTCTATCTCTTCGGCATCGCGCAGACGGAGGAGGAATACGACGCGGTCTATGACAAAGTCCGCGGCATCACGGAAGTTGAGCGCCTCATCACCCACATCCGGATCAAGCCCCTCGCGCCTCCTCCGGACAAGCCCAAGGACGAAGCCAAGCCGGCTTCACCGGCCGCTTCGTTGCTTCAGCCGCAGACAGGGGTCGGAGGACCGGCTATTTCTGGATCCGATCCGGGAAATCCGAAATGATCCCGTCCACCCCGAGGGCCGCGACCCGCTGGATGTCGGCCGGGTCGTTGACGGTGAAGGCGAAGATCTGGAGCCCCGCCGAGTTGAGGGCGTCCACGTAGGCCTGGCCGAGCGTGTCGAACGCAATGCCGACGTGGGTGGCCTCGGCCTCGAGCGCAAATCCGGCGGGAGTGATCGGCCGGCCGACGAGCAGCGCAAGCGTCTGCGCCTTCGGCTGCAGCCGGCGCAGGTGTAGCAATTCGTCGTGGAAGAACGACGCAACGATCACGGGGCCTGAAAATCCGCTTCGCTCGAGGGTTTCCAGGGCCGGCTCGACCAAGCCGTGGATCTTCAACTCCAGCATCACCCCGACCTTGCCCTCCGCCGCTTTTAACCCTTCCTCGAGTGTCGGGATTGCATGGCCGCCGGGGAGCGTAAGCCGTCGCAGGTCGGCCAGGCTCAAGTCCGCCACGGCGCCCTTGCCGATCGTGAGGCGATCCACACGGCGATCGTGGAAGATCACCAACTGACGGTCGTTCGTCGCCCGGACGTCCAGCTCGACGAAATCCACCTTGAGCGTCACGGCCTTCTTGATGGCAGACAGCGTATTTTCCGGCGCATAGCCGGCTGCGCCTCTATGTCCGATTCGGAGCATCAGCTTGGTGCCTTTCGTTGGGGTGACGCGGGGCTTTCTTTTGGCGACCGACTCCCCTACCATACCACGTCATGGCGGAGAATAAGCCCAGGAAACCCAGGCAGGCGGCAACCGCCGGGACCCTCCGACGCCGCAGGAAACCGGCCTGGGTCTCCACCGGACTCGCCGCGACGGAGCTGCAAGCCGCGGCTCCGCCAGGCGAGGCGGCGGCGTTGCACCGGACGATCGACGATGACGGGGGCCTGGTCCTGGCTGCCCTGCCGATCGAAAAAGTGGCCCCGACCCCCTATTCAGAGAAATCTGTCCGACACCCACGTGCGTAAACTCGAAGGGGTGATCGGCAAGCTCGGCCGGTTCCTGGACCCGATCATCGCGGTGCGGGCCAAGGCGGGAGCGGAGGGCGGTATCGCCTACTGGACGCCCAACGGCCACCACCGGCTCTCGGCCATGAAGACCCTGGGCGCCAAGAGCATCATCGCTATCGTCGCGCCGGAGGCTGCGGCAGCCTATCAGATTTTGGCGCTGAACACCGAAAAGGCCCACAACCTCCGCGAGAAGGCTTTGGAAGTGATCCGCATGTACAAGGAACTGGCCCGGCTGGATGACGCGACGGAAGAGACCTACGCGCTGGAGTTCGAGGAACCCTCCTTCATCACGCTGGGCCTCTGTTACGAAGAGCGGCCCCGCTTCAGCGGCGGCGCCTACCAGCCGGTGCTCAAGCGTGTGGAGACGTTCCTGAAAAACCCCCTGCGGACGGCGCTGGAGATCCGGCAGGAACGGGCCAAGACCCTGCTGGAGCTGGACGACGCGGTCATCCGGCAAGTCGAGGCCTTGAAGGCCAAGGGCCTGACGAGCCCCTACCTGAAAAGTTTCGTGGTGGCGCGGATCAACCCGGTGCGGTTCCGGCCGAAAGAGGCGGAGCCCCTGTCGTTCGACGAGGCCCTCGACCGGATGGCCAAGGCTGCAGTCAAGTTCAATCCCGAGAAAATCAAAATGGACGATCTGGCCCGCTCCGGTGGTGCCCCGGAAGAGACAGACCCATGTTCTATGCCCAGCAGCGCGTCGAACAGGAATGGACCGTGGACGCGGGCTCGCGCAGCCGTTGACGTTGTGCCGGATCAAGGCGACGGATTAAGATGCGCGCAGCGGAATTGCCAGGAGGAGACCATCATGGGACTTGCCGATAATACATGTGTGCCCTGCCGGGGCGGTGTGCCGCCGCTGGAGCCGGCCCGGACTCAGGAACTCTTGACGCAACTGGGGCGGGGCTGGTCGCTCAACCAGGCCGGGCACCTGGAGCGTCTGTACACGTTCAAGGATTTCTCCGAAGCGCTGGCCTTCGTGAACAAGGTGGGGGCGGTGGCCGAGGAAGAGGGGCATCATCCGGACCTGCTGCTGGCCTGGGGCAAGTGCAAGGTCGAGCTCTGGACCCACAAGATCAACGGGCTGACGGAGAGCGATTTTTACATGGCGGCCAAGGCCGACCGGGCGTTCGAGTCGGGCAAGACGGCCTGAGCCATCGAACTGCGTTGCAGCGCAGTTACATCGACAGCTTCTCGGCCACGTTGCGCATCTGCACCCCGTGGACGAGCGAGGCCCCGCCGCGGATCGCGCAGGCCACATGGACCGCTTCCGTCATTTCTTCGACGGTGGAGCCTTTTTCAAGACAGGCTTGCGTATAGGCGTCGATGCAGTAGGGGCACTGGACCCCGTGGGCGACGCCAAGCGCGATCAAGGCCTTCTCCCGCTCGGTGAGCGCTCCTTCCGCGAACACGGCGGAGTAGTAGCTCATGAACTTGTCCCACAAGTCTTTGTTCCCCTTGCCCATGTCGGCGAACTTGCCCAAGTCCCTGGGATGATAGTAGGTGTCCATGATCGCTCTCCCAGTTGAAAGTTAAGAATGGAGAATGGAGAGTTTCAGGCAACTCGTCATTCTCAACTCACAACTCTACACTCTTTCGTTAGGCTGTCCCCGGTTGATCCGGCTCCGCCTCGGCCAGGACTTTCGAGAAGCGGTTCCCGACGATGCCGGTCACCTTGGCCATCAGGTCCGAGATCTCTTTCCATTCCTCCGGCTTGAGATCGTGCTTGATCTGAGGGTGAATGGCCCACTGGGCATTCACCTGTTGTCCGGCGCGGGACACCACGACCTTGAGCAGCTCCGTGTCGCGTCCGGGCGGTTGGCCCGTAGGCCCAGGCTGGCCAGGCTTGCCGGCCGGCGGCCTTCCTGAGGGGGGACTTTGTGTCGCCATGTGAGCCTCTTGTGCGGTGAATCAGCGGGCCATCATACAGTATCTGCAGGCTCATCGCACGCCCTGGACGCGCCGACGATTGTGTTCGGGGAACGGATACTCCATGTGACGGGCGGTGGCCCGGCGCCCGTCGAGTAGGCCGGCTTGCCCCAGCAGCATCGCGCCGGTACAGACCGAGGCGAGGGTCTTCACCTCTGTGCTTCGTTCGGTGATCCAGGCGAGGAGTCATTCGTTGGCGATCTCCTTCCTCGTTCCCCAGCCCCCCGGCACGACGAGCAGGTCCAGCGTTGGGCAGGTGCCGAAGGTATGGTCGGGGATGACCCGCAAGCCGCCGGTCGCCGTCACAGGTCCCGGCTCTTCGGCGACCAAGACCGCCTCGAACGGCGACGGTTCCTCGCGGCGGCGCTCTTCATGGAGGCGCGTGACGGAGAAGACTTCGTACGGTCCGCAGAAGTCCAGGACCTCGACGTCCGGGAAGATCAGGATCCCCACCCGATGCCGTTTCATGCATGGCTCCGCGAATCGCGCAAGGATGAGGCCTCGCCGCATGCGCGCGCCGAGCCATCAGGTTCGGCGCAGAACGTCCAGCATTTCGTCATGGATCAGCCCGTTGCTGGCCACGATGGACGGTTCGTAGATCGAGTAGGGCGCGCCTTTGAAGTCGGTGACGTGCCCGCCCGACTCGCGCAGAATGACCAGGCCAGCTGCCGTGTCCCAGGGGTGCAGCTTGAGTTCCCAGAAGCCGTCGAAGCGTCCGGCCGCCACGTAGCACATATCCAGGGCCGCCGTGCCAGTGCGGCGCACGCCTTGCGCCGTGATGGCAAAGCGTGAAAAGTTGTCCAGATTGTTCTGGGCGCTGACGCGGATGTCGTAGGCGAACCCGGTGACCAGCAACGCCCCATCCAGCCTCGGAGTGTGGGAGACATGCAGCGGGG
This sequence comes from Nitrospiraceae bacterium, assembly GCA_005799365.1. Classification (GTDB taxonomy): domain Bacteria; phylum Nitrospirota; class Nitrospiria; order Nitrospirales; family Nitrospiraceae; genus SYGV01. The sequence continues at coordinate 4,989 of SYGV01000043.1, forward strand.
CGCCGTTCAGGAAGGCCCCGCTCCCCGCCTCAGCGGTGAAGAGCTCTTGCCGCGTCGGGTCCAGCACGACGCCGAAGATGCAGCGGCCCCGGTATTCCACGCCGATGGACACACAGTAGGCCGGATAGCCGTGGGCGAAGTTGGTCGTGCCATCCAGCGGATCGATCACCCACTGGTATTCCAGGTCACGGCCCGCTTGCGCGCCCCCCTCCTCCGCCAGAATCCGATGTTCGGGGAAGGTCTTGCGGATCACCTCGATCACGGCCTGCTCCGAGCGCCGGTCCGCGTCCGTGACCAGATTGACCGAGTCTTTATATTCGACGTGAAACCCGTTGCTGGCCGCGTCAGTTAGGATGGAGCCAGCCACTCTGGCCGCTTCCAGGGCCGTGGCCTTGAGTTGCGCGCGTATGGACGGCGAGGGAAGCTCCTGCATCGGCATGCGCGGATCATACCATATTTGCCGCCTTGCTCCGGCGCCAGCGATCCGCTATCTTGCCGGGTAGCGAGCGAGGCAAGCGACGATGGCCGATGACAAGCAGACCCAAGCGATCCGCGATGAGTTCCGGGGGCACCTGGAACAGTTCTACGCGACACTGAAGCTCGCGCCGCCCTACCACAGCGTGGAAAAGGCGATTGCGCACCTGACCGCTTCGCTCAAGGTGATGGCCCCTGATGAACGGGCCCGCCTAGCCTCTGAGCCGGCTTTGAAATGGGCCCAGTACAAGACCGCCTTCGTCGAATCTGGCTTGAGCCAGAAACACCGGGGCATCATCGCCGGCCTGGCCCGCTCCGCCAAGACCGGCCTCCCAGCCGAACACCAAGCCTTCCTGGACGCTTATTTGTCCTAATGGCTGTCCTGATGGTCTGACGTCTTCTCGAGCGCGGCCTGCAAGTCCTGGTAGGCCAGGGTCAGTCGGTGGTTCTCCAGCCGGTAGGCAAAGGCGATCGTGACGAGGCCGAAGGCCAGCACCAACAGGCCGATGCCCAGGATGCCGAGCCCCATCAAAATGCCCTGGAGCGATGCTAGGCCCCCGTCGGCCAGGTACAGGACGACGAAGGTCAGCGTGCCGGCCCCCACCGTGAAGAACCACAGGGAGGTCAGGATGGCGGAGCACCAGGGAATCCGCTTGATGCAGGTGACGCGGGAGGTCCGTTCCTCGGGCGCAAGTTCTAACGAGGCCTTCAGGGGCCAGGCGGTCCGGAGTCGGCTGGGGAGGAAGCCCTGCTGCGAACGTAGGACGATCCGTCGTTCCATCGGGAAGAAATGAGCGAAACCGTTCGGCAGCCTGAGCCGGCCATGTGCGTCAAAGCGGGCACCGATCTCCGCCAGGGACGGCCAGGGATCCTGGTCCGGCGCCCCAGCAATTCGGCATCCGTAGGCGCCGGCCTGCGCCGACTGGCTGGAGAAGTAGAACCAGTCCCCGATCACCAGGGCCAGAAACAGCAGTGCGCCGAAGACTCCCGCCAGGACCATGGCCTCACCTTTCCATCAAGCCGCCAGGTCGCGCACGATACCACACCGATCAAGAGATCGGAAGGCGTGGGGTTCGAGGCGCGAGGGGCGGGCGAGATTCTCCGCTGTCCGATCATAGGCTGGCCGCGTGCCGACCGCGCGTGATGTGCCGCAGGCCTGCGCCTGTGGCGCGATTGACTCTTCTCCATAACTTGGTTAGAGTAACCCCGTTTTCTTGTTCAGGCGGGCCTTATCGTTCCGTGTTGTGAACTCGGTTTCCCGCCGCGATTACACCCCCGCGCTGTCTCAACTCAAGGCCCTGAGGCCTGTCCCGGCGAGCTTCGTCCGGGAGTCGAGCCCTGGGACAAGATTAAACGGGGACGGAGGATGCATGGATCTGGAAAAAGTCGAACGGGTTTATTCGAACTACGCAGGCGTCTACGATCAGATTTTCGGCAGGATTTTCCACGAGTCGCGCGAATCCACGGTTCGCCGGCTGCCCGTCGCATGGGGGGAGCGAATCCTCGAAGTCGGGGTCGGCACCGGTCTCTCGCTGCCGCTCTACCCCCGGCACTGCCGCTTGGTGGGCATCGACCTCTCCGCCGGCATGCTGGAGAAGGCGCGGGAGCGGGTGCGGATGTACGGGCTGGAGCACGTCGAGCTGTCCCGCATGGACGCGGGACAGATGGAATTTCCGGACGACAGCTTCGACACCGTCATGGCCGCCTACGTGGTGACGGCGGTTCCCGACTATCGCAAGGTGGTGACCGAGATGATCCGGGTCTGCCGGCCTGGAGGGCGGATCATCATGCTGAACCACTTCAGCAACGGGAACAAGCTGATCGCCGCGGTGGAAAAAGTGATCTCCCCGCTCTGCAAGCACATCGGGTTCCGGACCGACCTCTCGCTGAATCACGTGCTGGATGGCACGTCGTTGCTGGTGGCGCGGAAGGAGAAAGTCAATCCGTTGCGGTTCTGGCATCTTGTGGAGTGCGTGAATCGGAAGCACGGGAACGGATCCGGGAACGGCCATGGGAACGGCAACGGATCGGGAAACGGGGACGGACAGGCCTCTCACTGACCCGTCTCGTCACTCCGTCGGTTGCATCCGACGAATGACTTCTCCGGCCTGATCCGACGCGCCCCGTTGGGCCGGTTGCCCGTCCAGCCCGTGTCCCAGCCATTCTTCCCCGTCCATCACCTGATCGCCGGTGAGGCACATGCCCGGAAAGCTGCGGGCGATGAGGTCGGCCAGGGCGATGAACAGCCGGCCGGTCGCACCGTCCTGGGGAGAGGCGGCGCGGAGTGCGATCACACAGGCGCAGCCGTCGAGAGGCCCGTAGGCCTGGACGAGCACGCCGCCGCTCCGGGGCTGGCCCTGGCTTCCGCGGGGCCGGTACGGCGCCGGCACCAGGCGGCCTTCCCACCGCAACGTCTGGTGTGCCCCGGGCGAGCGCTTGCCTGCCTGCCAGGTGCAAGGCACCCCGGCCCGGTCCAGGTGGTCCAGCAGCCATTTCACGGTCGGAAGACTGCCGGTGGGGACCTGAAAGGTCCATTCGGTCATCCCGGTGCGGCTGGGTCGGCCGGCTCCCGGTACGGAGACCTCTTCCAGCATCGCCTCATCGCAAATGACGTAGAGTTCTCCGTGCGGATCGAACCAGAACCGGAGTCGGCCCCCGAACGTTTCGGCATGGATGGTTCCGATCTCGGAACAATCCGCCCCCTCCTGCTCGAAAATCGAGAAGTCCGTGGCCCCGGCCATCGTCAGCTTGGCCACGCGCGTCAGGGGATAGAGTCCGGCGTCGCCACGGACCGCCAGGTCATAGCGGATGATGGCGGTGATGGTGGTGCCCGCCGTGATGTGCCGTCCCGTGGACTCGTCATAGAGTCGCTGCTTGCGGACGTGCAAATCGGTCACCTGGCCGCCCTGAAAGGCGTGGGTATGGTCCAGCAGCCAGGCCAGCTCCTCGCCGGTCTTGATCCGGTACTTCATGGCGGTATTCTAGCGGAATCGCCGCTCCAAGAGCCACAAAGCAATGAAAACGCGCAGATTCGCCGGGACGGGGCTGGCCCTTGACATTAGTTCTATCTAGGACCATTATAAGGTCCTGTGATCGCGTGGGGCGATGGCGTGAAAAGGCAGGCAGGTGGGTCATGACTCAACCAACCGGGCGGGCGGCGGCGAAAGAGCCGACGATCGGCGGTCGGCCCAGGATCTATTCGCCTGGTTCGACGCACGTCGTCGGAGACGGCTTCCACGTCCGCAATCTGTTTCCGAGCCACGACCTCGACCGGGACGTGAGTCCCTTCCTGATGCTGGACTATGCGGGTCCGACGGACTATCCCCCGACCGATCATCCGCGGGGCGTGGGAGAGCATCCCCACCGCGGATTCGAGACGGTGACCATCGTGTATCAAGGGAAGGTGGCGCATCGTGATTCGGCGGGGAATGCCGGTGTCATCGGTCCCGGCGACGTACAGTGGATGACGGCTGCCTCCGGGGTCGTCCACGAGGAGCTGCATGAGCGGGAGTGGGCGAAACGAGGGGGGACCTTGCAAGCGATCCAGCTCTGGGTCAACTTGCCCGCCGCGTTCAAGATGACGGCCCCGCGGTACCAGACGCTGGTGCAGGAGCGGATTCCCGTCATTCCGCTGGACGGCGGCGCCGGCTCGCTGCGCGTGATCGCGGGTGAGTTCAACGGAGTGAGGGGTCCGGCGGCGACGTTCACCCCGGTGCAGCTCCATGATCTGCGCGTGAAGGCTCGGCATGGCACGACGCTCGGGTTTGCGGCCGGATGGAATGTGGCCCTCTTCATGCTCGAGGGGCGGGCGACGGTGAACGGATCGGAGCCGGTGACCGAGGCGCAGGTGGCGGTGCTCGGCGACTCAGGCGCGCCGGTCCTCGTGGAGGCGCAACAGGATGCGACGATGCTGGTGATGGCGGGGGAGCCGATCCATGAGCCGATCGCTCGGTATGGACCGTTTGTGATGAACAGGCAGCAGGAGATCGTCCAGGCCGTGCAGGACTATCAGGCGGGCAAGATGGGGCATCTGAGCTGAAGGAGAAATCATCATGGCGGTTCAAGTCTATGGCTGCAACCACATCGTGATCGAGGTCACGGATGCCCAAAAGGCCGTGAAGTTTTATTCCGATGTCTTCGGCCTGAAGATGCTCAAAGGCGGAGAAGGCGCGGCTTGGTGCAAGCTGGGCGAACATCAGTTCATGGCGATCTTCGAGGTGGAGCAATTACAACCAGACCGAGTGAAGCACTTCGGCCTGATGGTCCGCGACGAGAAGCAGATCAAGGAAGTGCGAAGGAAGCTCGTCAAGAAATACAAACTCAAAATGCAGCCGCATTTCCGCTGCGACTTCCGCGATCCCTGGGGCAATCGGATTCAGGTGGGCGACCTCAGCGACGAGTCGTTGGTGTGGCTCCTCCCCTATCGGGAGGTCCAGAAGGCCGGGATCACGTTCGCACCCTAACGCTCCACATGCCGGTCCGTGGGCGCGGGAAGGGCGGACATGGTTTCACGGTGCCACGCAAGGAGGCCGTCATGAAGGCCCATTATCTTGGTCATGTGGTGTTCTACGTCAGGGACCTCGAACGATCGCTGGCCTTCTATCGTGATTTGCTGGGATTCCAAGAAATCGGCCGCATCTTCAATGAACAGGCCGCGGCCCTGACCTCCGGGCGCACGCACCGCGAACTGTTGCTGATCCAGGTGGGCGAGGCGCCTGGTCCTCCGCAAGGCCGGCGTCGGGGGCTCTACCATATCGGCATTAAGGTCGGCGACAGTTTGGGCGAACTGCGCGAGGCCAAGCGCGAGTTAGAGCAAGCCGGCATCGGGATCGATGGCATGAGCGACCATACGGTGAGCCAGAGCCTGTACTTGCGCGATCCGGACGGCAACGAGGTGGAGCTTTATGTGGATGCCGACGCGTCCTTGTGGAAAGAGAATCCCCGCTCGGTCTTGTCGCCGACCAAGCCGCTGAATCTTTAAGAGACGAAGGTCTGTTCGTCGGTTTGCCCTCGGCCCTCGCCTATGGGATGATGAGCCGGTCCTGGAGCGTTGGGGAATGTTCCATGACGGAAGCCAGTGAATTCCTGCTCCACCATGAAATTCCACGCGATCGGGACGTGCTCTATTGTCCCTGCCCCAACGAAGTGGCCAGCGCAAGCGGTGGCGCCGGCGCGGATGATGCAGGAGGAAGCCCATGAGTAAAACGCAGATCATTTTGGTCACGGGCGCCACGGGACAACAAGGAGGGGCGGTGGCCAGGAGCTTGTTGCGTCGGGGCCAGAAGGTCCGCGCCCTCACCCGCAATCCGGCCAAAGCGGCCCGGCTGGTGCAGGAAGGCGTCGAGGTGGCGCGGGGCGATCTTACCGATTCGGCTTCGCTCCGGGCGGCGCTGCAGGGGGTGCAGGGCGTATTCGCCATGTCCACGCCCTTCGAAGCCGGGATGGACGAAGAGGTCGCACAGGGCACGATGCTGGCCGACCTGGCCAAACAGGCCGGGGTGCAACATTATGTGTATACCTCGGTCGGAGGGGCCGAGCGCAACACCGGCATCCCCCATTTCGACACCAAGTGGCAGGTCGAGCAGCACATCCGGAAGATCGGCCTCCCCGCCACGATTCTCCGACCTGTCTGGTTCATGGAAAACTTCGGCACCTTTTGCCGCCCCTTTATCCTCCAAGGGACGCTGGCGCTCCCGCTGCGCCCCGACCGGAAGTTGCAGATGATCGCGCTCCAGGATATCGGGGAGTTCGGGGCCTCGGCCTTTGTCCGCCACGACGATTTTCTCGGCCAGGCGATCGAATTGGCGGGAGACGAGCTGACCATGGCGGAGGTGGTGGCGCACCTGTCACGCACCATGGGTCATCTCATCCGGTTCCAACAAGTCCCGGACGACCAGGCTCCGGCCGCCTTCGGAGACGACTTGGCCGTCATGTTCCGTTGGTTTAACGAACAAGGCTACCAGGGAGACATCGAAGGGCTTGGGCGGCGGTACGGCATCCCGCTGACGAAATTCACAGAAGTGATTGCTTCGGCGGAGTGGGCCAGGGAATAGTCATCGGGACTATCCTAGACTGAAGCCCGAGGAGGAAGGCATGCAGGCGATCAGGGTCCATCAATTCGGTGAACCGGAAGTCATGAAGCTGGAGACCCTGCCCGATCCGACACCGGGCCCCGGCGAGGTCCTCATACGGGTCAAGGCCGCCGGCGTGAATCCCGTGGACACCTACATCCGGGCCGGCTCCTACGGGAAACTGCCGATGCCCTATACGCCGGGCCTGGATGCGGCGGGGACGGTGGAGGCGGCGGGCGTGGGGGTGAAGGTCTTCAAGGCGGGGGATCGTGTCTATATGTCGGGCACCCTCACCGGCGCCTATGCGGAAAAAGCCCTCTGCAAGGTCGAGCAGGTACACCGGCTTCCGGACAAGGTGACCTTCGCGCAAGGGGCTGGGATGAACGTCCCCTATGCGACGGCCTACCGCTCGTTGTTCCAGAAAGCGCAGGCCAAAGGCGGTGAGGTCGTTCTCGTCCACGGCGCGAGCGGCGGGGTCGGAGTGGCCGCCGTGCAGATCGCGCGGGCCGCGGGCCTGATCGTGATCGGCACCGCCGGGTCCGACAGGGGGCTGGCGCTCGTCAAGGAACAGGGCGCCCACCATGTGTTGGACCATCGAAAGCCGGACTACCTGGCCCAGGTGATTGGACTCTCAGACGGGCGCGGGGTGGACGTGGTTCTGGAGATGTTGGCCAACGTCAATCTGGGGAAGGACCTGACCATCATGGCGCCGGGCGGCCGTGTGGTCGTGATCGGGAGCCGGGGCTCGGTCGAAGTCAGCCCGCGGGAACTCATGGTGCGGGACGTCACCGTACTGGGCATGGTTCTCTTCAATGCGACGCCTTCGGAAACCGCGAGCATCCATGCGGCTCTGGTGGCCGGACTGGAGAACGGCACCCTGCGCCCAGTCACGGGCCGGGAACTACCGCTGGCCGAAGCTCCGCAGGCCCACAAGGCGGTGATGGAGGCGGGAGCCTATGGGAAGATCGTCTTGATCCCGTAACAGGATGCTGAAAGTGGCTCCGGTCGCGGCGGTCGAGCGTCACAGGTCCAGCAGTTCGACCTTGCCGGTCCGAAGCCGGTAGATGCCCCCCGCGACGGTGATGGGCCGCCCCGCGTCGGTGACGAAGGGGGCGGAGCGGACCTTTCCCACCATCAATCTGACGTTTTCCCGCACCGCGTTTTCCAAAAGGTCGCCCGGCAGTTGCTTGGCCAGCCGAATGGCCGGTTCAATCGGCCTGATCAGGGCCTCGAGGTAGTCTTCGGTTGCCGAGGCATGTTTGCCCGTATGGAACGCTGCCTTGACCGCGCCGCAATCCTCGTGCCCGAGTACCACGACCAGATTCACGCCCAGTTCGAGCACCCCATACTCGAGGCTGCCCAGCACGCCGGTCGTCACGACGTTGCCGGCGTTCCGCACCACGAAGAGATCATTGAGTCCTTCGTCGAACACGATTTCCGGCGAGACCCGTGTGTCGGAACAACAGAGCACCGCCGCATAGGGATGCGAGCCGTGCTCCGCCGCATCGCGACGGTCTTCCAGGAAGTCTTCGTGGTGCAACTGCAAGGTGGAGAATCGCGCATTCCCCGCCCGCAGTTTGTCCAAGGCCTCCTTGCTTTCGGGGGCATGGGGATGATGGGCCTCATCTGCTGTCGCCAGGCCGTCGGCCGAAGCCAGCACCGCCCCGGCGACCGTCAACCCGGTCACTTGCAGGAAACCTCGACGCGTCAACTTTCCACGGCTTGTCATGCAGGGCTTTCTTGTATCGGTCAGTTGCGCCGGCCGCTTAAGCGACCGGCAACGCTGCAGAGTCGGACGAGGCTTTCACCGGGGTCCGTCTCAGCTAGGCCACCTTGCAAGGAATCTGCGCCAATCGGGTAGGAGTTTCGCGTATTCGTCCGGAAATGGCAAGGAAAACTCACAGTCCGCTAGGCGTTCCACGCGGAGACGACGAACCGCAGCTTGCCGCGGATGCCGGGGGTCGTCTTGCTCTCGAACGGAATGGGGAGTTCCATTTTCCCGCTTTTGAGCGCCCGTGGATTCTGTCCCTTGGCATTCACTCCCTGCACGGAGGCATGTTCGATCCTGACTAGGCCGTCGCTGCCGTGGTCGGCAAACGTGCGCGAGGCCCCCATGGCGACCTCATAATCCGCCCGGTTGGTCACGATCATGCACAAAAACAGGTCGGAGGGAAACGTCTTTTCAGGGAGGAAGCCCACGTGGCCTTCCTTTTTGTACAGCGCCTCCAGATGAAGGTATTTCGCCATCTCCTTCCGATTGAAATTCGTCATATCCGCTAGGCTGAGCCAGCTCGGCACGTTGAGGCCGACCATCTCGATTCCGTTGTGGGGGGTGGCGTAGGTGAAGACCTTGTCCACGCAGGCTCTGGCCTCGGCCTCACCAAGGGCCGGGTTCTGCAGAAATGCGCGGCAGACCAGGCCCCCCATCGAATGGGCGACCAAATAGCAGCGGAAATCTCCAGCGGCGATCTTGCTGTTCGGGTCCTGGCAGACCAGATCCCGCACGCGGAGGATCAAATCGCTCAAGCCTTTGGCAAAGACGGGGATCCCCGGCGTCTTGCCGCTGCCCAAGTGGGTCGAGGCCTGTTCATAGTAATGGTAGATGACGATCGACTTGGCGGGGATGCTGCCGGTCCAGTCCGGGTCCATGATGTCCAATCCGTTTTGAAGACGTCGGCATAGCCGAAATCCGATCCCAAACGCAGCACGGGAGATTCGAAGATAAATTTTTTCGCAGGCTTGCTCTTGTCCGGCATCACGCGGTAGACCGTGGAGCCCAGGTTGAACCCGCAGAAGGGATCGGCCGTGGCCTCGTCGATTTCTCCCCGCGTCATCGCATAGCCGCGCACATAGATGATCGGATGAAACGGAGCGGCGGGGTTCGCCATGGCAACCTCCCTCTGATGTTCGCGGGGTGGCTCTCGCTGGTCGCGCAGAGGGTAGACAACAGGGGCATCTTAGTCAATGAGTGGTCATACTCAGTGATCGCATGGGATGATTCTGGGCGCCAATGCGTCCGCGCCGGCATCTATCCTATCGGGCGGCCCTTACTATTGACGCTCGACCTTTCTCTGTGTTCTCTTAGCCGTCCATTCTATTGCGGGTAACTCGTGAAGCGGGCGATCTGTCTACAACATGCGGCCTTCGAGGGTCCGGGAACCTTCGCGGACTTGCTGGTCGGCCGGGGGTTTGTTATTTCCAGCCACTTGGTGCCCGAGGTCGGCTTGCCGCCTGACGCGGGGGATGTGCTGCTCGTGATGGGCGGTCCCATATCGGTCAACGATCCGGAACCGTGGATCGAGGCGGAGCTGGCCTTCATCCGGGCCGCCGTTGAAAACGGGACCCCGGTCTTGGGCGTTTGCCTGGGCGCGCAGTTGTTGGCCAAGGCACTGGGCGCGCAGGTCGCGCCTGGGTCTAGCGTGGAGATCGGGATGACGCCGATTAACCTCACCGACCAGGGCCGGGAAGACCTGGTTTTCGGGACGTTGCCCGATCCCTTCGAGGTCTTCCAATGGCATGGGGAAGCTTTCGGTCTGCCCGATGGAGCGGTCCCCCTCGCCTCTTCGTACTTGTTTCCCTTGCAGGCGTTCCGCTTCGGATCCCTGGCCTATGGCCTCTTGTTCCATCTGGAGATGCAGCGGGACGAGATCGAAGCCCTCTGCCGGGAATGTCCGGAGGACGTGACCAAGGCCGGGCAGGATCTCTCCTCTCTGCTCCGCCACGCCGAGCCGCATCTGCCGCGTCTGCATTCGATCGCCGAGCGGCTCATCGCCCACCTCACGGCCCCTGTCCATTGATTGCGGCCCTCCTCCTGAAGTAACCTAGACCCTGGTTGTCTCCAAGTTAGAAAATCTGAAAGTCGAAACGTCTTGTTGAAAAAGAAAGCACCTCCGAAGACGTGCCAACTTTGAGATGTGATGACTTTCCGACTCTCTTTTTGACGAAAGGAGCCAGTTCGCATGGCCGGATTTCCGATTGAATTCGCGGGACGGATCAAGACGCTGCCGCCCTACTTGTTTGCCGCAATCGACGAGATGAAGCAGAAGGCGATCGCGCGGGGCGTGGACATCATCAACCTGGGCATCGGCGACCCGGATCTGCCGACACCGAAGCCGATCATTGATGCGCTCAGCCGCGCCGCCGCCGATCCCAAGAACCACCAATACCCGTCCTATGAGGGGATGCTCGCCTTCCGCAAGGAAGTGGCGGACTGGTACAAGCGGCGGTTCAATGTCGCGCTGGACCCGGTCTCCGAGGTCCTCACGTTGATCGGCTCAAAGGAAGGTATCGGCCATATCCCCCTGGCCTTCGTCGATCCGGGCGATATCGTCCTGGTGCCGAGCCCCGGGTACCCGGTCTATCCGGTGGGGACCAGCTTTGCCGGCGGGCAGTCATACCTCATGCCGCTGGAAAAGAAGAATGGGTTTCTCCCGGACCTCAACGCGGTCCCCAAGGACGTGGCCAAGAAGGCCAAGCTCATGTTCCTGAACTCGCCGAACAATCCGACCTCCGTGGTCATGAGCAAGGACTATTTCAAACAGGCCGTGGCCTTCGCGCAGGAACATCAGGTCATCGTCTGCCACGATGCGGCCTATTCGGAGATCTTCTACGACGGCAAGCGGCCGGCCAGCTTCCTGGAGATCGAGGGGGCCAAGGACGTCGGCATCGAATTCCATTCCCTCTCCAAGACCTACAACATGACCGGCTGGCGCATCGGGTTCGCGGTGGGCCACAAGCAGGTCCTGACCGGGCTGGGGAAGGTGAAGAGCAACCTGGATTCGGGCGTCTTTCAGGCCGTGCAGGAGGCGGGCATCGCGGCGCTGCGGCTGGACGACTCGGTCACCGACGGGCTGCGCAAGGTGTATCAGGAACGTCGGGACGTGCTGGTGCCGGGGCTCAAGAAGCTCGGGCTGGAGGTGGACCCGCCCCCTGCGGCCTTCTACGTCTGGGTCACGGTGCCCAAGGGTTATACCTCCGCCTCCTTCACCGCACATTTGTTGGAGAAGGCCGGGATTGTGACGACGCCGGGTAATGGCTTCGGCGCGCCGGGCGAAGGCTACATCCGCATGACCGTGTGCACGACGAAGGAGCGGCTGGCGGAGGCGGTCGAACGGATCAAGAAGGCCGGATTTTAGTATCGGCCATTAACCATCAGCCACAGGCTCTGACAAAAGATGTCGCGCGAGATCGTCTTCATCGGCTTCGGGTCCAACCTGGGCAACCGGTTGGATTTCTGCGATCGCGCGGTCACGCTCTTGAGTCTCCTGCCGCACTCCCTGGTGACGGGAGTCTCCTCCCTCTATGAAACGGAGCCCCTGCCGGAGAATAATCCGGGCCCCCAGTGGTTTTTGAACGGCATCGTCCGTCTCGAAACCGACCTCGCGCCACAGAGCGTGTTGGAGGTGTGCCGTGAAGTGGAGAAGTCGCTGGGGAGGGACCAGGACAATCGAAGCGGTCCCCGCACGTTGGACCTGGATATCCTGCTCTATGGCGCTCGCGTCATCAACGAGCCGGGCTTGATCGTGCCCCATCCCCGGCTGCACCTCCGGCGGTTCGTCCTGGCGCCGCTGGCCGAGCTGGCGCCCGATCTGCAGCATCCTCTGTCGAACAAGACCCTGCAGGAATTGCTTGCCCAGCTCGTTGACCGTTCAGTCGTGCGGAGACTTGATCCTCAGCCAAGCTCGCGCTACGGGAGCCGTCCTTCCTGCAGTTCCGCCGCCGCGGCTCGGGATTCAGCCTGATGCGCATCATCCGGTCAGTGCCGGCCATGACCGCGTGGAGTCTCGGGCTCCGGCGCGAGGGGATCGGCATCGGCTTCGTGCCGACGATGGGGGCGCTGCACGAGGGGCACCGGTCGCTCATCCGCAAGGCCCGCCTGGCCTGCGACGCCCTCGTGGTCAGTCTCTTCGTGAATCCAAGCCAGTTCGGGCCCGGCGAGGACTATGCCAGGTATCCGCGGATGTTCGAGGATGACGCGACGCTCTGTCGTCGCGAAGGAGTGGACGTGCTCTTCGCTCCGTCCGCCGCCGCCATGTATCCGGCCGGTTTTGAAACCGGAGTCGTCATCGGCGCTGTGGGGAAACGCTGGGAGGGGGCAGTCCGGCCAGGCCATTTCGACGGAGTCGCGACGGTTGTCACGAAACTCTTCTCGATCGTCCGACCGGACCGGGCCTTCTTCGGGCAGAAAGATTTTCAGCAATCGGTGATCGTGCAGCGGCTGGCGGAGGACTTGAACCTGGGGGTGAAGATTCTCGTCTGCCCGACGGTGCGTGAAGCGGACGGACTCGCGATGAGCTCCCGGAACCAGTACCTCACTCGGGCGCAGCGACAAGTCGCGCCGGTGCTCCACGAAGGGCTTCAGGCAGGACGAACTGCCATTCTGCGGGGCATTCGATTCGGCGCGCAGGTCGCGCGCGCGATGCAGCGCGTCGTGGAGCAGGAACCGGGCGTCACGGTGGACTATCTGGCCTGCTGCGACCCGCAGACCCTGGAGCCGCTTCCGTGCATCGCCAAGCAAGCCGTGCTGCTGGGCGCGATCCGGCTCGGCCGCGTCCGGTTGATCGACAATCTGCTGGTGAAAGTGAAGGCCGATAGGCGGGAGAAAGACGGGCCTTAGCGCCGGCTGATGAGCAGGAGGCCTTTCACGAACTGGTTGAGGCGCTGCTTGTCCGCCGGCGGAATATCCAGAAACTCCACATGTTCATGTGCATAACGCTTCCCCTATTCCATGGCGCGGAACCGGCGGGAGCAGCGTCGGCAACGGAGGGGGGTAGCTGTAGAGGGCGCTCAACAGCCGGTCGAGCCGCCTTTCGCGATTGGCTCGCTGCACGTGGGAGTCATCGCAGTTCTGACACCGTCGTTCAATGTCGGCCCTGGCGCAGCCTCTTAAGGCGACCGCTCGGCGACCTGTTGGCCGGCGAGGATCGCTTGCAGATCGGCCGGCGAATAGGTCGGCGGTTTGACCCACTTGCCGTCGGCCCGCTTGTGTCCCCCGACTTTGCTCATGTTCGACCGGTGGACTTCCCGAAAGACCGGTTCCATGTCGATGCCGCACGATACGGCGGATCCATAGACCACGTACAGCAGGTCCGCCAATTCCTTGGCCATGCCCTGGAGATCGCTCTGGGCCATGGCTTGTTGGAACTCCTCGAATTCTTCCTGGATCAACCTGACCCGGAGGGCGCGCGTCGCCTCGTCCGGGACGCAGGGCCGGTCCGACACCACAATGTCGAACCGGCGATGAAATTCTTCGACCATTCGCTGAGCCTCTGTCATGCGCGATCCTTTCCATTCATAAGGCGCCCGTCATTCCGTAGACGGCGCGGGTCTTGGGACTGAATCAATCGGTTCGAGTCTGGGCAGGTCCTTGTCGGAGGCGATCCCCAGCTCCTTGAACTTGCGGGCCGCCGGCAGGACGCGGGTCTCGATCGAGCCCACTGCCTTGTTGTACGCCTCCACGCTCTTGGCGAGCGATTGTCCGATATCGTCCAAATGCTCGGTCAGGACCGTCATCCGGTCGTACAAGTCTTTGCCCAATCGGCCCGCCTGCTGCGCATGCTCGCTCAGTTGTTCCTGCCGCCAGCCGTAGGCGCCGGCATGCAGCAGCGCGATCAGCGTGGTGGGGGTGGCGATCAGGACGCTGCGGGAAAGTCCGTCCTCGATCAGCTTGGGATCCTGTTCGAGCGCCGCCCCCAGGTACTGCTCGCCCGGCAGGAAGAGGACGACGTACTTCGGTGCCTGGGGAAATTGCGACCAGTATGCTTTGGCGCTCAGGTCTTCCATGCGCGACCGCACTTGCGCCGCGTGCTGCCGCAGAAAGGCCAGCCGTTGGGTTTCGTCTTGAGCGGCGTGGGCTTCCAGATACGCGGACAGAACCGCTTTGGCGTCTACGATGATCTGGCGATCGCCCGGAAGGTGCACCACCATGTCCGGGCGGAGACGCCCTTCGTCCCCCTCGACGCTCACTTGCTCGGTGAAGTCGCAATGCTCGACCATGCCGGCCAGCTCCGCCACCCGCTTGAGCGTGATTTCGCCCCAGCGCCCCCTGACCGTCGGGGCGCGCAGGGCTTTGACCAGGTTCCCGGTTTCCTGCTGCAGTTTCTGATGGGAGTCCGCCAGGCTCTTCAGGTGCTGATCCAGTCCGCCGTATGCAGATTGGCGGGACTGTTCCAGGAGATGGATCTGGGCTTCGTAGCGCGTTAGGGCTTCCTGGAGCGGCTTCACCATCTCATCAATGGCCTGTTGGCGCTGTGACAGGTCGCCCTTCGCCTCGGCATGCAGCCGCTCGAACGAGGTCCTGGCGAGGGAGAGAAAGGCTTCGTTGTTGGTCTTGAGCGCCTCGCCCGAGAGGGCCTTGAAGGCCTCGGCCATCTCGCTGCGGGCCTGGGAGAGCAGGGCCTTCTGCTCCTGCAGGCTCTTGAGTGCTTCTTCGCTGCGGGTGTCCGCCGCCGCGCGCGCCTGCTGGGCGCTTGCAAGCTGGTCGCGCAGCTTGGTCAGTTCCGTCCGCTCCTCTTCCGTCTGTTTTCGAAGTTCCGCGGCGGAGGCTTCAGCGCGCTGCGTCCGCACGGTTGCGTCGATCAGGGTCGCCTGCGATTCGGTCCGGAGCCGAGCCGAGCTCCAGAGCCAGGCCAGCAGTCCGCCCAGGATCAGGCCGGCCGCGAGACCGACACCGGCTGCCACGATGATGGCAAGGTCTGCCATAGAAAGGATCCACGTTTCGATCGGAGGCAAGGGTACGGGAATCGGCCTGACTCGTCAAGGAAGCTGCTGGCTGGTGCGGGCTGGGCAGATTTGGTATAGAATGTGTGCTCATGAACCATGGCCTAATCGGGGCGAGGGAGGTCCCGTCCAACAATGCCACAGTCTTGCCTGCCGACCCTGATCGGCGCCCTGCTCGTCCTGCTGGCTCCTAGCGGTTGGGCTTCGGCCTTTCCGGTCAGTAGTGCCGCGTGGTCGGCTGTGCAATGGGAGCAACACTGTCGGAGCGTCCGCACGAGCTACAACCCCGACACGACGCTTCGCACCGACCGACTGACGATGTCCCCGGACGATCCCCGGTTCACGGACTTTCTCTACTGGGTCTGGGCGAACAAGATCATCGAACATCAGGTGGAGCAAGTAGGCGGCACCGAATGGAAGGGCCCGAGCGACGGGGTGATCTTCCACTGGGCGCCTGGCTCTCGATGGGAGCTGCACACGGTCGTCCCGTTCGACCACGCCACCCACCACATCGTCGGTGAACATGGCTGGCGGGATAACATGTTCAAGGATTTCTTTGAACCCTTTGGCCCGATTCATGGGGTGAGTATCGGGGAACGGCTCTCGATGGACCGGCCACCCACCTGGGTGCAATTCCTCGCGCATATCGGGGGGCCGGACAGCCCCTACTACCGCTATGTCTTCCATCAAGAGAGTGCGATCGATCCAGCCAGACGGATCGTCACTCTGGTGGGAGGGCAAGGCGTCGTCTTCGAATATACCTTTGAGCGCTACCTGGCCGAGATCAAGGAAGTCTTGACCGACTGCAAGGCCTATCAATTTTTCCAACTCTATGACCAATACGGAAAAGGATTCGCCTCGCGGGCCGGCTGGGCCGGCCAGCCTTTGTCCAGCCCCTGATTCCAGGCGGCCGACGGACGCCCTTTCCCACGCTTCACCGTGGCGTCTGGCCGTGAGCTGTGGCCAGATGACTACTTAATAAGACTAGCAGCGCAACGCGGGCTGTGATACTCATAGGTCTGGTTGGATCGGGGCGCAATTCCCGCGGAGAGGTCCATCATGACATCGTCGGCCTTGCAGTTCTTCCCCCGCATCGCCCGGGGGCTGTCCTTGCTGGGGCTCCTCATGCTGCTCACCGCCTGCGCCACGACGACTGACTCTACCTCGGCCCAGGAGCAGGTTGCGCCGCCGGTCGAAGCGCCCCAGGTGCAGGAGAAGCCGATGGAAGCCCAGGCGCCGCCAGCGCCGGTTGAAGAAACACGCGTGGTGGAAGCAGAAGCTCCTCCTCCGCCGCCTCCCCCTCCTCCCCCACCCCCACCCCCGCCGCCCGTGGTGAAACTGCCGGAGCCGCTGGACCTCTATTTCGACTATGACCGCTACCAGCTCAAGTTGAGTGAGACTGATAAAGCCGCGCTGGGCGAGATTGCAGACCTGCTCAAGAAGAACGCCGAGCGGGTGGTGACCATCGAGGGCCATTGCGACGAGCGCGGTACCAGCGCCTACAACCTGGCGCTCGGTGAACGGCGGGCCAAGGCGGCGAAGCAATACCTGGAAAGCCAGGGCACCCTGGCGGCCCAGATCCAGACCACCAGCTTCGGCAAGGAACGGCCGGTCTGCACCGACCACAGCAAGGCCTGCTGGCAAAAAAACCGCCGGGCGCACGTGTACGTGCAGTAACGCCGCGCCGTTTATCCGGCCGGGTCTTTTGATCGTCCCAATGTCTTGACCTCTCCGTTCGATGCATCCACCGCCATCCAGTCTCCGTCCCGCAGGCGCTTGGCAGCCAGCCCTACGTTTGCGACTGCGGGCAGGCCGTATTCACGGGCGATGATCGCCCCGTGCGACAAGGTCCCGCCCATTTCCACGGCCAGCCCGGCTGCCAGACCCAGCACCGGCGCCATCCCCGGATCGATCACCGGGACCACCAGAATATCCCCCCGTTGAACTTTCTTCAGGTCTTCCGGCGAGCGAATAATGCGCGCCGGTCCTTCCGCGTATCCGGAACTGAGAGGAATGCCCGTGAGCGTCTCGCCATGGGTAATGGCTTCCCGGGGCGCTGCTTCCGCCCCTTCGATCACCGTGTCCGGCGCGTCGAGCAAGACATGCCTGGCCCGTTCCGCCTGGCGGGTAGCCACCACGTCTTTCCAGTCCCTTCGCCGATCATGCACAGCGGCGCGAATCTCGTCCTCCGTCAGGAAGAAGATATCTTCCTTCGACTGGAGCAGGCCCAACGCGACGAACGATGCCCCCAAGTGCCGCTCGCCTTGGCGCACGGCGTCCGTGAAGTGCATCAAGTGGTGACGGTTGGCTTCCCGCAGCGCAAGGAAGCGACAGAGGCGGGTGTAGGTGTAGCGGAACAAGAGCCGTTTATGCCAACGCCGGCCGAAAGCCCTGCGAATACGCTCCAACGCGTTGGTACGGACTATGTCTTGCTCTCGGCGAATGGCATCGGCAGATCTGCCGGGCTCGGGGGAGGGGGCTTGCAAGTGGCTTCGGATGACGCCGAGTAGGTAGTCCGGTATTTCCGCGAAGCGGGCGGCCATGGGGTCCGATTCGCCGACCGCCCTGTGTCCGTACTCCGCCACGTAGGACTCGAAGTCGCGCAAGAAGTTGGTCCCGGCCAGCTTGCTCCGAAAAGAAAAAGGCTCCCAGGGCTCGGCCAGTAAAAACTCCCGCGCCATCGGTTCGTGCCTTGCTTGGTCGGCCAGTTCGGCCAGCCGGAGGATTTGTGCGGCGCTGATGATCGTGCCGATCCCTTGGAGCGCGTCGTTCAACAACGGCCGCCAGTTCTGACCGAGCCGACGCGGCAACAGCCATCCGAGCGCATACAATCCTTGGGAGACTCCGGCCACAATCGCAAACGTCAGGTCCGCCTCTCGCAGCCGCTCGTTCAGCCGATCCAGCTTGGCCAGCAAGTCAGCCGGCTGGTGCCCGGCCAGCCCCTCATCCGGCCGGTCCTCCGCCATCTGTTTCATTTCCCTAAACCAGGCCGGCGCCCGTTTGGCCGCACGCCGAATTTTCTTTTCCATCAACAGCCCGGCGCGCAGAATCTTCCACCAAGGCAGGCGCGGAGGTCCTTCGATCGGCGGCCGTTCCTCGCCGCCCATTTGTTCGACGACCAGCCTGGGGTCGCCGCCTAATTGCACGGTGAACGATTGGAAGAGGGACACGTTGATGTAGGGCCGGCCGCGCATGATCCGAACCGTCGGCCAGCCGTCCGGGACTCGGCAACCCAGCTCGCGGTAATGGCCGACGATGTTGGTTTCCATGAAGGCTTCCAGAAACGAGAGGCCGAGGGGGCTGGGCACGTCGGGCATCGTCTCTTTAAAGTTGGCGCGGGACCAGACAATGGGAGGGGGGGGCAACGCCGGTTTTGGCGTCGGGATCGCCCTGACTTGGAGCAACCAGATCCCCTGACCGGCCAGGGCCCATTCGATGTCTGCGGGAAAGCCCATCTGCTTTTCGACGTCTTTGATCAGACCGGCCAGGGCCAGGATCTCTCGTTCGTCCAGGACCGGCGCCCCCCGTTCCGGTTCGGCAAGCCGCCGTTCAACGACCGTTCCGGAGCCGGACCCGTCGCCCAGGTCCACGACATACTGATCCGGCGTCACGGTCCCGGAAGCAAGCGGTTCGGCCAGGCCGAAGACCGCATTGATCCACACCTGTTGCGGTTCGCCTGTGATCGGGTGGCGGGAGTAGGCGACGCCGGCGGCACGCGGCGCCAGCATCGGCTGAATGATGACCGCCATGGCCGGCGCGACGCTTCTTCCGCTGACCCGGAGGCGGTAGACCAAGGCTGCTTCGGTCCAGAGCGAGGCCCAGCAGTCGAGGATGGCTTGGGCGAATCCCTCGCGGGGCACTCCCAGCCTGGTATGGTAGAGGCCGGCAAATGTGGCCTCGGCTCCGTCTTCATCGGAAGCGGAGGAGCGGACGGCGAACGCCGTCTCGCGCCAAATCCCCAGGCGCTGCAATTCTTCATCGATGAGGGCAAGGAGGGACTGAGACAAAGCCAGGGAGGTGACGAGACGGCGATCCTCCTCCAACAGCGCCGGCCGTCGTTCATCCGATGCTTGGCACAAGCAGGCCCACCGGGCAGCGGCGTCGAAGCCGCCAGCCCGCAGGCTCTCGCGATAGGCCTGCATCGTAATGCAGAGACCGGGAGGCACGTGGAATCCGCTTTGAATCAGGCATCCAAGACCGGCCCCTTTCCCCCCGACGAGGGTCGGGTCGTCACAGGATTCTAGCGGGAGAACAAGGTGCGCAGCCATGGCTAGAGAGCGAGCAACAGATAGAGGTCGTTCACGTTCGTGCCGGTGGGCCCGGTTCGAAGGTGCCCGCCGATTTTCTTGAAGCAGCGGTATGAATCGTTGCGGGCGAGCATGGCCATCGGGTCGAGGCCAAGTCTGGTGGCCCGAAGGACCGTGTCGCCGCCGACATACGCGCCGGCTGCATCGGTAGGCCCATCCGTGCCGTCAGTTCCGAAGGCGGCAATCCAGACGTTTGGCAATCCGGCGATCTCCATCGCCGCCGCCAGCGCAAACTCCTGGGCACGGCCGCCTCGCCCGGTTCCCTTGAAGGTCACGGTCAACTCGCCCCCGGCGATGACACAAGCGGGCCGGCGGATCGGCTTGCCGGTGGATGCGATCTCTTTTGCGATCGCCCCGAACAACTTGGCCGCTTCCCTCGCCTCCCCGGTGAGTCCGGTGGTGAGGATCAACGGATTGAGCCCTGCTTGCCTGGCCGTCTGCGCAACTGCTTGCACGGCCCCCGCATTGTTCCCGATGATCTGGTTTTGCACGCGGCGAAACAGAGGCGCGCCTAGTTTCGGCGTTTCGTTTCGGTCTCCCCTGCGCCCGGCCAATAAGTGGGCCCGAACCTCGGCCGGAACGGACCGCCAGATTCCGTGTCGCCGGAGGATCGCGCAAGCCTCGGCATAGGTGGTGGGGTCCGGAGCGGTCGGTCCGGATCCAATGGCGCCTAGGTCGTCACCCAACACGTCGGACAAGATGAGGCTTACGACACATGCCTTGGTCGCCGCTGCCAGCCTGCCTCCCTGAATGGCCGAAAGGTGCTTGCGGACCGTATTGATCTCTCGGATCGAGGCCCCGCAGGCGAGCAACAAGGAGGTTGCCCGCTGCAGGTCCGCAAGGGCCAGGCCCGCGCATGGCGCCGGCAACAGACTGGACGCGCCGCCCGACAGCAATACAAAGACTAGGTCTCGGTGGGAGAGGCTGTTGACGAGCGCCATTAAGCGGGCCGCGCCCCGCTGCCCGGCCTGATTCGGGACCGGATGGCCCGCTTCCAGGACCTCAATGGTCTTGGCTGGCGCAGCATAGCCGTTTTTGACGACGACTAGGCCGCCTTCCAGATCACTTCCCAGCCGACGCTCCAATGCGACCGCCATCTGGGCCGAGGCCTTGCCGGCGCCTACGGCCACCACACGTCTATAGGCGCGCAAGTCGTATGACCGTCCACCGATGCGCACCATGGGGCCGGTCCGTTTCACGGTCCGACGCAGGGCGAGCTGCGGGTCCGCTGCGGCCAGGGCGGCGCGGATCAGACGATCCAAGAGACGGGGCACTGTCCGCGGAGGATACGACTGCCTGGTGGCCGGGCGCATGAAAAATCAGGGCGTCTTGTTTTGCTTGAAGCAGCGGTTGGGACACTCCTGCTTGGGGACTTTGAGCTGATGGGTGCCCTTGGGCAGGTATTCTTTACTGATCTCCGGGTTCAGCATCTTGATCTCCAGGAAGTACGAGCCGAACTCTTTCGCGATCAGGGACAGATGCCGCTGCGGTTCCTTGATTGTGACGGTGACCGTTTCCAGTTCCAGCGGCGCATAGAGGTCCTTCTTGGTCAGGCCGAGATACTTCTCCGGCTGGCTGTAAATCTCCTTGGCGACGATGATCCGAGGCACGTAGCGCATCGTCTCCCGCACGTAGTGGAGTTTCCAATAGTCGTCCACACGCTGTTCCTTGAGCAGCTTTCTGATCCGGTCCTCGCCCGCATTGTAGGCGGCCATGGCGAGGAACCAGTCGCCCAGATCCTGTTTGAGGAAGCGCAAGTACTTGATCGCCGCCTCGGTGGACATTTCCAGGTTCCGCCGATCGTCCCGCCACTGATTGCTGTTCAGCTTGTAGCGTTTGCCGGTGGAGCCGATGAACTGCCAGGGGCCCGATGCCTTGGCCTTGGAATAGGCTGCGGCGACGCATTTGCTCTCCACGAGCAGCATGAACTTCAGGTCGTCCGGAAGACCGGACTCGGCAAGCTGTTTCTCCACCGGGGGGAAACAGCGGCCGGTCCGTTTAGCCAGAATGATGCTGTCGCCTTCGTCTTCCAGGAACTGGTAGAACTCGTATTCGAGCCGTTCGCGGACCTGCCAGTTGTCCAGCGGCACTGGTTCGCCGGCAAACGCCAGTTTGTCCGGGAGCTTGAACGAACTTAAGAAATGACGTTCCCCCTCGCGCTTGATTTCCGGCAGGATCACCAGCCGGTCTTCCGCATCGGGGCTGGGGTACAGGGTTTCGGCCGGAGCATTGTCCGGTTCAGCCGTCGGCTGGCTGTTCGTCGAGGGAGCGAGGGGCGCCGCTTCGTGGGAAACCGGATCAGACGGCGCACTTGCCTGCTGCGCTCGCGCCGGTTGCCGGTCCAGTGCAAGGGCGACGGAGAGGCAGGCCAGGAGCAGCGGCATCGGTCGAAGTTCCATCCAACCCTCCTCGTTCAGGATTTTCCCGGTCGGCGGCTCATGCTAACAGGAAGCCCTATGAGCGGCAAGCGCGAATCCCTTGTCTCGTATGCTACACTGCCCGCCCATGCGTAGCCTGACGCTTCTCAACGAGCAGATTGTAACCTGCAGACGCTGTCCGCGGCTGGTGGCGCATCGGGAAACCATGGCTCGCGAGAAACGCCGACAATTCCGGGACTGGACCTACTGGGGACGCCCGATCCCGGGGTTCGGCGACCCCAAGGCGCGCCTCTTCGTCGTCGGCCTGGCCCCCGCCGCCCACGGAGGGAACCGCACCGGCCGGGTTTTCACCGGCGATCGCAGTGGCGACTGGCTCTATGAAGCGTTGCACCGATTCGGGTTTGCCAATCAGCCTGAGTCCACGCACAAAGGGGACGGGCTGGCGCTGGCGGATTGCTACATCGCGGCGGCGGTGCGCTGCGCTCCGCCCGGCAACAAGCCGACGCCCGATGAGTTCGAAGCCTGCCGGCCCTATCTGGTGGAAGAACTGCGCCTGCTGAAGCGGCTGCACGTGGTCGTGGCGCTGGGAAAGATCGCGTTCGACCAGTATCTGAAAACCTGCCGCGAGACCGGCCGGCCGGTCTCGTCTCCCCTGCCCCGCTTCGGCCACGGGGCCCGCTACTCCTTGCCTTGGGGCGTGACCCTCATCGGGTCGTATCATCCGAGCCAGCAGAACACCTTCACCGGCAAGCTGACCAGGCCGATGTTCCACTCGGTGTTTAAGCAGGCCCGCGCCTGCCTACCCGGCCGCTGAGAACTCGCTACTTGCCCGCCGGGCTGGCGTTCCAGTCCGCTAAGAACTTCTTCAGTCCGCTGTCGGTGAGCGGGTGCTTGTAGAGCGCCTGGAATACGCTGTAGGGCATCGTGGCGATATGTCCGCCCGCCAGCGCCGCCTCGACGACATGCTGCGGGTGCCGCACGCTGGCGACGAGCACCTGGGTCTTGAAATCGTAGTTGCGGTAAATCGCGAGGATCTGGCGGATCAGCGCCATGCCGTCGGAGCTGATGTCGTCCAGCCGGCCGATGAAGGGGGAGACGCACCAGGCGCCGGCCTTGGCGGCCAGCAGGGCCTGAGTGGGCGAGAAGCACAGCGTGACATTCACCCTGGTGCCTTCCGAGGCCAGCTTCTTCGTCGCCTTCAGCCCTTCGGGAATGAGGGGGATTTTGACCACGATGTTCTTGTGAATCTTGGCCAGCTCCCGCCCTTCTTTGATCATGGCGTCGGCCTCGACGCTCACGACTTCGGCGCTGATGGGACCGTCCACGAGGCTGCAAATCTCATGGATCACGTCTTTAAAGCTGCGGCCTTCTTTGGCCACCAACGAGGGGTTCGTCGTAACTCCGTCGATAAGGCCGAAGCTGGCCGCTTCGTGGATTTCCTTGACGCTGGCGGTATCGAGATAGATTTTCATAACGACATCCTTTCGTGCGCGGACCAAGACGCTCCCATCCACTTCCCTGTGTCGGCTATTCTATGAACAACTGAAGCCGAAAGCAACGGTGGCGGGTTCGTCTGGTCTTTTGACAGGGTCCCGGCAGGCCGGTACAATCACCCCGGCGTGACTCACTGGGCCAAGGAGGATGAGGTACCATGCGGGGAACGATCTGGTTGTTGCTGGCATTCGCGTTGTTGGTCGGGTGCGGAGGAGGGAATCCGTACTTGGATGCCACTCTGAAGCCGGCCGAGTTCGAAGGCAAGGAGAAGGCGTGGTTCGAGAAGAACTGGGGCGACCCCAGCGGGAAGGCGCCGCGGTTTTTCGGCGGAGAGACCTGGACCTATTTCCGCATCGCGGGCGCTCAGAGCGGACTCTTCAACTTTTCCCCCAACCAATGTCAGATTACCCTGAAGTTCGGAAAAGACGAGAAGCTGAGTTCGTACAGCTATTCTGGTTGTTAGCGGGACAGGGTCCGGCGTTACCCGGCCAGTTGCTTCCGGAAGGTCTGCGCGCAGTCCTGGCTGCAAAAGTAATAGGTCTGGCCCCCGATGCTGGCGGAAACGGCGTTGCCGCGGGGCACATAGGTCCGGCACACGGGATCCTGGAGCATCTCGTTGTTGCCCGGTAGCACCGGCTCCTGTCCGTTCTTTCCCTTCAGCTCCCGGATCGCGCTACGCAAGAGGAAGTATAAGACAACCAGCAGTCCCACAACGAGCAACAGTCGGTACATACGGTCTTCTTTGCCTCGATTCTCACGGGCCGGCGAATGGCGCTGACCAAGGGTCTGGACGTCTGCAGCGCGTCCATCCTATGGAACCCCTTGCAGCCTGTCAAGACAGCTGAAACGACGGGGGCTTGCAGCCGGCCCGATTTTAGCCTATGTGCCAAGGGCCCGAAGGACCCATGGCCGGTTCAAGACGGGAGGCCCTTTGCCCTTTCCTGTGGGGGCTTCCGCCCGATAGACAGAGCGCTTGACCAATGTTACCTTGTCCGCATGAGAACCTGCGATAAATGCAATGGCGCCATGCTGCTGGAACGAGCGGTGGACATGGATGCCGGCCTCGCCATCACGGTTTTTGCCTGCCTGAACTGTGGGCGTCGGAAAGCCGTGGATAACGAACCCCGGCCCCTAACGGCTCGGCACTGACCCAGGCCAGACTTGCTCGTTCCCTCCATCGCAGGGCAGAGGTGTCTCTGCCTTGGGCGAAAGCTTTGTCTTCGAGCCTGGCGTCCGGAAGTTGTCTGAAAATCACGCAGGGTTACGAGAGAAGCAGCAGGATAAGAACTCGATGAAACCCATCATTACAAAAGTCGCGACCGTGCCGCGGACCCGGCTTATCTGTTGCCCCGAGTGTTATCAACTCATCAGCCATGACCCGCTCCAGTCCCTGGTCCAGTGTCAGGCCTGCGGGACCACTGTGTCGGGACAGACCCTGCCTGCATCGCTGGACCAGTCCGTCGTTCCCGGCTGATTGCCGCCCGACTTGCCCAGCAACGCTTGGTGAGCAGCCTCTTCATCTCCTCGCTGAGGGGACCGGCCTTGGCCGGATCGATCTTGGGCGCCACTCCGGACAGCGCTCCTGCAACTCAAGATCATAGTTCTCTTCTTTCTGCTTGCCCGTGGACTGTATCCGGACCAACCAGACCGGCCTGGCCTCGTCGCTGACCCAGACATCCAGTTTTTGACCGGCCTTCTCCCCCCGGTAAAGGTTCAGCGCCTTGCGCCGGACAAGCGCAGCTTGAATTCTGAGAGTGCCACGCCTGGAAGGGCGCGGGAATCTACATTTAGTGGACAAGCCGACTCGCCCGGTTGACATTTTCTCCAGCCGGGCGCAAGCTGGGCAACACTCACCGCAGTCGGAGGGCCCGTATGGAACCGGGGTAGGCCGACAGCAGCTCTCATTCCGCACTTGTAGACAGATCGTGGCCATGTTGGTGCGCCTTCGCGGGTTTCTGCAACCTGTGAAGGCGTTGTTGTTTCTGCAGTGGACCTTTTAGACAAAGGAGGCGGGACATGGGGCGACTACTCGGATGGGTGACGGGCGTGACGCTGGCGGGGATGCCCACGTTGGCGTTGGCCGAGGGGGCCGGGGGAAGCTATAAGGGAATCGCCCAGATCTATTTCACGTTCATTACGGTGATCCTGATGTACGGGGTCTATGACGTCTTCGGCAAGAAGGCCATGTACGTGGCAGCCCCGCTCATCGTGGTCGGGATGTACATGCTGCTTCCGAAGGGTTGAAGGGGATCAATTCGAGGCGGGATCTACGGGAGGGGCTGTGTGCAGCCTCTCCCGTTTTTTCCCTGGGTCGACAGGGCGCTATCGCAGTCCCAGCACGTCCATCATGTCGTAGAGCCCGGGCGGCTGCTTGACGACCCAGCGGGCCGCGCGGAGCGCACCCCGCGCAAACGTATCGCGGCTCTGCACGCGATGAGTCACCTCCACCCGCTCGCCCATGCCACCGAACAAGACCGTGTGGTCCCCCACGATGTCCCCGGCCCTGATCGTCTGGATGCCGATTTCCCCTTTTTTGCGCTCGCCGATCAGCCCCTTGCGGGCATAGACGCCGACCTGCTCCAGATCCCGGTTCACGGCCTTGGCCAGGACCTCGGCTATCTTCAGAGCGGTGCCGCTGGGCGCGTCTTTCTTCAAGCGATGATGGGCCTCGATGACCTCGATGTCGTAATCCTCGCCGAAGGTCTTGGCCATCTCCGCGATGGCCTTGAAAATGATGTTCACGCCCACGCTCATGTTCGGCGAGAAGACGCAGGGGATGGCCTTGGTCAGGTTGCGGAGCTCGGCGAGCTCCTGGGGGGAAAACCCCGTGGTCCCGATCACCATGGCCCGTCGGGACTGGGCCGCCGCCCGCAAATGTTCCAGCGTGGCCGCGGGGGCCGAAAAATCGATCACGACCTCGCCCCGTTCCATGACGGACGTGAAATCGTCGCGGATCGGCACGCCGGTATGGCCGCAGCCGGCCATCTCGCCGGCATCCTCCCCGATGGACACATGGCCCTTGCTCTCGATGGCGCCGGCCAGCGTGAGCGCGGCGGATTCCTTCAGCAGGCAGACCAGCCGCCCGCCCATCCGACCCGCCGCTCCGGCCACAATGACTTTGATCATCTCAACCTCGTGTGATGGGTGCTGCGTGATGGGTGCTGAGCGAGGACCTCGGTCGGGCCGGCCTGCTGGCGGCCTCTCATGCGTCACTCGTCACACATGACTCAGCGCCTCAGATGAGCCCATAATCTTTCATGGCCTGGGCCAGCTTCTCGCGCGGTTCCGCCGACATGGGGCACAAGGGGAGGCGGAGCTCCCCGTCGATCTTGCCCATCATGGCCAGCGCGGTTTTAACGGGAATCGGATTGGTCTCGTAAAACAGCGCCGTAAACAGGGGGTACAGCTTGTAGTGCAACGACCTAGCTTCTTCCTGCCTGCCGGCTAGGAAGGCGGCCACCATCGCCGACATGTCGGCCGGGACGATGTTGGCGGTCACCGTGATGACGCCCTTGGCGCCCACCGCCATCATGGGCAGCGTCAGCGCGTCGTCGCCGGACAGGACCGTCATCCGGCCCCCGCAAGCCTGGAGGATCTCGGAGACCTGCGGCAGCGACCCGGCGCCCTCCTTGGTCGCGACGATGTTGCGGATCTTGGCGAGCCGCGCCACGGTGGCCGGCGCCATGTTCACGCCGGTTCTTCCCGGGATGTTGTAGAGGATGAGGGGAATGTCCACGGCCTCGGCCACGGCTTTGTAATGGAGGAACAGCCCTTCTTGCGTCGGCTTGTTGTAGTAGGGTGTGATCAGCAGGGCCCCGTCGGCGCCGGCCGCCTTGGCATGCTTGGTCAGCATGATCGCTTCGTCCGTGCTGTTGGAGCCGGTGCCGGCAATGACCGGGACGCGGCGGCGCACCGCCTCCACTGTCAGGGCCACGACCCGGTCATGCTCTTCGTGGGACAGAGTCGCGGACTCGCCGGTGGTGCCGCAGGGCACGATCCCGTTGGTTCCATTGACGATCTGAAACTCGATCAGGTCGCCCAGGGCCTTCTCATCCACCCGGCCTTTGCGGAACGGGGTGACGATCGCCACATGTGAGCCGGTAAACATAACCACCTCGTAAAAGAAGCTGTCGGCGTTCAGCGATCAGCTCTGGGTCCTGTGCTGACAGCTGATACCTGATGGCTTGTCACTGCCAGGCGTCCGGAAGAATGCGCCCTTCATACACTGCCCTGGCGTCTCCTTGCAAGTACACATCCGTAAACGACCCGTTGCGCCGAGAAAAATACACCGTCAGCTCCAGCCCGCTCTGGGGAATCAAGGTCACCGGCGACTCCACCTTCGCCACTAGGCTGGCGATTAGGGCGGAGGCGATGGAGCCGGTCCCGCAGGCCAGGGTTTCGTCCTCCACGCCCCGCTCGTACGTCCGGATGCGGATGCGGTGCGGGTCCAGGACCTTGACGAAGTTCACGTTGGCGCCGGCCGGCTGAAACAGCGAATGGTAGCGGGTGGGCCGGCCGATCTCCACGACGTTGACCTGGTCCGGATCGTCCACGAGGTACACGCAATGGGGGACGCCTGAGTCCAGAAAGTGCGCTTCGCGCTCGGTCCCTTCGATCGGCACCCGCAGATTCAACCGGAGCCCCTGCGGATCGGGGAAACGGACCTTGACGGCCTCGGGTTTGCGCCCAGGGGCGGCCGCGACCATCTCCGCCTCGATCATCCCGGCCAGGGTCTCGAACCGCATCTTCCTGGGGGCGATCCGCTTGAGGAAGGCGAACCGGGCGGCGCAGCGCGCGCCGTTGCCGCTGAACTCCGCCTCGCTCCCGTCCGCGTTGAACAGACGCCAGCGGAAATCCGCCCGTTTGGACGGCTCGATCAGGATCAATCCATCGCCGCCCACGGACATACGGTGCGCGCAGACCTTGGCGGTGAGCGCACCGGCGCGGCGCGGATCCACCGCCTTCTTCCGGTTGTCCACCAGAATGAAGTCGTTGCCGCTGCCGGACAATTTCATGAACGGAATCGGTTGTGCGGTCTTTTTGGATGCGCTCACGCCCGCCCACCTCCTTCTCGGCCGCTCACCGCAAAAACTCCGGGATGGCTTCGCCGTGGATCAGGTCCTCGTAAGTTTCCCGCGACCGGATCACGTGGATCTCCCCGCCCTTGACCATCACCTCCGGGACGCGGGGCCGGGAATTGTAATTCGACGACATCACGAACCCGTAGGCGCCGGCGCTCATCACCGCCAGCAGGTCGCCCGGCTTGACGTCCGACATGGCCCGGTCCTTGGCCAGAAAGTCTCCCGATTCGCAGACCGGCCCCACCACGTCCACCTGATGCTTTTTGGCGCCCGCCACGTCGCGCACCGGTTTGATCTCGTGGTAGGCCCCGTAGAGGCTGGGGCGGATCAGGTCGTTCATGGCCGCGTCCACGATCACGAAATGCTTGGCCTCGCCTTCTTTGTTGTACAGGACGCGCGTCATCAGAAGCCCGGCGTTGCCGACGATGACGCGGCCCGGCTCCATGATGAGCATGCACTTGAGATCTCGCACCAGTGGCGCAATGGCTTCCGCGAGGTGGTGAGGCTGGGGTGGCGCCTCGTCCGAATAGGTGATGCCCAGGCCGCCGCCGATGTTGATATAGCGGATGTTCGAGCCTTGCGCTTTCAGCGCTTCCACCAGCGTCAGCACTTTCTTCAAGGCGTCCACGAAGGGCGTGATGTCAGTCAACTGGGAGCCGATATGCTTGTGGACCCCGACCACGTCGATGTGCTTGAGCGAAGAGGCCAGCTTGAACTCCTCCAGCGCCCGGTCGGCGCTGATGCCGAACTTGCTCTTTTTCATGCCGGTGGAAATGTAGGGGTGCGTCTTGGGATCGATGTCCGGGTTGATCCGCAGCGCGACGCGGGCCTTGCGCCCCATCTCGGCGGCCACCTCGTCGATCGTGCGCAGCTCGGCCGAGGACTCGACGTTGAACATCAGGATGTCCGTCGAGAGGGCGTAGCGGATCTCCTCCCGGTTCTTCCCCACGCCGGCGAAGACGATCTTGGACGGCGGCATGCCGGCCTTCAGCGCCCGGTACAGTTCCCCGCCCGAGACGATGTCCGCGCCGCTTCCCTCCTTGGCCATGAGCCGCAGAAGGCCGATGTTGGAATTGGATTTCATGGCGAAGGCCACGATGTGCGGCACGCTCTGGAAGGCGCTGTCGAAGGCCCGGAAGTGCCGCACCAGCGTGGCGTGGCTGTAGACGTAGCAAGGCGTGCCCAGCTCCTTGGCGATCCGCCCGAGCGCCACGTCCTCGCAGTGGAGTTCTCCGTCCTTATAGTGAAAGTCGTTCATGCTCGATCCTCGTCACAGACATAATGTCCGGCCGTCGCTCATCGCGGAAGCGACAGCTGCTGATTCTCATCCTCCGGGCGGTCTTCTTCCTTCTCCGGTTCCTGGGTGGGCGCCGGTTGTTGTTTGGCCCTGACCCGCTCCCGCTCCAGCTTGGCCGCCACGCCGATGTCCTCCGGGGGAATCGGCGGTCCGACCGTCCCGCAGCCCCACAGGGTCGCGAGCCACCAGGCGCCGACCAGGAACGCGAACTTCATCGCAAGGACCGCTCCCACTGCTTGATGCGGGCCGCGACCCGCTTGTGCGCGGTGCCGCCGACCTGGGCTTTCCGTTCGATGGCGCCCCTGACCGTGAGCACGGCGAGCGCGTCTTTCCCGAACCGTTCTGAAAACGTCCGCAAGTCGGCCAGGGTCAGGTCGCGCAAGTCCCGGTTGTGGTCGATGCAAGCCCGGACGACGCGGCCGGTCACGGCATGGGCCTGGCGAAACGGCAGGCCTTTCGTGACCAGATAATCGGCCAGCTCGGTCGCCAGCAAATAGCCGGAGTTGACCGACCCGGCCAGGTTCTTGCGGTTCACCGTGAGTCCCTTGAGCAGGGCGGCCAGGACCTCGACCGAGGCGGCGACCGTATCCAGCGCGTCGAACAGGGCTTCCTTGTCTTCCTGCAGATCCCGGTTGTAGCTGAGCGGCAAGCCCTTCATCGTCGTCAGCAACGCCCGCTTTGCCTCCAGCCTTCGCACATGCGGATAAATACGCTGTCAGCCATTTGCCGGTGTCCATGCCCCACAACTGTATCGTTTGGAACAGCGAGAACATCATCGCCGCCAGGCGACCACTCCACAACGCGCCCGAGCCGTAGTAGTTTTTGCGGGCCACTACCGGACCACGCAAGCGACGCTCGGCTTCGTTGTTGTCCATCGGCACTTCGGGATTGTCCACGAACACCGTCAGGCCGGCCCAGTGATTTTGCAAGCTCGTCAATGCCTTGCGTTGCGGCGTGCGAAGCTTCGGCTCCGCCAACTCACGTTCGCAACGCTGACGCATCTGCTCGACCTGATCGCGCACCAATCCATCGGCCACGACGTAGGCCGCGGCGTCTTCCTGCACGGCCAAGCGATGATTGTTGCGCTGGTAGAGCGTGCCGATCTCTTCGACCCACTGCAACGCCCACTCGCTCAGGTCCGACCAACCGGTCAGCACGGCGAGAAAGTCGCGTCGCACATGGGCCCAGCAAAATGCCAGGACGAGGTCGCCGGCTTTGACCTGAGCGAGCCAATCGGTTTTGTCAGATGTTTGAGCTGGATCCATGAGATTACTGCTCCCGAACGTCGGGGGCTAAATCGGCACTGCCCCTGCTCCAATACC
>SYGV01000044.1 GCA_005799365.1 Nitrospiraceae bacterium
CCTGCCGGACAAGGCGATCGACCTGATCGACGAGACCGGCTCGCGCGCGAAGCTCCAAACCTACGCCCTACCCGGAGAACTCAAGGCCTTAGAGCAAGAGCTGAAAAAGATTTCGCGCGAGAAAGAGCTGGCAATTTCACTCCAGAACTTCGAAGAAGCTGTCAAGTTCCGGGAGGAAGAAGAGCGGCTCCGCAAGCTGCTGGACGAATCCAAGCGCGAGTGGAAGAAAAACCAAGAGAAGAACAAGCCCGTCATCACCAAAGACGACGTCGCCTACGTCGTGTCGAAGATGACCGGCATCCCTCTGTTCAAATTGGAAGAGGAAGAGTCCAGCAAACTGCTCCACATGGAGGACTACCTCCACAAACGCATCGTGGGACAGGAAGAGGCCATTTCCGCCGTATGCCGCGCCATCCGCCGGTCGCGCGCCGGCCTGAAGGAAACCAAGAAGCCCATCGGCTCGTTCATCTTCCTGGGCCCGACCGGCGTGGGCAAGACGGAACTCGCGCGGGCCCTGGCGGAATTTCTGTTCAATTCCGAGGACGCTCTGGTCCGTATCGACATGTCGGAATACCAGGAAAAGTTCACCAGTTCACGGCTCTTCGGCGCCCCTCCTGGCTATGTCGGGTATGAAGAAGGGGGTCAGTTGACCGAGCGCGTGCGCCGACGGCCCTATTCGGTCGTGTTGTTCGACGAAATCGAAAAAGCGCACCCCGATATCTTCAACCTACTCCTGCAGGTCCTCGACGACGGCGTTCTGACCGACAGTTTGGGCCGCAAAGTGGATTTCAAAAATACAGTCGTCATCATGACCTCGAACCTCGGGACCAAGCTGATCCAAAAGGGGGTCGCGCTCGGCTTCCAACGAGCCGAGGCGGAACAGAACCGGCGCATCAAAGACGAGGTGCTGGCCGAGTTGCGCCGCTCATTCAGCCCGGAGTTCCTGAACCGCATCGACGAAGTCGTTGTCTTCCACCAGCTCGAGAAGGAACATTTGGTCACCATCGTGGATATTCTGATCAAGGAGCTCAACGGCCGTCTCCTGGAACGCGGCGTCCAGTTGGAAGTCGGCGATGACGTCAAGCATTGGCTCATCCAGGAAGGGTACCAACCCCTCTACGGAGCCAGGCCGATGCGGCGCGCGATCCAGAAAAATATCGGCGACCCGCTCTCGGAAGAGCTGATCAAGGGCCGCTTCAAGGACGTCCGGAAGATCAAGGTCCTTCTGCGCGACGGCCTGCCCACGTTTACGGAGGAAGAAGCGATGGCGGAGGTGTGATTCCATCCACCTCTGTGCATTCACCGTCGCGTGACACAAGCATTCTCGTCAGCCATGGACGAATGGACGAGACGACCCTCGTGGGAACTCCCCCGGGGTCGTCTCGTTTGGGACCGCCGCCCGGGGGTTCCCCGATCCGCGGCTCATCGCGCTGCTCTCACGCTTCCCCAGGCGGTCTGCACTGATGCCTCATCGTTGGCCGTCGTGCTCCTGATGCCCATGACCTCCTCGACACCCGTCATTCTCGGCATCGAAACCTCGTGCGACGAAACCGCTGCGGCTGTCGTTGCAGGCACAGGTCAAATTCTCTCGTCGATCCTGACCTCGCAACATGATGTCCATGCCAAGTATGGCGGCGTGGTTCCAGAGCTGGCCGCCAGGCGCCATATCGAAACCATCGAAGTCCTCGTCAAGACCGCCCTGGAGCAAGCCCGCCTCGACTGGACGGACATTCATGCCGTTGCCGCCACGCGCGGACCAGGCCTCGCCGGGGCGCTCTTAGTGGGGGTGAGCTACGGCAAAGCCTTGGCCTATGCTTTGCGGATTCCCCTGATCGGCGTCCACCATCTGGAAGGCCACGTGGCCTCCGCATGGATCAATCGGCCTGACGTTCCCTTTCCCTGCGTGGTCCTGGTCGTTTCAGGCGGCCACACCCACCTATACCTGGCTGAGTCGGACGACCGGTTTGAACTATTGGGGCACACATTGGATGATGCCGCAGGCGAGGCCTTCGATAAGGCCGCCGCCATGTTGGCCCTCGGATTTCCAGGCGGCCCGGCCATTGATCGGGTGGCTCGTTCCGGCAATCCAGAGGCCGTGTGGTTTCCGAGGCCGTACGCAAAGCCCGGCAACCTGGATTTCAGCTTCAGCGGCCTCAAGACTTCGCTCCGGTATTACCTCAGGGACCTTGATCGGGCCGGCAGTTCCAGACCCGTCTCCGATATCGCGGCTGGGTTCCAGGAGGCCATCGTAGATGTGCTCGTGACCAAAACCTTCAACGCCGCTCACCGGTGCGGCGTCAAGACCGTCGCGGTGGTCGGAGGGGTCTCCGCAAACAGCCGGTTGCGGACTCGGCTTGCCCAACGGGCCCACACAGAAGGGGCTCTTCTGGCGCTGCCCGACCCGGTCTATTGCACCGATAACGCGGCGATGATCGCCGCCGCCGGCTTGCGGGCCTATCGCCGGGGCCATGTCGCATCATGGGAAATGGAAGCGGAGGCCGGGCTGGCTTTTCCCGCCCTGTCCCGTCTCCGGACCCGTGGCGCATCCGGCAAGCGCCGCAAACCCCTCACGCAACCGGCCTGATCGAGAGGTTTCAGATTCCCACCATTCTCGGCAACATCAACGGTCTCAAGGCCGGCCAGCTCCTGCAGCTGGAACACCTGTACCGCCGGCGCGTCCCGGTGGGCAAGCTCATCAGCAACGAATTGGCGCGGGCCTGCACCGAGCTGTCCCACGAGCTTCGCTGCCAACTCGGCCTGCTGATCAACCGGCGCGGGCTGATCGAGCAAGTGATCGTCGGGAACGGGCACGAACTGGTGCTCAACGACCTCTCCCGTCTGCGCCTGGGCAACCGGCTGCTCCGCGGTGTGCGGCTGATCCACACCCACCTGCACAACGAACCGCTCAGCCAGGACGATGTCACCGATCTGGCCTTGCTGCGCTTGGACCTGATCGCCGCGATCGGCGTGAGCGCCAACGGACTGCCGGTCGACGTGCAGGTCGCCCACCTCCTGCCCCCGAATCCCCAAGGCCGAGTCTGCGACGTCATGCCGGTCACGCCCTTTTATGATTTCGACCTGGACTGCCAAAAATTCGTGGAAGCCCTGGAGGCCGAGTTGGCCCGCGGGAAAGCCAGCCATGAGGTCAAAGTCGGCCATGAAAGCGCCCTGCTGATCAGCGCGTCAAAACAGTCGCGGGCCGACCAGGAGGAGCGGTTGGACGAACTCGCCGAATTGGTCCGTTCCGACGGGATCACCGTGCTGGGCACCGTCGTCCAGCGGACCCCGGAGATTCATCCGAAATACTTGTTGGGCAGCGGCAAACTCAAAGATGTCGTGATCATGGCGCTCCACAAGAGCGCGGACTTGCTGATTTTCGATCAAGACCTCGCCCCGGCCCAGGTGCGGGCCATCGCGGACCTGACGGAAATGAAAGTCATCGACCGCACCCAGCTCATCCTGGACATCTTCGCCCGTCGCGCCCACAGCCGTGAGGGCAAAGTGCAAGTGGAACTGGCGCAGCTCCGGTATCTGTTGCCGCGCCTCTCCGGGAAAAGCACGGCGCTGTCGCGTCTCGGGGGAGGCATCGGGGGACGGGGACCCGGCGAAACCAAACTGGAGACGGATCGACGTCGAGTCCGGGATCGCATCGGCCACCTGGAACGGGAACTTGCCCATCTGACCCGCCATCGGGACCAGCGCCGGGCGCGCCGAGTCCGTCACATGGTTCCCATCATCTCCATCGTGGGATACACCAACGCCGGCAAATCGACTTTGCTGAACGCGCTCACCGACAGCACCGTGCCGGCCCAGGACCGCCCGTTTGAAACGCTGGACACGTCCAGCCGCCGCCTCCGTTTCCCCCACGAACAGGAGGTCATCATCACCGATACGGTGGGCTTCATCCGCGATCTTCCCCAAGCCCTGGTGGGCGCATTCCGCACCACGCTGGAAGAACTCCGTGACGCGGACATCCTCCTACATCTCGTGGATGCCAGCGCCAAAGATCCGTCCGCCCAGATCAAAGCGGTCGAAGACATCCTCGCCCAGCTCGACCTCGATCACATTCCGCACCTACTGGTCTTCAATAAATGCGACCGGCTGCCAGGCCATGAGGCGGACGTCTTATGCCGACGGTACGGGGCGATCGGCATCTCGGCCCTGCAGCCGTCAAGCCTGACACCACTGGTCGACCGCCTGGCCCAGACCATGCGCGCACGGCTCACGCCACTGCATTTGGCGCCACAGATGGCGCCTTCCTTGGCGGCCCTGGGCGCAAGCCGGGAGCGCCGCCCATGATTTCCGCTGCCTCCAACCGCCGGAAGAGAGGCGGACGAACGGCCCGGCGCATGACGCCCGGGATCACTGACGGACCGACTCCGGCAGCCAAACGGCGCACCGCGCGCATTCTCGATCGACTCGCGGGCACACTGCCCGAGGCGCAGGTGGAACTGTCGCACCGAAATCCGCTGCAGCTGCTCATCGCGACCATCCTGTCGGCTCAGTGCACGGATCGGCGGGTCAACCAAGTCACGCCGCAGTTGTTCTCCCGCTATCGGCACGCAGCAGACTATGCCCAGGCCGACCGAACGGAGCTGGAAACACTCATCCGGCCCACAGGCTTCTTCAAGAGCAAAGCCCGCAACATCGTCGCCTGCGCAAAAGCGCTCACGGTCCATTTTGGCGGGCAGGTCCCCGCCAGCATGGAGGAACTGACCAGCCTGGCCGGGGTCGGCAGGAAAACCGCCAACGTCATTCTCGGCGCCTGCTTCGGCAAACCGGCCGTCGTCGTGGACACCCACGTCAAACGCGTCGCGAACCGACTCGGCTTGGCATGCAGCGACGATCCTGTCAAAATTGAAGCCGCACTGCAACAACTCATACCCCAGCCGCGCTGGACGGAAGGCTCTCAATGGCTCCTGTTGCACGGACGCTATGTGTGCCTGGCAAGGCCCCCCCGCTGCGCGCATTGCGCGATCTACAGCCTCTGCGACTGGACCGGAAAGGCCGCACGATGATTAAAAGCATGACGGGATACGGCCGACGCGAAGCCGCCTGGCCCGGAGGGTCGGTGGCCGTGGAGATCCGCTCCGTCAACCATCGCCATTGTGAAATTTTCATCCGTTTACCGAAGGGCCTGTCGGCCTTGGAAGAAGGCCTGAAACGGACCATTCAGTCCCGATGTCAGCGCGGACGGATCGAAGCGACCGTGTCCCTCTTCGGCAGGGTGGAAGGGGA
This sequence comes from Nitrospiraceae bacterium, assembly GCA_005799365.1. Lineage (GTDB taxonomy): Bacteria > Nitrospirota > Nitrospiria > Nitrospirales > Nitrospiraceae > SYGV01. Next base: position 5,239 of record SYGV01000044.1, read on the forward strand.
GAAGCGGGTGAGCCTTGACCGTTCTCTCGCCAAGCAGTACTATGCTGGGTTGCAAGCCCTCAAGACAGGCCTTCGCATAAGCGGCCAGGTGGATCTGGCCTTGTTGGCCGGCTTCCGTGAGATCTTCGTGCTCTCCGAAGCGCCCCTGGACGACCGGCGTCTGGGACGGAAGGTATCCCGGCTGGTGACGGGAGCCCTGACCGATCTTGACGGCATGCGCCGACGAGAAGGGCGTACGCTGGCGCAGGATATCGCGCAGCGGCTGAAGCTGGTCCGCAGGACCGCCCAGGCCATCGAAGCCCGCGCCCCCGACTCGGTGCGCGAGCACTGCGAGCGCATGCAGGCCAGAATTGCGCAACTGAGCGGGGCAGAACAACTTGATCCGAACCGTATGGCCCAGGAACTGGCCCTCTACGCCGACCGCTGCGATGTCACCGAAGAGTTGACCAGGCTCGGATCGCATGGTGCACAGTTTGATGCGACCCTCACCAGCCGGGAGCCCGTGGGCCGAACGCTGGACTTTCTCCTTCAGGAAATGGGGCGGGAAGTGAATACCGTCGGATCCAAGGCCAACGACGCGGAGATTGCCGGGCACGTAGTTCGGCTGAAGAGCGAGATGGAAAAGATCCGGGAGCAGGTCCAGAACATCGAGTAGCCTCCCTAAGGCGCCGGTCGACAACCAATTCACATGCCGCAAGAACCAGGACAACGCAAAGGGTGGCTGTTCGTAGTGTCCGCGCCGTCAGGCGCCGGCAAGACCACGCTCTGCAAGCAATTGGTCGCCACGGTACCGGGGCTGCGGCACTCGATCTCCTACACCACGCGGAAGCCCCGGCCGGGCGAAGTGCACGGTCGGGAATATTTTTTCGTGGAGGACCAACTGTTTCAGGACATGATCCAGCGGAACGAGTTCGCCGAATGGGCGCCGGTGTACGGCCACTTCTACGGAACGCCGCGCAGCGCGCTGACCGGCATGATGAACCAGGGCCTGGATGTCCTGCTTGAAATCGACACCCAAGGAGCCACCCAGATCAAGAAACGTTTCGAGGACGTGGTCTATATCTACATTCTGCCGCCGTCGCTGGAGACGTTGCGCAGCAGACTGGAGAACCGCGGCGGGGATGCGCCGGAGGAAATCCAACGACGGCACCAAAAAGCGCGGGAAGAAGTCTGGAGCTACCGGAATTACGACTACATCGTGCGGAACGATGACATGAAACAGGCGTTGCAGGAACTCGAAGCCGTTATTCTGGCCGAACGTATCAAGACCAAGCGGCTGGACATCGGCTGGCTTGAAGAAAACTTCATCCGCGAAAAGGACGATGCGTCCGCAGTCCGAGACGGATCCACCATCACCCCACAACAGGAGAACAGACGCCCATGATCGACATGCTATCGTTGTTGCCGGAGCCCAACCAGGAGCGGTTTGATTCGCGCCATCGCCTCGTGCTCGTGGCCTCCCAGCGGGCGAAGCACTTGATGCAAGGCGCGCCGCACGCAGGGCCGGTCCGGTTCACGAAGGAGACCACCCAGGCGCTTGACGAGGTCTTGCAGGGGCGGATCAAATTCTTCACGGGGAAAGAGGCCAGACAGGCCCTCAAGGAAGCCAAACATAGCCGGGAGGGCGAACTGGAGCGAGCCGGCGCGGTCGAATCGGCGGAGGACGCCCGGGAGATCAAGAAGGAGCTGAGCGTCTACGTGGATGACTCTCCCAAAGCGGCGGAATCGGACAGCGAAGAGTAACGGGACATCCCGATGAGACCCGAGCCGCCCATGAAGCTGACAGGGAAACGCCTCGTGCTCGGCGTGACCGGCAGCATCGCGGCCTACAAGGCGGTCGGGTTGGTGCGGACGCTCCTGCGTGAGGGGGCCGACGTCTCGGTCGTCATGACCCAGGCCGCCGGCCGCTTCGTGACGCCGCTCACCTTCGAGACCCTCTCCAAGCATCCGGTTGCGACCGACCTCTTCGCCGCCCAGCAGGACATGCCGCATCTGACTCTGCCCGAGCGCGCCGATGCGGTGATCGTGGCCCCGGCCACCGCCAATCTGCTGGCCAAGTGCGCGCTGGGCCTGGCGGATGACCTGTTCAGCACCATGCTGCTGAACGTGACCTGTCCGTTGATCGTCGCACCGGCGATGGATGGCGGAATGTGGCACCACCAGGCCGTTCAGGCCCATGTCGCCACGCTTCGGGCGCGGGGCGTAACGGTCTTGGACCCGGAAGAGGGCCCGCTCGCCTCGGGTCGGATCGGACCCGGCCGACTGGCGGAAGAATCGCGGATCATGGACGCCCTGGAACAGGCCCTCGCGCCGAGACAGGATTGGGCCGGCCAACGACTGCTTGTGTCCGCCGGTCCGACGCAAGAAGCCATCGATCCGGTGCGCTACCTCTCCAACCGGTCGTCCGGCAAGATGGGGTATGCCGTCGCACAGGCGGCCCGCGAACGCGGCGCCGCCGTCTCGCTGGTCAGCGGCCCCACGACACTCACCGCCCCTCCCGGCGTCGACCTGATTCACGTCATCACGGCAGAAGAGATGCAGAAGGTCCTGCTGGCCCGCCTGCCCTGGTCCACCGTCGTCGTCATGGCGGCCGCGGTGGCGGACTTTCGACCCTTGCGGCCCTCCTCCGCCAAATTGAAAAAGGACGGCGGGTACTGGAAGAAGCTGGACCTCGCCCCGACCGACGATATCCTGCACCAGCTCTCGCAACAACGCCGCGACCAGGTTCTCGTCGGTTTCGCCGCCGAAACCGAATCCGTGCTGGCCCACGCGACGGCCAAACTGAAACGGAAAGGGCTGGATCTCATCGTGGGCAACAACGTCGCCGCCGAAGGCTCCGGATTCGGCTCCGACACCAACGCCGCCACACTGATCGACCGCAACGGCCAGGTCAGGGAGTTGGGACTCCTGCCGAAACGAGAGTTGGCCGATCACATTCTGGATGTCGTCCTGACATTGATCCGCCCGCGCCGGAAACCGGGACCTTCGAAAGGCGGCACCTGATCGCCACCGACTCGCCGGCATCGCGGCCGATGCGAACACGCTCGCTCGCATCGCCGGCTCCGCGCCCATGTTCTTTTATTTACTACCTACTTGAAGGCTGCTACAATATACAACTTCGGCAAGCGAAACCCGAGTAGGCCATGGCGACGCGCACGAACAGCACGAAAACCCAGTCGACGCTCCGCATCCTGGTGCTGCATGGACCCAATTTGAATCTATTGGGAACGCGCGAGCAATCGCTCTATGGCCGCACGACGCTCAAAACCATCGAGGCTCAAATGGCCAAGCTGGCCAAGCAAGAGTGCATCCACGTGGAGAGCCGGCAATCGAACCAGGAAGGGGAGCTGGTCACCTGGATACAGGACGCCCGCGACCGCTTCGACGCCATCGTCATCAATCCGGCCGGCTACACGCATACCAGCGTCGCCATCAGAGACGCCATTGCCGCCGTGGAGGTTCCGACCGTCGAGGTGCATCTCACCAACATCCATGCGCGGGAAAAATTCCGTCGGCGGTCGTACATCGCCGCAGTGGCGGTGGGACAAATTTCCGGCTTCGGGCCTGCCGGTTATCTCTTGGGCATCAAGGCGGCCGTCGAGCACGTGCGGCACGCGCGTTCATCCGCCGCCAACTGAGGCGCCTACGCTAAGGAAGAAAGGGGTTCTGACTCGTGATTTCAACCGCAGATTTTCGCAACGGGACCAGGCTGATGGTGGAGGGCGACCCGTACTACATCGTCGAGTTCCAACACGTGAAGCCGGGCAAAGGGGGCGCGTTTGTCCGCACCAAGCTGAAAAGCTACAAGACCAACAACATTCTTGATCGGACCTTCCGCTCGGGCGAACGGTTCGAGGAGCCGGACCTGGAAGAGCGGGAAATGCAGTTTTTGTACGCCGCCGGCGATGCATACACCTTCATGGACACCGAGTCCTTCGAGCAGTTTACCTATGAGAAGAAGCAACTCGGCGAGAACGCGGACCTGCTCAAAGAGAACATGATCGCCAAGATCCTGGTATACGAACACCGGCCGATCGCCGTGGACCTGCCCATCTTCATTGAACTGAAAGTGGTGGACGGCGAACCGGGCGTGCGCGGCGATACGGCCTCAGGCGGGAACAAGCCCGTCATCGTGGAGACCGGCGCCGTCATCAAAGTGCCCCTGTATCTGGAAATCGGCGAGGTGATCAAGATCGACACCAGGACCAGGGAATACGTGGAGCGCGTCAGGTGAAGAAGACACAACCGCACTGCCAGCCGAAACGAAACCAGCCCCGCACCAACGCTGCGCCGCCGGAGACCCGCGCGCCGCGCGCCGCCGGTTCGCAGGATATTTCCAGGGCGCAGCGGAACCACATCGCGCAACTGGTCGAGCTGCTGAAGGAACATAACCTGACCGAACTGGAGTTGGAACGGGACGGCGTCAGAGTCCGGGTGCGCCGGGATTTCTTCCCGTCCTCCGGCCAGTCGGTCGCCTGGGAGAACGCCTCGGCCGGCCAAGTTGCCCAACCGGAGCCCAGCGCCGAGCCGACTCCGACGGCGGAGGTCCCTGGGGGCATACCGGTCACCTCGCCGATCGTCGGCACCTTTTACCGGTCGCCGTCCCCGGACGCCGACCCCTACGTGAGCGAGGGCGACCTGGTCAAGAAGGGCCAGGTGCTCTGCATCGTGGAAGCCATGAAACTCATGAACGAGATCGAATCGGAGCTGGACGGCCGGATCGTCAAGATCCTGGCTGAGAGCACGAAACCCGTCGAATACGGGCAGCCGCTGTTCCTGATCGCACCCGCGTCTGCGTCATAAGAACAACCACCCCCTCAGGAGTCTCCGTGTTTAAGAAAGTGCTCGTCGCCAATCGAGGGGAAATCGCCCTCCGGGTCATTCGGGCCTGTAAAGAGCTTGGGATCCAGACCGTCGCGATCCATTCCGATGCGGATGCGGCCTCGGTGCACGTGCGAACGGCGGACGAACATATCTGCGTCGGGCCGGCAGAAAGCGCGCTCAGCTACCGGAACATCCCCAACGTGCTCAGCGCCGCCGAGATTACCGGAGCCGACGCGATCCATCCCGGATACGGATTTCTGGCCGAAAACGCGCATTTTGCGGAAGTCTGCGAGTCCATCGGCGTGAAATTCATCGGGCCCACGTCCGAAAACATCGCCATGATGGGGGACAAGGCCAAGGCGCGGGAGCTCATGATCCGCCGCGGTATTCCGGTCCTTCCCGGCAGCCCGGGCGAACTCCGCAGCGAAAGCGACGCGCTGGAAGCCGCCCGCAAGATCGGGTTTCCGGTCATTATCAAGGCCTCCGCCGGCGGGGGCGGCCGCGGCATGCGCGTGGTCAACAAGGAAGAGGAAGTGGTCCGGGCCTTTCAGACGGCTCAAGCCGAAGCCAAGTCCACCTTCGGCAACGAGGGCGTCTATCTCGAACGGTACTTTCTGGAGCCCCGCCACATCGAGGTCCAGATCCTGGCCGACGAGCGGGGCCGCGTGGTGTTCCTGGGAGAACGGGACTGCTCGATCCAGCGCCGCTACCAGAAGCTGGTCGAAGAAACCCCGTCCCCGGCCGTGGACGACCGCTTGCGCCGCGAGATGGGGCGCGTCGCCGTCGAAGCCATCAAGGCCGCCCACTACCGCAATGCCGGCACCGTCGAATTCCTGCTGGACAAGGACCAGAACTTTTACTTCATGGAGGTCAACGCCAGAATCCAGGTCGAACATCCGGGGACGGAAATGGTCACGGGCATCGACCTGATCAAGGAGCAGATCCGGATTGCGACGGGATTGCCCTTGGCCTTCCGACAGCAGGACGTCAAGCTGTCGGGCCACAGCTTCGAATGCCGGATCAACGCGGAAGATCCGGAGAAGTTCACCCCCTGTCCCGGCCCGATCTTCCGCTACCATCAGCCAGGCGGGATCGGCGTCCGGGTGGATTCAGCCATGGAAGCCGACAGTACCGTGGTGCCTCACTATGATTCGTTGATCGCCAAACTGATCACCCACGGACAGGATCGCGATGAAGCCATGGCGCGCATGCGCCGGGCGCTGGACGAGTTTGTGATCGAGGGGATCAAGACCACGATCCCGTTGCACCGCAGGATTTTTAGCGACGCGGAATTCCAGAAAGGCCGGGTCTCGACCAGTTACCTCGAACGCTTCCTGGCCAACCATCCGGTCAATCCGGTCAATCCTACGCACTGATCCGGTGGCTGCGCATCCAACCCGCTCGTCTCCGCTCAAGGGCCTCTACGTCATCCTGACCCCCCTGGCATCAGGCCCCAAGCCCTTGGGCGAGCTCCTGCGCGAGGCTGCCGCCTCCGGCGTGCGCCTGTTTCAATACCGCAACAAGGCGGATTCTTCCCTGACCGTCTATCGCCAGGCCCTGCACCTCCGCCAAGTGGCCGCCGAGGTGCAGGCACTGTTCATCGTCAACGACCGCTGCGATCTGGCCCTGGCAGTCGAGGCGGACGGAGTCCACCTGGGCCAGGATGACCTCCCATTGCCCCTCGCCAGGTCCCTCATGGGGCCGGACAAGTTGATCGGCATCTCCACCCACCGAGAAACAGACGTTCGAGAAGCCATAGCCGAAGGCGCCGACTATCTTGGTTTCGGCCCGATCTTTTCCACAAGCAGCAAACGGGACCATGAACCGGTGGTCGGCCTTGAAGGGCTGCGCCGCATCAGAACCCTGACACAACTGCCCATCTTTGCCATCGGGGGGATCACGGCAGACAACGTCACAGCCGTCGTCGCGGCGGGAGCCGATGGAGTCGCGGTGATTTCAGCCCTGGCTCAGGCTTCCGACGTGCCTGCGGCCGTCCGAGCCTTCAGGGCCCATCTCGGCTGACGAGATCGGCCAGCGTTTCGATACCCGGCTTGCGGGACAGTTCCGACACGCCCGCATCCCCCCCACCGGCCAGGCTCGCCAGGTAGGGGAGGGGCCCAATCACAGGAACGCCGATCCGCTCCTTCAGCAAGGCGACCGTCGAAGCCATTTGCAGCTCTTCCTCCGAGGCTGCCTGATGCGGAACCGGTCGGTTCAGCACGAGGGCCAGCAGGGGAATCTTGCGCGTCTGCAGCGCCTCAAGCGTCAACAGCGCGTGGTTGACACCGCCGAGCGCGCAGCGGCCCACGAGCACGACCGGCAAGGCCAATCGCTCGATCAGGTCCCGCATATCTTCACGGTCGGTGAGCGGCACACACAAGCCGCCCGCCCCCTCGACCAGCACGGAACGATAGCGAGCCGCCAACAGTCCATAAGCTTGCACGATGCGGTCCAGACTGATGACCGCTCTGGCATGTCTGGCGGCGGCCAGCGGCGCAAAGGGGGCGGCGAACTGATAGGGGTTCAGGAAAGCGCCGGGATCGTCGCCGGCTAGGCAGGCACGAAGCCGTTCCGCATCGGATGGTCCTGCAGAGCCTGCTGCGCAACCGGTCTCAACCGGCTTCATCACGCCGACGGACATTCCTCGTCGCCTCAGACAGACGGCCAGCGCGGCCATGACCACCGTCTTGCCGACGCCCGTATCCGTCCCGGTCACGAAGCAAGCGCCGGACGATAGGGGAGACGCGCTGCGGGGAAGACTTGTCATGGGCTGCAACCTGCCATCAGAGAATGCGACTGTCCAGATTCCAAATCTGACCCGAGGCGCCTGGCAGCAGGGCCAGATGATGGATGGAGCGTGCGACCGACTCCACATCCGTCAACCGACCCAGAACATGTTGGTGCACGCCCATCGTCTCGGTAAACTCCGATTCCGCCGGCATGGCCGAGCCGGCCAGATCCGACCGATGCCAACCGGGACAGACGGCATTGACCCGGACGTTGTCGGCGCCCCATTCGCGCGCCGCGCTTTTCACGAGACCCAACAGACCTGCCTTGGCCGCCGCATAGGCGGCCTGTCCCGTCGTCCCTTGCAAGGCCGAAAAGGAGGCGATGACCAGCACGGAGCCGCCCCCTTGGCCGACCATGACGTGACCAGCCGCCCGAAGACAATGACACGTCCCAGTGAGGTTCGTCTCGATCGTGCTCCTCCATTGCTCTCCGCTGGTTTTTACGACCAGCCCGCTCGCTGCCTGCCCCGCATTGCAAATGAGCATGTCCAAGCGCCCCCAACGGGAGAGGAACGCATCGACCATGGCCTGCACCGGCTTGGCCTCTCGGATGTCGGCTTGCAGGCAGCAGGCAGTCCCTCCGCTCTCGACGACCTCAGCCGCGGCACATTCCGCCTCTTCCCGTCTTGTTCGGTAGTGCACCCCGACGTTCCATCCGGCGCGGCCGAATTCCACACAGAGGGCTCTGCCGATGACGCCGGAGCCGCCGGTGATCAGCACGGAGGAGGGCACAGATGCCTTGTTTCCCATCGGATCATTCCCTGCAGTGAATCTGCGCCACGCATCGCCCAAGACGGCATTATCATGAATTGGACGGAGAAAACACAAGGAGGCAGAGCCGGTGGCGCGCGCTTCAGCCTTGCTCGATTTCCCGCACTTGTGCTACCGTGTCGCGCCAACGTATCCAACAGGAGTTGCCATGCCCCCTGCTCCCTTCAAACCGGCCCTCATAACCATGGCAGCCATGGGGCTTCTCTTGCTGGGCCATCCGGCCCTCCCCCTCGCTGCCGGCGCCGAGCCTGAAACCATCGCCTATGCCGAGGAATACTTCCCCGACGCGCCGGGCAGCCACTGGAAATACCGGGGCTATGTCGAGGAGGGGCCGCTCCAAAAAATTGCCGGCAAGGGATTTGCCAACGTCTCGACCGTCAAGGGAATCGAAACCCTGAAAGGCGTCGCCGTCAAGGCCTTCCACGATACCAACCCCGGCGACCATGGCCCCAGCAACAGTTACTACCGACGGGACGCGGTCGGGATCGTCTACTATGGGTCCCAGCCCGGCACCCCGCTCGAAAAGCAATTGGTGCCCTATCAGATTATCCGCTTCCCGCTGGTCATCCCATCCTCGTTTCAGCAATTCGATCGGAAAGGCGTGACGCTCGGCGCGGATCTGGACGGGGACGAGCAGGAAGAGAAGGTGGACGCAGAGGCCAGCGTGCACGTGCTCGGCAAGGACGCCATCTCCGTCCCGGCCGGCACGTATCAGAATGCCATTCGCATCGAGGCCCGGATGCGGATGCACATCACTCTTTCAGGAAGCGGGAGGAAGGTCTACGGCACCGACGTGATGACCGCCTGGTTTGCCAGGGGAGTGGGGCTGGTCAAGTACGTGGAGCGGCAGGAACTCCCGCCGGTCAAGACGGACCAGGGCTTCATCACCGAGATCACGGAAGAACTCGAAGAAGTGGTGATCGGCTCCCGGTAGGTCAGTCCGCGGGAGCAAACCCGCGGCGCAGGGTGTTTTCACTGGTCACGCGCATGACCATGAATTGATTCACGTAGCCTTGTCCTCCCGCCTTCGCCCCCACACCGGACAAACGGTGCCCTCCGAAGGGCTGGCGGCCCACCAGCGCCCCAGTAATAGGACGGTTGATGTAGAGATTGCCGACATCGAACGACTCCTCCGCCAGACGGATATTGGCTGGGCTTCGCGAATAGACGCCGCCGGTCAGGGCATAGGGCGAATCATTGGCCAGGGTCAGCGCGTCGCTGAAATCACGCGCCTTCAACAGGGCCAGAACCGGACCGAAAATCTCCTCCTGTGCCAGCCGTCCGCCGGGGGGCACATCGGCGAATAGGGCCGGCCCGACAAACCACCCCTCCCGGTTGACCTGCCGTTCCAGCACCAGCCGCCCTTCGCGTTTCCCGATCTGAATGTATTCCCGCACCTTGGTGCAGGCCCGCTCGTCGATCAGCGGCCCCATCCTGGTCCCTGGGTCTTCCGGATCGCCGATCGGCAGGCTGTGGACCGCATCCGCCAGCCGCTGCAGGAAGGGCTCGTAGACGGCTTCATGGACGACGGCCCGCGAGCAGGCCGAGCACTTCTGCCCCTGGTAGCCGGCAAAGGAGGCGACGACCCCCGTCACCGCCTCGTCAAGGTCCGCCGTCTCGTCCACGATAATCGCGTTCTTGCCGCCCATCTCCGCAATGACGTGCTTGAAGCACTGCCGTCCAGGCTCGACAGAGACCGCCCGGGCCAGGATCGAAAATCCGACATCCTTCGACCCGGTAAACGCAATCATCCGCACCTCCGGATGGTCGACCAACGCCCGCCCGACCTCCGGCCCGCCGGGCACGAATTGCAAGACGCCGTTCGGCAGCCCGGCTTCGGCCAGCACCTCCACCAGCAGGTGTCCGACCCGAGGCGACCGTTCCGACGGTTTGAACAGGACGGGATTGCCCGTCACCAACGCGGCGCCGACCATGCCGGCCGGGATCGCCAGCGGGAAATTCCAGGGAGCCAGGACGGCCGTCACCCCGCGCGGCGCGTAGCGCGCCTGGTTCTGCTCGCCCGGCGCCTGCCCCAAGCATTGGGACTCGACGAGTCGCTGCATATCTCGCGCATAGAACTCCAGAAAGTCAATCGCCTCGGTCACATCCGCATCCGCTTCACGCCAGGGCTTGCCGGTTTCAAGAATTTCCCAGGCAGCCAGCTCCATGCGCCGCCGCCGCATGATCGCGGCAGCCTTGACCAGGTACGCCGCCCGTTCCGAGGGCGGCACGGTCCGCCACGAAGGCACCCGTTCCTGCGCGACACGGACCGACGACGCAACGTCGCCGGGCGCGATCGTCGGCATCCGGCACACGATTTCCTGCGGCCTGGCCGGATTCCGCGAAACCAATTCAGGACCGGAGAGAGACGGGCTGGCGCCGGCCTGTGGCTGGAGTGGCGCGCCAAGACGAGCCTTCACGGCCTGGAGCGCCTGAACCATCGCCACACGCGAGGAGGCCAGGGAGAAATCCGTATGGGGTTCGTTCTCAAATTGGTCTTTCTTGGACGCTTGCCGCACGGTCGGAGGCGGGGCTGGTGGCGCCAGCAGCAAATCCACCGAGGCGGCCTCGACATATTCCTTGCGCAAGAACGACTCGTTGGAGGTATATTCCAGCAGGCGACGCACCAGGTAGGCCATACCGGGAAGAAACTCTCCGACCGGAGTGTAGAGCCGAACCCGGCGTCCTTCCGCCACCACGGCATTCTGAAGCGGTTCCGCCATGCCGAAGATCATCTGGTACTCGCAGGCCTCGGGAGGCAGTCCTGCCGTCTCAGCCAGGGCCTGCGCATAGGCCAGGCTGCGGAGGTTATGCGTCCCAAACGAAGGCCGGATATGATCCGCATGATGGATCAACAACCGGCTCATCGCCTCGTAGTTGGCATCCGTCTCTGCCTTGTGCCGGAACAGGGGGACCGGCCAGCCCCGCTGTCGGTAACGGACCATATCGGAATCCCAATAGGCGCCCTTGACCAAGCGCACGCCCACCGGCGCCGTACGCTTGCTGGCCCACTGAATCAGGGCTTCCAAATCATGGACTGATTCAGTCAGGTAGGCTTGCAGGGCGATCGTCGCATAGGGATATTGCCGATAGGACTCTTCGGAAAGCAGCCGCATAAAGATCGTCAGCGTGAGGTCCTTCAACTCCGCCTGCTCCATGTCGAACGTGAGACCGGCCGGCAGCTGCGCCGCCAGGTCCAGGATCGGGCGCAGCCGCGCCGCGACCGCCGCAAAACTTCCCTCCGGGTCGATGGGGTCCAACTGGGAATAGAGCGCGGAGAGTTTCACCGAGAGATTGACGCGCGGCAGGGGGCCCAAGTGATCCTGTTCGAGACGGGGCGAGGAGGGCCAGTCACCGGCAGCTCGGCCCAGCCACGTCAACGCTTCGAGGCAACGATCCCGATATTGATCCGCCTCCTTCTCGCTGACCGTAGCTTCTCCCAAGAGGTCCACGGAAAACCCCCGCCCGTCTTTCCAGAGGCCGGCCAGCACCGGCGCCGCATCCCGTACCGAGTCGCCGGCAATGAAGGTGCGCGCCATCTGCTCGATCCGTTTACGAAGCGAGCGGGCGCTGAGCCTCGCGCCCAGCTTGCTCGCCGACACAGCCTGCAATCCCCACTGCAGGGGCAAGGGATTGGCGCCGCTCTGCACATCGGCGAAATACTCCTCCGCCAGTCTCGCCACCTGCGCATCGTTGTTTAGGGATGGCAGCACGTCAACGAATCGGAACAGCTGCACCTTGAACGTTTCGTTACGCATGCACCAATCCAGCAGACTGCTCGACCACCAGCGACGATCGAACAGTGACGGCACATGGCCGGCCGATTGCGCAGCCAGCATCCGGCCGATGCGCCTGGTCGCCGCCTCAATCACTTGGCTGTTCGCGTCCATCTACTGCCTCTCGTGCCGATGCCCCCGTGCGGACGATTCTTTCTGATACTTACGCAAGGCCCAGTATACACCTGAAAAAGTTTTACTTGAAAACCATGAATGATTCCGATAGGCTGCGAAAAATTTTGCTCGTACGAAACGACAAGGGACCTCAACCACCGCCCAGGCCTGAAGCGAGGAGGGCCCCCAGTGGATAAGCCCGCGCCGAGAACAGACTATCCCTGCATCATCCTCTTCAGCGTCATCACCGTCGCCACCGTCGTCGGCGTTCCGCTCTTCGCCTGGACCTATGGCTTCACGAAACTGGACTGGATCATGTTTGCCGTCTTCTACATGGCCAGCGGCCTGGGCATCACGGTCGGCTATCATCGCCTGATCTCGCACCGGAGCTTCGACTGTCCCAACTGGGTAAAGGCCTGCTTTCTGATCGCCGGCGGCTGGGCCTTGGAAAATTCCGCACTCCGCTGGGGCTCAGACCATATCCGCCACCATGCGCGCTGCGACCAGGAAGAAGACCCCTATAACGCCCTGAAAGGGTTCTGGCACAGTCACTGTGGTTGGATTTTCATCAAGTCCCCCTACCGGGACGAAAAATACGAAACCAAGCTGCGCAAAGACCCG
>SYGV01000045.1 GCA_005799365.1 Nitrospiraceae bacterium
CGACGACGGGCCTGCACTTTGCCGACATCCAACGGCTGCTGGACGTGCTGAACCGGCTGGTGGAGGCGGGCAACACAGTGCTGGTGATCGAGCACAACCTGGACGTGATCAAGAATGCAGACTGGCTGATCGACCTGGGACCGGAAGGCGGAGACCGGGGCGGGGAGATCGTGGCGGAGGGGCCGCCTGCGGCGATCGCAAAAATGGCGAAGTCGTACACGGGCCAGGTGCTGAAGGAAGCGGGGCTGTGAGGCGGGTGACGCCGGGCTGGCGCGTTCGGCCGTGTCCTAATGCGATGGTGTCGGGTGGCCAATAGCACCGTACTGTTGGCCCCGCGCCTTATTGGAAGAACGGTGTATTCCGAGCCGCTGAGTCGGGAAAGGAGCCGGTGCATGCAGGACTTTGAAAAGCTCGGGGTCTTCTACCTCGGTCGCCCCTACGACCCAGCCAAGAAGAAGCCCAAGAAAGACTGGTTGCTGTATGACTCCAAGGACCTCGTAACCCACGCGGTCTGCGTGGGCATGACGGGCAGCGGCAAGACTGGCCTCTGTCTGGGCCTGCTCGAAGAGGCGGCGATCGACGGTATTCCGGCCCTTGTGATCGATCCTAAGGGCGACCTGGCCAACCTGCTCCTGACTTTTCCGCAGTTGCGCGGGGAAGACTTTGCCCCCTGGATCAACGAGGATGATGCCCGCAAAAATGGCCTGACGCCGGCGGACTATGCGGGGCAGCAGGCGGGTCTCTGGAAGAAGGGGCTGGCCGACTGGGGGCAGGACGGGGACCGCATCGCGCGGCTCAAAGAGGCGGCCGACTTCGCCATCTACACGCCGGGTAGCAATGCCGGCATCCCCGTCTCCATCCTCACGTCCTTCGCCGTCCCGGCGCAGGCCGTTCTCGGCGATGCGGAGCTCCTGCGCGAGCGCATCGGCACGACGGTCACCGGCCTGCTGGGCCTGCTGGGGATCGAAGCCGATCCGATCCAGAGCCGGGAACATATTCTGCTCTCCACGATTTTAGATCATGCCTGGCGCGGGGGACAGGACCTGGACCTGGCCTCATTGATCCAGCAGATTCAGCAACCGCCAGTCTCGAAGGTTGGGGTCCTGGATTTGGATTCGTTCTTCCCGTCCAAGGACCGGTTTAACCTGGCCCTGAAGCTCAACAACTTGCTGGCGGCGCCCGGGTTCTCGGCCTGGCTGGAGGGGGTGCCGCTGGAGATCGACCGGATGCTCCATACGTCGGAGGGCAAGCCGCGCATCGCGATTTTTTCGATCGCCCATCTCAACGATGCCGAACGCATGTTTTTCGTCACGCTGTTGCTGAGCCAGACCCTGGGCTGGATGCGGGCGCAATCGGGGACGACCAGCTTGCGGGCGATCCTCTACATGGACGAGATCTTCGGCTACTTCCCGCCGGTGGCCAACCCGCCGTCCAAAGCACCCTTGCTGACCCTGCTCAAACAGGCCCGGGCCTTCGGGGTCGGGGTTGTGCTGGCCACGCAGAACCCGGTAGACCTGGATTACAAGGGGCTGGCCAATACCGGCACCTGGTTCATCGGGCGGCTGCAGACGGAACGCGACAAGGCGCGGGTGCTGGAGGGCTTAGAGGGAGCCGCCGCCGGGAGCGGCAAGAAATTCGAACGCCAAGAGATGGAACAACTGCTAGCCGGGCTCGGCAGCCGCATCTTCCTCCTGAACAATGTGCACGAGGATGCCCCGGAAGTCTTCGAGTCGCGCTGGACCTTGTCCTACTTGCGTGGTCCGTTGACGCGCAGCCAGATCAAGACGCTGATGGAATCTCGTAAAGCGTTAGGCGTGAGGCATGAGACGACAGCAACAAAGGTGGAGGGTAAAGCAATCCTGCCCTTGCCCCTTACGCCTCACTCTTCATGTCCTGTGCTGCCTCCGGAGGTACTGCAATATTTTGTTCCTGTCCGGGGCCGCCAGCCGGCGGGGAGCGCTCTGGTCTATCAGCCGATGTTGTTGGGGATGGCTCAGGCGCGCGTGGTCGACGGCAAAGCCGGGGTGGATGTCACGCAAGATGTGGCGGTCCTGTCGGCGATCAATGACGCGCCGGTTGCGGTCAACTGGGGCGAAGCCCGCGAGGCGGGCATCGCGCTGTCAGATTTGGAGCAGGCCCCTCAAGCCGCGGCGCAGTTTGCCTCCTTGCCCGCACCGGCCGGTAAGGCAAAGAACTATGACGTTTGGGGGAAGGATTTTGCGGCCTGGCTCTGCCGGACTCAATCGGTGCCCCTGTTCAAGAGCACCCAACTCAAGCTCCTGTCCAAGCCGGGCGAGACGGAGCGGGACTTCCGGATTCGCCTCCAGCAGGCCCTACACGAACGGCGGGATCAGGAAATCGAGCGGCTTCGGAAGCGGTACGCGTCAAAGTTCGCGTCGCTCCAAGAGCGGAAGCGGCGGGCCGAGCAGTCGGTGGCGCGGGAAGAAGAACAGGCCAATCAGAGCAAGGTGCAAGCGGCCCTCTCGGTCGGGGCGACGTTGTTGCAGGCCTTCATGGGGCGAAAAACGGTGAGCGCCTCCACGATCGGGAAGGCGACCGCGGCGATCCGAGGGGCCGGTCGGGCGATCAAAGATACGAAGGATGTGGGGTTGGCGAAAGAGAACGTCTCGACGCTTGACCAGCAGATCGCGGAACTTGAGGCGCAGTTTCAAGAAGAAGTGGACACACTGGCCGCTGCACTCGACGGCCGGACGGAACCGCTCGAAACCCTGGCGCTTAAGCCGACCAAGAGCAACATCGCCGTCAAGCTGGTGGTCCTGGTTTGGATGCCGGAATGGCAGGATGAACGGGGTCGGCGGACCGTGGCGTGGCGGTGAAGCAGACTACGAGGCCTTCGGCCACCAACTCAAGTAGAAGATGTTTCGTGCCCGCCGACCTGACTGGTGGAGTTGTTCCCCCACCGTGAACTGTTGTACGTGCTTTCCGACTCGATCACATATGTCGCCATCGTGTCCAGCTTGAGCGACGGCGTGAATTTGTAGGCGAACCCGCCGACCAGGTGGTGCTCGGTATGTTCGCGCTTGTGGGGTCCATCGTGGACTTGGGGGCCGGATTGTTGCCGTAATTGTAGCCGTCGTGGATGTTGAACTTGTCCGTCATCTCATAGTAGACCCCGAGCGCGTTCACATATTGGTCGCGCCAGTTGTACGGCAGGATGATCGTGCCGTTGCGGTGCGCCTTCCGGTACTGCATGACCCTCTCTCTGGGAAACGCCCAAACGGTCACTGAACCGCGCACCAAAGACCATAACTGTCTTACGTGTCCATAGGGCTGTCAACGTGGTACTCCCCGCAGTATTATTCGTAGTCCTGCGTGGTGTCATTGGCGTTGCGTGCCGGTCCCGGTCCTCAATGCTTGCGGTCTCTCTGCATCAGCTTGTCCGTATAGGCTAGCAAGATTGCAGAGCCCAGAAAGGTCATGTGGATCAAAATCTGCCACTTGATATGCTCGGTCGACACGTTGCTGACGTTGACGAAGGCCTTGAGCAGGTGGATGCTGGAAATGCCGATCAGAGAGGCCGCGAGCTTGACTTTGATCGTGCCCGGGTCCACGTGGCTGAGCCAGTCCGGCCGATCCCGATGGCCTTCGAGATCCAGTTTGCTGACGAAGGTGGCGTACCCTCCGATGACGACCATGGTCAGCAGGTTGGCCACCATCGTAATGTCGATGAGCGACAGGATGCCGAGCATGAACACGGTCTCGGTCAAAGTCCCGAGATGGTATACCATCTCTCCGAGTTCGGTCAGGAACTTGTAGGCGTAAAGCAGCTCTGCCACGATCAAACCGGCATACAGGGGGGCTTGAATCCAGCGGCTCGCGAAGATCATGACTTCAAAGCCCTGCTCGATGCGGCTCACGCCGCCGTTGCTCGTTGGCATGACGTTGGCGGCCGGCGGATGGGTGATGTTGGACATGGGACCTCCTTCACGTTAGGGTGATGACATCCATGGGTGCGGGACGAGCGGAACGATTAAACGGAGGGAACCCTGATCGTGGATCGCTCGATCGGCTGGGATGATGCGCAGCTCAGCAGGCGCAAGGGCGGCGGGTCCTTCCATCGTCGCTTCGTTGATTCCCGTCCGGAGAATAATAGGCATGGCGGGCCCGATTCGCAAGAGCGTCCGCCGGTGGATTGCTGGTCGGTCGGTCCGGTGTGGTCGGTCATGAGGAAGAGGAAGGCGTCGGGTCTGGTACAGAGTGCAGGCGAGAGGCGCGCGAGGGATGGCGTTACGGTATCGTCCACGAAATGGCTGCCTCGTGGATCTGGGGCTTGTTTGTGCAAGGGGCAGCACCCGTCCAACGCTTCGCGGACCGTCCATTCCAGGCGTTCCGTCAGCTCCCGTCAGCCCATGCCGGGCATCCGCACATCTTGGCATAGACTTTGGGTGCGGGATTCTCGGCGGTGCGGACGCTCATCTTCAGCGCATCGGTGATTTCCTTGTCGCTGAACCCCTCGCCGATGAGCCGCAGGACTTGCCATTCCCTGTCCGAGAGGCGATCCAAGGGAAGGCCGGGCCGCGCTCTGGACGGGAGATGGTCGAGCGCCTGCGCAGCCTGGGGGTAGGCGGTACCTTCTGCCGCAACGCTTTCGGCTGTCTTCTGTATGTAGAGCGTGAGACGGCAAACTTCGTCTGCGGCTGCTTCTGAGTCGCCGCAGCGCATCGGTGATCCGGCGCAGGGCCCGAGCGATACCTTGCCATACCCAAGCCGGTCCCCGGCCACCTCGCCGAGCATGCCGGCATAGAGCCAGCACAGGTGCAGGGGGGCGTCACCTTGCGGGTCGAGAGGGCAGTCGAGGACGGCCAACTCGAGCCGATCCAGGCTTCTGGCCACAATCTGACAGCGGCACCCCCATTGCGCCTCGAGCTGCCGAAGGCAGCTCCAGGAGCTGTTCGTGCAGGGAGCCCGCATTACTCTCGCGCTCCAGTTCTTGTCCCGCCCCTTGCGCCGGCTCGCCCGACATGCGGAGGCGACGTCCCAATTCACGGCCGATCCCGCGAAGCAGGTGCGGCATCATTGAGGGCAGGAGGAGTGATCCGATGGTGCCGCGAAGGGTGACAATGACGGCTTGGAGTACAGCCCGTTGCGGCGGCATGGATGGGTTGCCTGGTTCCGGATAGGGATGCGTGGGCATGGTGCTCCTTGTGGTGCACGGCGGGCGGACTCAGTTCGGTCGCGATCGCGTTTCGCATCATGCCGGTCCCCCCTCCTAAGCTTTGTCGTTAGTCAGTTTTGATGTTCGCGACTTGCAGCCCTGACAAGGCATGAGCATGGATCATGCCTCAATGGACAAAGTACTCCCCCATGCTGTTATTGCTATAAGTTATTGAACTTAATGCATAAATATCTTTCTGTCAGTGACATATCAATACAAGACATGAAAGGAATTGCGGATAGTACCCATACTCTACCCATGGTCACCACGGTCAATTGGCCATATATGTAATCTGTTCAGCTTGCTCTTCTTGAGAGTGGCTCTTCCCTGGGGAGTGACCTGCTTGATGGCGCAGGGTCAGGAAGGGGGGGCAGGTCACGGCGAAGAATTCCAGGGCTGAGAGGGAGGGAAGGCTCTGAGATTTGCTATGCCAGGGCTGTGCGGATGGCTGCAGCCGTCTTGGCGTCAACGCCGGCTGCAGTCCGCAACGCGTCGTCGCTCGCCTGGGCGATCCGCTCCAGGCTGCCGAACGTTCGCAGCAGGCGGCTGCGTCGGACTTTGCCGACGCCGGCGATCCGATCCAGGCGTGAGGCGAGGAGGGCCTTGCCGCGCAGCTTGCGGTGGTAGGCGATGGCGAATCGGTGGGCCTCGTCCCTGATGCGTTGCAGCAGGTGGGTGACCGGCGAGGAGGTCTGCAAGACGATCGGGTTCTTGCGCCCCGGGAGGAACAGGCGCTCCTGCTTTTCTCCCCGGGCTTTGGCCAGTCCGATGATGGGAATCCCGGTGCGGCCGACTTGCCGGAGCCCCTCGACGGCGGCGGCGAGCTGGCCGAGCCCTCCGTCGATCAGAATGAGATCCGGCAGGGGAAGGTTTTCCGTGGTGCGGCTGTGCTCCCCGCTGGCCTCCCCGTACCGCCGGACGACGGCTTCCTGCATGCTGGCGAAGTCGTTGGCCCCCTGCACGGTCTGAATCCGAAACTTGCGGTAATCCGCCTTCTTTGCCTGCCCGTCCTCCCAGACAACCAACGAGGCCACCGACTGGTCGCCCATGGTATTGGAAATGTCGAACCCCTCAATCCGCCGGGGCGCCTTCTCGAGCCGGAACAGTCGCTTGAGTTCTGTGGCCGCCAGGCGATCGGTTTCCTCGTCGCGCAAGTGATCGGCCACCGCCGCCGCCGCATTTTCCCCCGCGAGCAAGAGGAGCTGGTGTTTGCCCCCCCGCTCGGGGGCGAGAATCCGCACCGGCTCACCTTTTTTCTCGGACAGCCAGGCTTCGATTAAGGCGGCCTCGCCGAGAGCCGTCGGGAGCAGCAGTTCCTTGGGCGGCAATCCGTCTTTGTTGTAGAACTGCTCGATCGCGGCTCGGACCAGTTCTTCATCCGATGCCTCCGCGCCAGCCGGCCAAAAAAAGTCCTTGCGTCCGATGAGCAGCCCGCCGCGCACGAACAACATCTGGAGATCCACCGCTGTGCCTTGCCGGGCCAGCCCGATCACGTCCTGGTCCGTCGAAGCGGTTTGGGTCACGCGCTGTTTCTCCAGGGTCCGCTCGATCTTGACGATCCGGTCCCGCAGGCGGGCCGCTTCCTCGAACCGTTCCCGGTCCGCGGCGATCTGCATGTCGGCGCGCAGGCCGTTCAGCAGCTCTGTGTCGCGGCCCTCCAGAAACTGCCGCACCTGTTTGACGATCCGGTGGTAGTCCTCACGGCTCTGGTTCCCGGTGCAGGGGGCCATGCAGCGCTTGATTTCGAATTCGATGCAGGCCCGCTCGGCGCTCCCGTCGATTGCGATCTCGCAGGTGGCGAGGGGAAAGACCTTGCGGATCACTTTCAAGGTTTCGCGCAGGGCATTGGTTGGCACGTAGGGGCCGTAATAGAGGGCTCCGTCCTTCTGCACCCGCCGCACGATGGACAGGCGCGGGAACGCTTCTTTGATCGGCAGGCGCAGGTAGGGGTACTGCTTGTCGTCGCGCAGGACAACGTTGAAACGGGGCTTGTGCCGCTTGACCAGATTGCTTTCCAGGATCAGTGCTTCCAGCTCGGAGCGGGTGACGATCGTTTCGAGGTCCGCCACCTGGCCGACCAAGACCGACGTTTTGGGCGTCTGGTCGCCGGCCTTGGAAAAGTACGACCGGACCCGGTCGGCCAGCACCAGCGCCTTCCCGACGTAGAGAATCTCGCCGCGCCCGTTCTTCATCAGGTAGCAGCCGGGCTGCGCGGGCAGGTGGTCGAGCTTGGACTGGAGCGAGGGGGAGATCGTGAGGCTGCCGACCATGGAGGAATTGTACGGCCTGGCGGGTCGCCGAGCAAGCGAGACGGGCCGCCAGGCCGTTCGCGCGAGTCGGTTAGGCCGGCGCCGTGCCGGGCGGGCGTTCGATCAGCTCGATCTCGTATCCGTCCGGCGCGTCAATAAACAGAAAGCGGCTGCCGGACGAACTGCGCGTCGGGCCGTCGGTGATCGGCACGCCTGCGGCGGTGAGCTGCGCGATCGTGTCATCCAGGTCCTCGACCTCGAAGGCCAGGTGGACGAGGTCCTCCTGTACCTTCACCGGGCCGCTGGGCGGAAAGCTGCACAGCTCGATCAATGCCTCGCTGTTGGGCACGGACAGAAACGCCAGATGTGAGCCGCGCGGAGAGGTATGGCGTTCCAGAACGTCGAGCCCCAGCACATCGCGGTAGAATGCGATGGTCCGGTCCATGTCGCTCACCCGCATCCGGGTGTGGAGCAGTTTTTTTACGCGCATGCTAACCTCGCAAGGAAGCGTTCAGTTCTCAGTCATCAGCTTCCGGCTGACTGCTGAACGTTGAATGCTAGATCTTCCGCATGGGGCCGGATGTTTTCCGCAAGAGCAGCTCAGCGCTGCCGGGGATCAACAGGTTGGGCAGCGGCCCGATCTCACAGTACCCTTGCCCGGCATAGAACCGCCTGGCGCCGTTGTTGAAGTCGGATACGCAGGCGAAGAGGTTCTTGGCCCGCGCGAAGGTGACGGCCTCAATCTGCGCGAGCAGCAGGGCGCCGTATCCCTTGCTGCGCGCCGTCGGGGCGATGGCCAGCAACTCCAGATAGTCCCCCATCAAAAACTTGGGGCGAAGCAGCGCCACGCCGGCCACGGCCCCGTCGGCTTCCAGCACATAGCCCTCGCGGCCCTCGACGATTCCGTCGGTCCGGAACAAGCGGGCCCAGTCTTCGTCCCCGTACCCGAGCTTCCGCCAGGGATCGGATCCGGTCAGCAGCCGGACCACCGGCGCACGATCCTCCGGTCTGTAGGCTCTCATGATCGGGCTGTCACCGGGCATGGGGCGGCTCTCCCTGGCATCGGCCCAGAAGCTGGGTGACGGTGACGGGACGAAATCCTCTGGCGACGATCAATTCCCGGTACAGATCTTCCACCACGTCTTTCGTATGCGCGCCCTTTCCGTTGGCATGGAGCACGATGATGTTGCCGTTCCTGGCCCGGGCGGTCAGCCGCCCGGTAATCTGCTCCCGGCTCAGCCTCGGGTCCGGGTCGCCGGAAATACGATCCCAGAGAATGAACCGGAGCCCCAGGGCCCGCACCACTTCCACGGTCATGTCGTTGAACTCGCCGTAGGGGGGGCGGAAGAGCGGCGCCTCGATCCCGTACTTGGTCTTCAGCAGATGCCCCGCGTCGGCGATCTCCGCTCGTTGGCCTGCGTCGTCCAGCTGCGGCAGGTGCGCGTGAACCTGCCCATGCGTGCCGATCTCGAAGAAGGGGACCGCCCGTAACGCCAGGACCTCGGCCTCGTGGCGCTCGATCCAACGGCCGGACATGAAGAAGGTCGCCGGGATCCGGTGCTCGATCAGCGTCTTGATCAAGGGCTCGTCATAGCCGCGCCCATTGCGCACCGGACAGAGGTCGAAGGTCAAGGCGATGGCGTTGCAGGCGGAAGGGCCGGAGCGGACGACCTGCGCCTCTGCGCCGGGGGCATCCAGGCAGAACAGAAGGGTCAGAAGAAGGAAAGGAAAGCGCCGGATCATGCGTTCCATGCCGTTTCCCGTCAGCGGGGTACGCGCGCCGGCGGCGCTTCGACAATGACCGCTGCATGCAGGCCCTTGGGGATTTTGAACGAGCCGCCTTCCCCGGCGGTGGAGCCGCGCATCACAGTCTTCTCGCTCTGGACCGTATAGCTGATCGCGTCTTCCCTCGCGAAGCAGACACTGACCGATTGCCCCGGCTTGATCACGGCTTCTTCCTCGTTGCCCCAGAAGAGGGAAAAGCCTCGCACGCAGGACACCTCGTCGAGGGAGTCCCTGAAAAAATACACCCAGACCGGACTCACCCGGCGGTTGACCCAGCGGACCTCGTCGCCGATGTGCACGACCAAGTCCTGGGGAGAGACCCGGTCTTCCGTGATCAGAATGTCGTGGACTGCGCCGCTCCGGCTGGTGGCGGGAAGGCCGGCGCAGGCGGCGAGCCAGCCGCTGGCGAGCAACAGGAGCGCCCTGCCGAACTTCGTGTGAGCTGCAATGCGCATCGAGGGTTGATTATACCGGAAACCAGATGGATATTGACGCTTCTTCGGTCCGACTGCTATGGATACCAGCCTGGAGGCATGATGCTGGGTACCGACTGGGAAATCGGACGCATTTTCGGCATCCCGATCAAAGTCCACATGTCCTGGTTCCTGGTCTTCGGGTTTGTGACCTGGAGTCTGGCGACCGGCTATCTGCCGGACATGCTGCCGGGCCTCTCGCCCCAGCGCTATTGGGGCATGGGCGGCACGGCGGCCCTCCTATTGTTCGCGTCCGTGTTGCTGCATGAGCTGGGTCATTCCTACGTGGCGCTGCGGTATCAGATTCCCATCCAGCAAATCACCCTCTTCATCTTCGGCGGCGTCGCCCAGATGCGACGGGACGCGCCGGGGCCGAAGGCCGAGTTTCTGATCGCGATCGCCGGCCCCCTCGTGAGCTTCGCGCTGGGCGGGATGCTTCTGGGGTTGGCCGAGACCGTCCATACGGGCCAGGGCTTGATGGCCCTGGGGCTGCTGCTCGGCTCCGTGAATCTGCAACTCGGGCTGTTCAACCTGATCCCGGGCTTTCCCTTGGACGGAGGGCGGGTGCTGCGGGCCGGTCTCTGGGCTTGGTCCGGCAATTATCACTGGGCGACGCAGCAGGCCTCGCTGGTCGGCCAGGGGTTCGGGCTGGTCCTCGGTGTGCTCGGCGTGGCGCTGGTGCTGGGCGCGTCGGCCGGCGTGATTCCCGGTCCGCTGGCGGCCAACGGAAGTTGGGTGGCCCTGATCGGGCTGTTTCTCTTCAGCTCGGCCAGGAGCAGCCGCCGGCAGGCCACCCTCAGGGCGTCGCTGGAGCAGGTCTCGGTCGGAGATCTGATGGTGCGCGAGGTGGCGACCCTGCCTGCGGATCTCACGGTGGCGGACGCGGTCGCGCAACATTTTCTGCCCCTGGGCCACAGCGGTTTCCCGGTGGTGGA
>SYGV01000046.1 GCA_005799365.1 Nitrospiraceae bacterium
TGGGAGTAACCGGAGCAGTACTCGCGGGCCTTTGCCGGTTCCTTCTCGTACCGTTCCATACACTCGCGGTAGGCCCGGATCAGATCGGCCGTTTCGGACCGGATGTCCGCCGTGCCCTTCATCATCCGGAACTCCTCATAATAGTGGCAGCCGGTGAGACCGACCAGGAGCAGGCAGAGCCATGCGGGCAGCATCCACCGGATCATGCTCCTCTTAGGATGCATACTGCTCCATCGGCGGACAGGTGCAGACCAGGTTCCGATCCCCATAGGCATTGTCGATCCGCGCCACGGCCGGCCAGAACTTCTGCTCGCGCACCCAGGGAGCCGGAAACGCCGCTTGCTCGCGGCTGTAGGGATGTTTCCAATCGGCCGCCGTGACCGCCTGGGCCGTATGTGGCGCATGCTTCAAGGGATTGTCGTCGCGCGGCACGCGCCCGTCTTCGATGTCCCGAATCTCGCCGCGAATCGCGATCAACGCCTCGCAGAAGCGATCCAGTTCGGCCCGGGATTCTCTCTCCGTCGTTTCGATCATCAGGGTGCCCGCGACCGGGACGGACCTGGTCGGCGCGTGGACGCCATAGTCCATGAGACGCTTGGCGATGTCGTTCACCTCGACCCCGGCGGTCTCCTTGAAGCGGCGCATGTCCAGGATGAATTCATGGGCACAGAAGCCTCGCGCGCCCGCATAGAGGACCGGAAAATGTTTCTCCAGCCGTTTGGCCATGTAATTGGCGTTGAGAATCGCCACCTTGGTGGCCTGGGTGAGCCCCTCCCCGCCCATGAGCGCGATGTATACCCAGGAAATGGGCAAGATGCTGGCGCTACTGTAGGGGGCCGCCGCAATCGGCTTGATGGCCGTCTCTCCGCCCACCTTGCGGAGCGGATGGCCAGGCAGGAACGGCGCCAGATGCGCCGCGACCCCGATGGGCCCCATGCCAGGCCCCCCGCCTCCGTGCGGGATGCAGAAAGTTTTGTGCAAGTTCAAATGGCAGACATCGGCGCCGATGTCCCCCGGTCGGCACAGACCCACCTGGGCGTTCATGTTGGCCCCGTCCATATAGACCTGCCCGCCGCGCGCATGGATGATGGCGCAGACCTTGCGGACGCCTTCTTCGAAGACGCCGTGCGTAGACGGATAGGTAATCATCAGGGCCGCCAACCGGTCGCGGTGCTGTTCCGCCTTGGCCTCCAGATCGGCCAGATCCACGTTGCCCCGTTCATCGCAGGCCACCGCCACGACTTTCATGCCGGCCATGACGGCGCTGGCCGGGTTGGTCCCGTGCGCAGAGACCGGAATCAGGCAGACATCCCGCCCGCTCGGTCCGCGAGCTTGATGATAGGCCCGGAGGACCATGAGTCCCGCATACTCGCCCTGGGAACCAGCGTTGGGCTGGAGCGACACGGCCGCAAACCCCGTGATCTCCGCCAGCCAACGCTCCAGTTGCGCAAACAGCTCGTGATAGCCCTTGGTCTGCTCCGCCGGCGCGAAGGGATGCATGCGACCGAACCCCTTCCAGGTCACTGGAATCATCTCCACGGTGGCGTTGAGTTTCATCGTGCAGGAGCCCAGCGTGATCATCGAATGGATCATCGAGAGGTCCCGGTCCTGCAACCGATGTATGTAACGGAGCATTTCGTGCTCGGAGTGGTACCGGTTGAACACCTCGTGCGTCAGGAATGCGCTGCTCCTCGCCAAACCGGACGGGATGCAACGTGCGCTCTTCGCGGCAAGCTCGTCCAGCGTGAACGTCAGCGGTTTGCCTCCGGCAAAGCAACCCAGCAGTGCCGCCAGGTCATCCGCTATGGTTACTTCGTCCAAAGCGATGCCGAGGGTCCCATCCCCAAACCGGCGCAGATTGATTCGCCGCTCGGTCGCACGCGCGACAATCTGATCGGCCTGCTCGGCGGACCCGCCGGCCGGCTGGACTTTCAGCGTATCGAAGAAAGTCTGGTGGACAATCCGGTGGCCCAGGCGGCGCAATCCTTCCGCCAGCATCGCCGTCAAGCCATGGACCCGCTCCGCAGTCCGGCGCAGTCCGTCCGGCCCGTGATAGACCGCGTACATGCCGGCCATGACCGCGAGTAACACTTGCGCGGTGCAGATGTTGCTGGTGGCCTTTTCGCGTCGGATGTGCTGCTCGCGGGTCGCCAGCGCCATACGGTAAGCCGGATTCCCGGCCGCGTCCTTGGAGAGGCCGATGAGCCGTCCCGGCATCTGACGGACGTGCTCTTGCTTGCAGGCCAAAAACGCCGCGTGGGGGCCGCCGAAGCCCATCGGGACGCCGAAGCGCTGGCTGGAGCCGACCGCAATGTCAGCGCCCGATTCGCCGGGCGTCCGCAGCAGCGTCAAGGCCAGCAAGTCCGTGGCCATGACCGCCAACACTCCCGCCTGATGTGCCCGCGCGATGAGACCGCGGTGGTCGAGCAGCGCGCCGTCGGTCGCCGGATATTGCAGCAGAAGCCCGAACAGGTCCGGCTTGGCGACGGTTGTTTCATCTGGCCGACCGACCTCGAGCGTGATGCCCAGCGGAGTCGCCCGCCCTTGCATCACGGCGATCGTCTGGGGATGGCAGTCCTCGGCCACGAAGAACCGATGCCGGCCCGTACGGCCCTCGTGCTGGACGATCCGCAGGCACATCGTCATGGCTTCCGCCGCGGCGGTCGCCTCATCGAGCACGGACGCGCCGGCCACAGGCAGGCCGGTCAGGTCGGAGACCATGGTCTGAAAATTCATCAAGGCTTCCAGCCGCCCCTGGGCGATCTCGGCCTGATAGGGGGTATAGGCCGTATACCAGCCTGGATTTTCCAGAATGTTGCGCTGAATGACGAGGGGGGTGACGCAATCGTGGTAGCCCATCCCCATGAAAGACCGGAAGACCTGATTCCGATCATGCAGCGCGCGCAAGGCGGCCAGCGCTTCATGCTCGCTCAAGGGCGCACCCAGCGCCAGCGGCTTGTGCAGCCGGATGTCCTCCGGCACTGTTGCGTCAATCAAGGCATCCAGCGATGCGAGGCCGAGGGTGGCCAGCATGTCCCGGATGTCCGCCTCGGTCAGACCGAGATGGCGGTGGAGAAACTGGTCGGTCGGCTTGAGCAGGTCGGCGCGATTCATCGTGGGCTTATGACTCCCGGATCTACGGTGATGGGTTGGAAGGCTGCTCCGTCTATGTTCGGGCTCTGGTATACCATAACCTACCGAGGTCCGTGAAGGGAAAGCCGTAGCCCCGTTACCTTGCGTAACCCGTTTGATTTGGGCCATCATAGGCCCATGAAATCCCGCAGATTTACTCCCGCACCAAGCCTTCAAGCAAGCCTAGCCGCATGAAGGTCCACGACCTGGTCATCGTCGGCGCTGGTCTAGCCGGCATGAGGGCGGCCCTGGCTGCGCTCGAAGCACACCCGCACCTGGATGTGGCCATCCTGTCCAAAGTCCATCCCGTGCGCAGCCACTCGGTCGCCGCGCAGGGAGGCATCAACGCGGCGCTCGGCGAGCAGGACTCCTGGGAAGCCCATGCCTTCGACACAGCCAAGGGAGGCCAGTACTTGGGCGACCAGGACGCCATTGAGGCCCTGTGCCGCGAAGCGCCGGACGCCATCCTGGACCTGGAGCGTTTGGGCGTCATCTTCAGCCGCGACGAACAGGGCCGGATCGCGCAGCGCCCCTTCGGCGGATCCGGAGCGGTGCGCACCTGCTACGCCGCCGACCGGACCGGCCACGCCATCCTCCATGCCCTGTACGAGCAGCTGCTCAAGCGTCAGGTGTGCGTCTATGAGGAATGGTATGTGACCTCCCTGATCGTCGAGGAGGGCCACTGTCGCGGGGTCATCGCCTGGGACTTGGTTCGCGGCGGGCTCCATCCCGTCGTGGGCAAAGCGACGCTCCTGGCCGCCGGCGGGAGCGGGCGGGTGTTCTCGACCTCCACCAACGCGGTGATCAACACCGGCGACGGGATGGCCCTGGCCTACCGGGCCGGGGCGTCGCTCGAAGACATGGAGTTCGTCCAGTTTCATCCCACCACGCTCAAAGGCACGGGCATTTTGATCACCGAAGGAGCGCGCGGCGAGGGCGCCTATCTGTTAAACACGCTGGGCGACCGATTTATGGCCCGGTACGCGCCGGACCAGATGGAGCTGGCCCCCCGCTCGACCGTCTCCCTGGCGATCGGCCGGGAGATATTGGAAGGCCGTGGGATGGACGGTTGTATCCTGCTGGACTTGCGCCACCTGGGGCGAGCGAAAATTCAGGAACGGCTTCCGCAAATCAGGCAACTGGCGATCGAATTCGCCGGAGTGGACCCGGTGGAGAGCCCCATTCCGGTCCAGCCAGGCGCCCATTATCAGATGGGCGGCGTCAAGGCTACCCAGTGGGGAGAGACAGAGCTATCCGGTCTCTACGCGGCCGGCGAATGCGCCTGCGTGAGCGTGCACGGGGCCAACCGCCTGGGAGGGAACTCCCTGTTGGAAACGATCGTGTTCGGCCGCCGGGCCGGCCTGCGCGCCGCCGAATCGCTGCGCGGGGTTGCGCCCCGCGCGATTTCGGATCACACTTTGCGGGCCGAAGAGCGGAGGATCGGGCGCCTCATGGATCACAGGGGACCGGAACGGGCCTGGCAGGTCCGGGACGATCTGGGCAGGGTCATGAGCCTGAACCTGGGCATCTTCCGAACGAAGGAGTCGATGACTGAAGCGCTCGGACAAGTCCGCGCCCTGCAAGTCCGCGCCGCGCAGGTGTCGCTCCAGGATCGGGGCAAGGTCTTCAACACCGACCTCATCCAGGCGCTGGAATTGCAGTCGCTCGTGGACATTGCGGAGACGATTGTCGCGGGAGCGCTGGCTCGCGAAGAGAGCCGGGGCGCCCATTACCGGTCCGACTTCCCCGCGCGCAACGATGCGGCCTGGCTGAAACATTCCCTGGCGCGCCGGACTCCGCAGGGTCCGTCGCTGTCGTATATTCCGGTCACGATCACCCGCTTTCCGCCGAAGTAGCCGACGATGCGTATTCTGGTCGTTGAAGACGAAGCCAAAGTCGCCTCGTTTATCCGGAAGGCGCTGGCGGAGGAGAGTTATGCGGTGGACGTCTGCAGCGATGGGCCCACCGGTCTGGACCTGGGACAAAGCGACGTCTATGACCTGATCGTCCTGGACATCATGCTCCCCGGCATGACGGGCCTGGAGGTGCTCAAAGGGCTCCGCAATGCCCGCATCAAGACCCCAGTCCTGCTGCTGACCGCCCTCTCCAAGGTGGATCAGAAGGTGAAGGGATTGGATGCCGGCGCGGACGATTACCTCACCAAGCCCTTTGCGATCGACGAACTCCTGGCCCGCGTCCGGGCCTTGCTGCGGCGGGGTGCTGGGGAAGCCTCCGGCCTCCTGCAAGTGGATGATCTGGCGCTCAATCCCTCGACGCGCGAGGTGACGCGCGGAGGCCAGCGGATCGAGTTGACCGCGAAAGAATATGCCTTGTTGGAATATCTGATGCGCAACGCCGGACGCGTGCTGACGCGCCCCATGATCTCCGAGCATGTCTGGAACCAGGACTTCGACACCTTTACCAACGTGATCGACGTCTACATGAACTATCTCAGGAACAAGATCGATCGGGGCCGGACACGCGCGTTGATCCAGACCGTCCGGGGCAGCGGTTACGTGCTGAAGGCTGAGAGCTGACAGCTTTCAGCCACATGACTCAAGGGAAGGGGCGACAAACACGATGGGCGGAACTGTTTCCATTCGCGCCCGCCTCACACTCTGGTACGGCTCGGCCCTGCTCCTGATCCTGATCGCAGTGGCCCTGACGCTCTACACGGTCTTGGCCCGCGACATGCGGAGCCAGGTGGACCGGTCGCTGGAGGAGGCGGCCGCCGTGGCCGTGCAGGCGCTGGAACAGCGAGGGGCCGTGCCGTTCATCTCCTTCGATGATCTGACCGCGGAGTTTCCGGAGTTGGCGGTGCTGGACAAGTTTTATCAGATCTTCAGTCCGGCCGGCGTCATCACGATCCAATCCCCCCACGTCAAACGGCACAACATTCCCCTGAGTCGGACCGCCTTGGAGGCCGCGCTGGCAGGACAGGCAACCCTGGAATCCGCGCGCTTTCGGGGAGAAGCTTCCATCCGGCTCCTCTCGGTGCCGATCAGCCGCGGAGGCCGGCTCTTTACCATCGTCCAGGTCGGCGCCTCCCTGAATCACGTCGAACGCGCCTTGCGCCGCTTGCTGACCGTCCTGCTCATCGGCACGCCGCTCGCGCTGCTGGCCTCGCTGGCCGGGGGCTGGTTTTTGGCCGGGCGTGCCCTTCGTCCCGTGGATGCCATCACGGCAGCCGCGGAACGGATCGCTGGCGGGGACCTGAGCCAACGTTTGACCATCCCGCCGTCCGATGACGAGATCGGTCGGCTCGCGGCCACCTTCAACAACATGATCGCCCGGCTCGATGCCTCCTTCCAGCAAGTGCGACGGTTCAGCGCCGACGCCTCCCACGAGCTGCGGACGCCCCTGACCGTGATGCGGGGGGAAACGGAGCTGGCTTTGCGTCGCCCCCGGTCGGCCGAGGACTACCGGCTGGTGCTGGAAAGCAGTTTGGAAGAAATCGACCGAGTGAGCCGTATCGTGGACGATCTGCTGTTTTTGTCGAGAGCCGATCTCGGGCAGGTGCCGATGCAATCGGCCCCGGTCAGATTGGATACCTTACTCCAAGACATTCGGCAACAGGCCTCGGTGCTGGGACAAGACCGTCAGATCCAGGTGACTGCCGGCCCCCTGGAGCCGGTCACCGTCCTGGGAGACGAGTTGCGGCTGCGGGAGCTGCTCCTCAACCTGGTGGACAATGCCGTGGCTTACTCCAAGCAAGGCGGGACGGTCGAATTACGGCTGACCCAGGACCGGAAAGAAGCGCGGCTGACGGTGGCGGACTCAGGCATCGGCATGCCCCCGGAAGAGCGGGCCCGCATCTTCGATCGGTTTTACCGGACCGACGCAGCGAGGGCCCACTCCAAGAAAGGCACCGGCTTGGGACTGGCCATCTGCAAATGGATCGCCGAGAGCCACAAGGGCCGCATTGAGGTCGAAAGCGCAGCCGGTGAAGGCTCGCGCTTCACGGTGATGCTCCCCCTCGCTCCCGCTCCGACCCGTTAGAAACTTCTAATCCCGCTTTAACCTCCGTCTCATCCTCGGCTGCTATCCTCCTGCTCAACGAGGCAGACACATCCAGCGCCGCAGTCCTCGGAGATGCATCAGCCACAAGGAGGTTTCACATGCAAGTCCCCTTGCCCCGCCATCTCGCAAATCGTTTTTCGGGATTGATACCAGCGATCGCCCTGTTAGTCGCCGTCGGATTCTTGGTCGGCGAATACATGCCCGCCTCCCACGCGTCCAACGCCGGTTCTCAACTCGTCGCCGCGACGGTGCAGGCCATCCAGCCTGCTCCTGCCTCAGGCAACGGGTTTGCCCAGATTGCCAAGGCCATCACTCCCGCGGTGGTGAACATCACGGCGACCGCGACGCGCGTGAGCCGCGGGCGAGATTCCGACCTGCGCGATCAGATGGAA
>SYGV01000047.1 GCA_005799365.1 Nitrospiraceae bacterium
CGCATGATCGACGCGCAGAACATCACGAAGCGGTACGGCGACCACACGGCCATCGAGCGGGTGACCTTCTCGGTGGACAAGGGAGAGGTACTGGCCTTTCTCGGGCCGAACGGCGCCGGCAAAACGACCACCATGCGCATCCTGACCTGTTTCATGCCGGCCACCGAAGGCACGGCGCGCGTGGCCGGCTACGACTGCTTCGAACAGCCGATCGAGGTCAAGCGCCGCATCGGCTACCTGCCCGAGACCCCGCCGGTCTATCAGGAATTGACCGTCACCGAATATCTGACATTCACAGGGCGGTTGAAAGGCATGGGCCGCGCCGACCTGCGCCACGCGCTGGACCGCACGATCGAACGTCTGTCGCTGGGCGACGTGCGACACCGCCTCATCGCCAACCTGTCCCGCGGCTACAAGCAGCGGGTGGGCTTGGCCCAGGCGCTGCTGCACGATCCGCCGGTCTTGATCCTCGACGAGCCGACCGTCGGGCTGGACCCGAAGCAGATCATTGAAATTCGCGAGTTGATCAAGAGTCTGGCCGGATCGCACACGGTGATTCTCAGCACGCACATCCTGCCGGAAGCCACCGCGGTGTGCCAGCGCGTCGTGATCATCAGTGGCGGGCGGATCGCGGCGGTGGATACGCCGGAACGGCTCTCGGCGCGACTGCGTCAATCGGAGAAGATCAGCGTCACCGTCAAAACCCCCCCGCCGGATCTGGCCGACCGCTTCCGCTCGCTGCCCGGCGTGTTGAGTGTCTTCGAGCCGACCGACTCGGGCGCGTTCCTGCTGGAGTGCGAACTGGGCCGCGACTTGCGGGACGATATCGCCCGCCTGATCGTGACGCAAGGCTGGGGACTGCTGGAGTTGAAAGCCGTGTCCATGACGCTGGAAGACGTATTCCTGCGCCTCACGCAACATGAGGACGGCCTGCCGGAAGCAGGCGTCGTGGAAGCCGCCAAGAACCAGGAGCCCCCCCTCCCATGACACCCGTCGGAGCCATCGTCGCCAAAGAGTTGCGATCCTACTTCGTCTCCCCGATTGTCTATGTCGTGGCGGCGGTATTTTTGCTGATCTTCGGGGTCCTGTCCTATCTGGCGGTCGTCAATGCGGGGGCCCAGGCGGTGCGGTTGATGCAAATTCAGGGGGCGGCGGCGCAACTCAACCTGAACGATCTCGTTTTCCGGCCGACGTTCTACAGCATCGCCATCATTCTCCTGCTGATCCTCCCGCTCTTGACCATGCGGCTGTTCGCCGAGGAGCGCAAGCTGCGCACCTTCGAATTGCTGATGACCTCTCCGATTGGGATCAACGAAATGGTCGTCGGGAAATTTCTCGGCGCCTATGCCGTCTTCCTGGGCCTGCTGGGCTTGAGCGGAATCGTCCCGATGATCCTGTCCTTCTACAGCAGCTTCGACTGGAACCCGATCCTGACAGGATACCTCGGGCTGGCCTTGCTGGGCGCCCTGTTCCTAGCCACCGGCGTCCTGGCCTCCGCCCTGACCGAAAACCAGATCGTCGCCGCTTTTCTGAGCTTCGGCCTGCTGATTCTGGTCTGGCTCCTGGGCGGGGTCGGATCGGTCCTGGGCGACACGCCGCTCGGCGGCATCCTGTCGTATCTTTCCTTCATCGAACATTATGACCGTTTTGTCCGCGGACTGGTGGACACCAAAGACCTGGTCTACTATGCCAGCGGCATGCTCCTGATGCTGTTCCTGGCCCATCGCGTCGTGGAATCGCAGCGCTGGAAATGAGGACACGGGCAGGTACCGCATGAATCGATGGGCGTCATCGCTTGGCGTTGTGGGAGCCGGATTGGCGGCAGGCGGATTTATCGCCTATACCCTGGCCCCCGACAAACTCTGGCTGGTCACCCTCTGTGAGGGGCTGGCCTTGGTCTGCCTCGTGGTCTTCTTCGTCGCACGGTTCGAGGCGCTCAAGGCCTTCTCCATCCGCCGCTCCACCCGCCTGGGCGCCAACAGCATCCTCATGGTGTTGCTGTTCACCGCTATCCTGGTCATCGTCAATTTCCTCGCCGCCCGCCATGCCATGCGGTGGGACCTGTCCGAGACCCAACACTTCACGCTGGCGTCCCAAACACACAAGGTCCTGCACGGACTCGCGCGCGAGGTCAAGGTCACCGTGTTCGCGCAAGAACGCAGCCCCTCGTACAACACCTATCGCGACCTGCTGGACAGTTACAAGCAGGACAGCGACAAACTCAAAGTGGAATTCGTGGACCCGGAGCGGCGGCCCGGCGTCGCCCGGCAATACGGCGTGACGCGGCTGGACACGGCGGTGGTCGAGAGCGGCCCCCAGACCACCAGAGTGACCGCGCCGTCCGAAGCCGAACTGACCGGGGCTCTGATCCGCGTGGCCAAGGACGGCAAGAAACGCATCCTGTTTCTGGAAGGGCACGGCGAGCGGGGGATTGCCGACCAGGAACGGAACGGCATGGCCCTGGCCAAGGAAGCCTTGACCAAACAGGGCTACGAGGTGAACCCCGTCTCCCTGCTCCAGACATCGGCTGTGGCGGAGGGCACGTCGGTGCTCGTGCTGGCCGGCCCCCAGCGGCCCGTGACCAAAGAGGAACAGGACCGCATCGCCCACTATGTCGCAGCCGGCGGCCACCTCCTGATTCTGCTGGACCCGGAAAGCCAGGCGGACCTGGAGGATCTCCTGCGGCAGTGGGGTGTGGAAACGGGGCAAGGCATTCTGGTGGACATGCAGGATCGGCTGGCGCAGGGCGACCTGACGTCCTTGATGGTCCGCACCTTCACCGAGCATGAAATCACGCAGGATTTCAATTTCGCCGTCCTGTTTCCCCTCTCCCGGCACCTCGTCTTCCATGAAGAAGCGGGCAAGGACTGGGACTTCGTTCCGTTGGCTCGCACCTCGGCCCGCAGCTGGGCCGTCAAGAACCTCAAGGGCAACGTGCTCACCTTGAACGAGCAGGAGGACATTCCCGGCCCCCTGCCGCTGGCCGCAGCCATGACCCCCAAAAAACCGCAGGAGGAAGGCAAGCCGCGCGCCGCGGTCGTGATCGTGGGAAACTCCTCCTTCGCCAGCAACACCTATATCAACTTTCCCGGCAACACCGATTTCCTCCTCCACGCCCTGGGCTGGTTGGCCGAGGAGCGGGAGCTGATCTCGATCGCCCCGAAAGAGCCGGCCTTCCGCCCCTTCATTCCCAACCCGACTCAGGAGCGCCTGTTGCTGTATGTCCAGGTGTTCTTCTTGCCCGCCCTGACGTTCCTCTGGGGCATGACCATCTGGAGAAAACGGCGCCGGCTGTAACAGCCATGAAGAGCATCTGGCTCACACTTGCGATGACAGTGCTGTTGGTCGGGCTGGGGACCTACGTCTACTTCGTCGAACTCCCGTCGGAACGAACCCGGACCGCCGTCGAGACCCAGGACAAGAAGCTTATCCCCTTCGAGGAACAGGAGATCACCGGGCTGATCGTCCGGACCGAGGTCGGCGAAGTTGTGCTGGCGCCGGATGACAAACGCGCCTGGAAGATCACCGCCCCCCTGGTCGCCGACGCCGATTCCCGCGAGGTCGAGTCCCTCCTGCGGGCCTTGGTCTTGGGACGGATCTCCCGAGTGGTGGAAGAACAGGCGGCGGCGCTGGAGCCCTTCGGCCTGGAGAAACCTGCGACGCTCCTCACCATCGCCGCCGGCTCGCGCCGGGAGACCTTGTCCGTCGGCGACAGCGGGCCGATCTCCTCCACCCTCTACGCCATGCGGGCGTCGGACAAAAAAGTTCTACTGACCAGCCTGGCGCCCAAGGACGTGCTGAACAAGACCCTGTTGACGCTCCGCAAGAAAGAAGTGCTGCGCGTGGATCAGGCCAAAGTGGACCGCCTGCGCTTGGCCTATCCGGCCAATGAGTTGGTCTTGTACCAGGTGGAGCACACCGACCAGCCTGGCCCCGCAGCCGGACAAAACAAGAAAGCCTGGAAACTGCGCTATCCGATCGAAGCCGACGCGGACCAGGCCGAAGTCAACAACCTCCTGATCAAGCTGGACAATCTGAAAGCGTTGGGCTTCGTGGACCCTGGTCCCCAACGTGATGCGCTGCTGCAGAAGCTGACGAAGCCGGACGTGAAGATTACGGTGCATGTGGATGGCACGGACCAGACCGTGAAACTGTATCAATTGGACCTGGCCACCGGCGAGGCCTACGCCGTCACCGCACAAGATGCGCCGCTGTATCGCATCAGCCCGCTGGCGATCAAAGACTTGACCAAAGAGCTGTTTACGCTCCAAGACAAACGCCTGCTGGGCGTCAACATGGATGACCTGGCGATGCTGGCCGTGAAGACCAGAGACCACCAGTACACATTGATCCATCAGAACGGCGACTGGGTGCTGGAAGATCAACCGGCGGAGAAGCTGGACCAGGAAGCGGCGGACCTCTTCGCCAGTCGCGTGGTCAGCCTGCCGGCCGAAATCCGTGTCGTCAAACAGGCGGGGCCGCTGGCTCCTTACGGCTTGGCCACGCCGGCGGCCGAGTTCGCAGCGACCGCCAAAGACGGGAAACAGCGGGGGCGGCTGGTGCTCGGCGCCAGCTCCGGCGGCCTCGTCTATGCCATGGGACACCCAGGCCTCCCCGGCATTTTCCAGGCCCGTGCCGACCTGCTCTCGCAGATCCCCGCCAAAGCGGACCTTAAGACCAAGACTCGGCAAGTCAGCGGCCTACCTCCCGAGCTAGGCCGCAAGTAATCGCCCCACCAGGCTGGACTTTCCATAGTCCATTCGATATCGTAGCTTCCACGCCCCCGTAGCTCAGTTGGATAGAGCGACGGTTTCCTACACCGCAGGTCACCCGTTCAATTCGGGTCGGGGGCACCATACCAGCTGCGCGTAAACAGTGCGCGCTATCTATTATGTGTCCGGCTATGAGGATCGCCACCTGCGGACTCGACAAACTCTG
Organism: Nitrospiraceae bacterium; assembly: GCA_005799365.1. GTDB lineage: Bacteria > Nitrospirota > Nitrospiria > Nitrospirales > Nitrospiraceae > SYGV01. The sequence continues at coordinate 4,939 of SYGV01000047.1, forward strand.
CGGTTGCATTCCCGCCGACCCTGTGTTAAGGTGCGCCATGCTCCACGACCATGGGCCAGGTGTGGAGACGCGTTAACAAGGCCCGACACTGATGTTGTTTTGCTCGGGAATCTGATCGGAAGCCAGCCCTAAGGCGTTTCTCCTCTGGATCGTCGGCCGCTTCTTCCTTTCTTACGTTCCGCCTCTCGTCCAAGACAATATCCCTAATCCGAGGAGTTTTCACGCGATGGCTTCGACCTTTGCTGACTTCCATTTGTCTGCTTTTCTCACCGAGCGCCTGACCAGTCAGGGGCTCACCACCCCTACCCCCATCCAGCAGGCTGCCATCCAGCCCGCGATCGAGGGGCGGGATGTGCTGGCCCAGGCCAAGACCGGCAGCGGCAAGACCTTGGCGTTCTTGATTCCGTTGATCGAAAAAGCCCTGCGCCCGACGCAAGCAGCGGCAACGGACCCGGCTCATGCGGCCGGCCCACGTCGCCAGCCGACCGGTTACCCCCAGCTCCCCAACGCGCTCATCCTGGCGCCGACGCGCGAGCTGGCGCTCCAGATCGAAACAGAGTTCCGGAAGTATGCGCCGCGGGCGCTGACGTCCCTCTCCGTATACGGCGGCGTTCCGCTGGTGCGGCACTATCGGGCGCTGCAACGTCCGCCCATCGTGATCGTGGGCACACCGGGACGCCTGCTGGACCTGCTCAGAACCAAGCACCTAAGCCTGAGCCACGTGCAATACCTGGTCATGGACGAAGCCGACCAGATGCTGGATCGCGGGTTCCTGCGGGATATCCGGCAGATCCTGGAGTACTTGCCCAGGCAGCGGCAGACCCTGCTCTTCTCGGCCACCTTCGCGCCGGAGATTCAGGCGCTGGCCGAAACGATGATGCGCAACCCCGTCCAGGCCAAGGTGGACATGGGAGTAAGCTCGCCGGTCAAGATTTCCCACGGCTACTACGTCGTGCCGGGCGAAGATATGCGGGTGCGCCTGGTGCACACCCTGCTGGGCAGCCTGCCGGCCGGCGGACGGGCCATGGTCTTCTGCGAGCAGAAGTACAAGGTGCGCAAACTGGCGGCCCGACTCGGCGGCGAGTCGGCCTCGGTCGGGGCGATCACGGGCAACCATTCACAGGCCCAGCGCGAGCGGACTCTCTCGGCCTTCCGGGCCGGCCGCATCAAGTCCCTTGTCGCGACCGACGTGGCCGCGCGCGGACTGGATATCCCGGACGTGGCCAGCGTCATCCATTACGAGCTGCCCTCGACGCCCAACTCCTATGTGCATCGGGCCGGACGGACCGGACGCGCGGAGAAGGAAGGCGAGACGGTCCTGATTCTCACCGCCCAGGAAGAGCGCGAGTACCTCTATATGGTGCGCCGCCTCCGCATCGAGACCCGCCGGCTGCAGGCCCCGGAGCTGAAGCCCCTGCCGACGCCGGCGGCCCAGGAGCCGGAAGAGGAGGTGCGTCGTTATCAACCCAGACGGCCGGCCCAGTATGCCGACCCCTCACGCCGACGGCATGAAGTGCGATCCTGGGGAACTCAAGGCCCCCCGTCTCACACTCAGGCGCCGAAACCCAGGGCCTCACGCTGAACGTCCGGATGAGAGGAGGATGCCCCATGCACCAGCCCCTGATCGGGCTCAGGAGTGCCACACTGGCCCTGGCCAGTTTGTTGCTCTGGACCCCTCCGGCTCAGGCCGAAACCGGCTTGACGGTGACGGATGGCATGAAGGTCACGATCGAGTACACGCTCACCCTGCCCGATAAATCCGTCGCGGATTCCAACCTAGGGCAGGCGCCCTTTTCTTTTACTCAAGGCGCCCATGAGATCGTGCCGGGGCTCGAAAAGTCCATGGTCGGCCTGAAATCCGGCGACAAGAAGCGGATCGACGTCCCGGCGGCACAGGGCTACGGAACCTACGACGCCAAGGCCAAGGTCTCCGTGGACAAGACGAAAGTGCCGGCCGGCATCAAGGCGGGTCAGCTCCTCCGATCCGCGGACGGCCGGCCGGTGACGGTGGAGAAGGTGGAAGAGAATACCGTGGTGCTCGACCTCAACCATCCGCTCGCCGGCAAGGATTTGGTCTTTGACGTGAAGGTGCTGAACGTCGAGAAGTAGGAACCCACACCGGTCGAAAAACCGGCCGTGAAAAAATAGCCGGCTGGCCGTTGATTCGCATCAGTCAGGGGGTCTTGGTCAGAGCCAGGATCAGGTCTTCAAACTGCGGGTAGGCTCGGAGCAACGGCTCCCTGCCTCCCGCCTCAAAATCCGAACAATCAAACCCCGGGGCCATCGTCGTGCCCAAGAGGGCCCACCGCCCTCCCTCGCGCAATCGTAAGCCCTGCCACAGGCCCTGCGGCACGACATGCTGCACCTTCATCCCGGCTTCAAGGTCCGGTCCCATGGTAGCCACAGTTCCCGACCCATCAAGGCCGAGTTGCAGCAGCTCCACCGGATCCCCCAAATAAAAGTGATAGATCTCATCGCTCTTGAGCCGATGCAGCACCGAACAGGTATCCGGCGTCAGCAGGTAATAGATGCCCGTCCCGAATGATCGGGCCCCTTCGTAGCGGCCTAGCAGGGTCTCTCCGGGAATAGATTCCGCAGACCGGTACGATTCCGCATAGTAGCCCCCCTCCACCGGCAGGGGTTTGAGGCGCAACAACGCTTTCAGTGTCGCTACCGACAGCATCGCTCATTCCTCTCAGACCGGAGACAAGTACTCCCGACCAAACCAGCCGCGCCGTTAGGAGTAGAGGAGCCGCCCTTCAAAGTCAATGGTTCCGAGGGGCTGGCGCGTTATTTCCCCCTTACTCCCCTCGCGGAGGTCATCGCGGCCATGGCTAACTGGGGCGGCCCGACGGCGGATACGGCCTCTCGCACCGCGTTTGCTATTGACTTGCTGCCGCGCATTCGTTAATTTCTTCGGCTGACACCAAGGGATTTTCCCACGACCACCAGCTCGGCGGCGCAAAGCAAGGACAGAATCCCACCATGTCTGAACGAGCCTATGTACTGATCAACACGATGCCGGGGCAGACCACCAACGTCGTCCTGGCCTTGTCGACGATCCAGGAAATCAAAACCATTGATGCCTGTTGGGGCAAGCCGGACATCTTTGCCGTGGTCGAGGTGTCCGACCAAGACGCCTTGTCCACGCTGGTGCTGGCGAAGATCCACGCCATCGAAGGGGTCGCACAGACCGACACCCATCTGGTCTATCGGCTGAAAAAATAGCCTCTCGCCAGGAGGTTCTCACCATGGTCACCCCGCGCCCGTCAGTCGGAATGTCACACTGGTGCTCGATCATCGTCCTCTGTGCTGTGGCTGCCGGCTGCTCTTCGCTCAGCACACAGAAGGATGCCGACCAGGCGCAAGCCCTCTTGCCCATACCAGAAATAAAAGTACGCGCGGCGGTTATTCAGGTGTTGCAGGAAGAGGGCTATTTGGTGAGCCAGGGAGAAGAGGGAGGGCCAGCCCTGACGACCGGCTATCGCCAGGAAATCGACAGTCCCTCGGACTGGATGCTCCGCAGGCGGTTCGGAACCGGCCGCAGTCGCGTGGATGTGACGCTCGCGCCGGAAGGCGAAGCCGCCACACGCCTGACGATCCAGGTGATCTATGAAGGCAAGGACGGGCTGCTCGAATCCTGGAAGCCCTACCCCGCGCCCCTGGCCCAGAGCGCGGAGAATCAACTGCGGCTGGTCAAGAACGCCCTCGGCCTGCTCTAGCAGACCGCCGCTCACACACCTGCAGCTCTCGCTGCGTTGAACGGGAAGACCGCCAGAAACTCTTTCGTCCGTTACTCCCCGCTCCCTTCACCCAAGTCCAGCCCGAAGCGCTCGGCCATGCGATAGAGGGTCCGCCGGTCGATGCCAAGGATCTTCGCGGCCTGGACCTTGTTGCCCCCGGTTTCCTGCAGTACCTGTTGGAGGTATCGCTTCTCCATTTCTTCCAAGGTCGGTAAGGCTCCGGACTGGCCGGGCATGCCGCTGCCGGCGCCGGCCGCAAGATCGACGCCGGCCCGGCGAACGGCGTCCGGCAGATCGCTGGGGAGCACCAGCGGCCCGCGGCTCAACGAGACGACCCGCTCGATCACGTTCTCCAACTCGCGCACGTTGCCGGGCCAGGCATATTGCTGCAGGCAGGTCATCGTCTCCGGCAAGAATCCGCGGATCGGATGCGCCGGACTGCCGGCGCCTTGCTGGAGAAAATGGTGGACCAGCATGGGAATGTCTTCGCGGCGCTCGCGCAAGGGCGGGAGGGTGATGCGCACCACGTTCAGCCGATAAAAGAGGTCTTCACGGAACTTCCCCGCTTTCACCAACGCCGCTAGCTCCCGATTCGTCGCCGCGATCAGACGGCAATCCAGCCTGATCACGGCCGTGCCGCCGACTCGCCGGACCTCCTGCTCCTGCAACACCCGCAGGAGTTTCACCTGCAAGGCCGGACTGATGTCGCCGATCTCGTCCAGAAACAGCGTGCCGCCGCTGGCCGTTTCGAACAGCCCCGGCTTGGCCCCGACCGCGCCCGTGAAGGCTCCCCGCTCATGACCGAACAGCTCGGACTCGAGCAGGGCTTCCGGCAAGGCGGCGCAGGTGACCGGCACAAAGGGCCTGTCACGCCGCGCGCTATTGGAATGGATCGCGTGGGCCACCAATTCCTTGCCGGTTCCGCTTTCCCCTTCCAGCAACACGGTGCTCTTGCCGACCGCCACCTTGGCCACCAGCTTGTAGACCTCCAGCATCGGCGGGCTACTGCCGACCAGCGGAGAGCGGCTGTCGCGGTCCCGCAGCTCTTCCCGGAATTTCGCGTTTTCGCGGATGAGCCGCCGATGGTCCAGACTGCGCCGCACGACCAGCTTGACTTCCTCCCGCCGGAACGGTTTGGCCAGGTAGTCGTAGGCGCCCTGCTGCATCGCTTCGATCGCCCCCTCCATGGACCCGAACGCCGTGAGCAGCACGATCGGCGTATCCGGACTGGAGGCCTTGAATGCCTCCAGCACTTCAAACCCGCTGACATCCCCCATGCGGATGTCCGTGAGGACCAGGTCGAACTGGGTCTGCCGTCCCCGCTCGATCGCCTCCCGCCCGCCGGCGACAGCCTCGACATCGAAGCCCTCCTTCTTGAGCGCCTCGACGAGCAGCTCGCGCGCCGCCGCATCATCCTCCGCAACCAGAATCCTGGCGTCAGCCGACACGACCCCCTCCTTCCGCCGGAACCGCGTCGGCCGCCGATCCAGGAGGCGGGACGCAAGCGGGGAGCGCGATCATGACGCTGGTCCCCTTGTCCACCCGGCTCTCGATCGACAAGACTCCCTTGTGGGCGTTGACGATCTGCCGGCTCAGAAACAGCCCCAGACCGCTGCCGTCTCCGATGGCCTTCGTGGTGAAGAACGGCTCGAAGGCCTGGCTCACATGCTCCTCCGGCATGCCGCAGCCGGTATCGAGCACGGTCAGCGTCACCATGGCGGCGGCCGGAGGCTCCCCCGTGCGGCGGCGGGCTTCGGCTTCCTCCAACGTCACCGGCCGCTGCCCCACCGTGATCGTCACCCGGCCTCCCGGCTTCGTCGCCGCCAGCGCGTTGGCGATCAGATTGACCAGCACCTGCTGAAGCTGTTCCACGTCGCCCCAGAGCGGGGGATCGCCCTCCCAGGGTACGGCGGTCAGCGTCACGCCCTTGGCGGCGAAGGAGGGCGCCATCAGCGCCACGACGGGCGGCACCAGACGGCCCACCGGCAACGGCGTCAGCCGGGGCTTCCGCTGCCGGGTGGAGGAGAGCAGCTCTTCGATGATCCGCACCACCCGGTTGATCTGCGCGTCCACGATCTCCACCCGCTTGCGCATCTCCGGCGTGATGGCCTGATCCTCCCCCAGCGCCTGCACGTGCCAGGCGATGGAATGGAGCGGGGTCCCCACTTCATGAGCCACGGACGCCACCAGTTGTCCCACGGCGGCCAGCCGCTCGGACCGATTGAGCACGTCCTTGATCTCGGCCAGTTGGGCGTTGGCCTGCAGAAGTTCCGCGCGCGCCGCTTCTTCCCTGGCCTTCCGCTCCTCTCTTGTCATCGCCAGATAGGCCACGCCGACCAGCACACCCGCCACCACGGAGCGGTTGATGAGGGCGGACACGAACCGGCCCGGCTTCGTCGGCCTGAGCAGCCCGATATAGGTCGCCAAGATGCAGAGGATGACCGTGGCGTACATGAGCCGCCGACTGCGTGCCGCCGCGATCAGCAAAATCGGGAGTACGAACCCGTAGGCGATCACGACGTTGGCCGGCGTGACCATTTCGGCGCTCACGATCGCAACGAACAGGGCCAGTGAGATGCCCAGGACAAAGGGATGCTTGCCGACGATCGTCATCCTCCCACCCATGCCCGGCCGGCCTGCTTGAATTCGTCGGCCAGCTGCACCAGGGCCGGCGCCGTCCACCAGGCTTCGAGCGGCAGCGTCATCTTCCGGGACCAGTTGGGATAACTGTCCAGCGTGCCCGGCACGTTCGTCTGCGACAGCTCGCCGGTCACGTCGTCCAGCGCGGTCAAGACCACCCAGCAGGGCGTACGCGCCAGGAACAGATGCATCGCCTGAGCCAACTCCGCCGTCATGGCCGGAAGCGACCCGCCCTCGTCCGGTCTCGGCCAGAGCCCCTCCGCCTGCAGGGCTTCCAGCAGGCGCCGGCAATCCTGTGCCCGCTCTTCCTGCGCGTTCCGCAAGGCCCCCTCGTCTGGCACAAGCCCCAGGCTCCGCCGGAGTTCCAGATCCTTTCCGCCCCAATACCCGGCCAGGGTCGGCAGATCGTGGGTCGTCACCACCGCCACGGCCTGACTCGGATACCCGCCTGGCCCCTTCCACCGACCGTCGCCTTGGCGTTCGAAATAGAGGACGCGACAGGACAGGACCCCGGCTGCCGACAAGCTCGCCCGGACTGCATCTGGCACCGTGCCCAGGTCTTCCCCGATGATCATCGTCTTGTGTCTCACGCTCTCAAGCGCCAGAATGCCCAGTAAATCCTCAAACGGGTACGTGACATAGGTTCCGGCAGAAGCCGGAAGCCCCTGGGGAATCCAGAACAGACGGAAGAGACCCATGACATGGTCCAGCCTGAGCGCACCCCCGTAGGCCAGGTTTTTGCGCACCAGTTCGATGAACGGACGGTACCGGTTCGCCCGCAGCCGGTGCGGGTCCATCGGCGGAAAGCCCCAGTTCTGCCCCTCCAACGCAAACGCATCGGGAGGGCACCCGCTGTCCACCGTCAACGCCAGCACATCTTGAAAGACCCAGGCATCGCTGCCCGACCGGCTGCCGCCGAGCGCCAGATCGCGATAGAGCCCCAGCGGCATGCCTACCGTACGGGTCCGCTGCGCGATGGCCGCCACCTGCTCGCTGGCAATCCATTGCACGTACTGGTGGAACCGCACCCGCAACGCCTGTTCCCGTCGAAACGCCGCGACCTCCGGCGAAGCCGGGTTGCGGTAGGGCGCTGGCCAGTCCTTCCACTCCCAGACATCCGGGTACCGCCGCTGGCACTCTTCGGAGAGCGCCTGAAACAGGGCAAATCGCTCGAGCCCCTCCCCTTCCTTCCGGACATAGTCCAGAAAGGCTTGCCCGCGTTGGGTGACCGCCACCTCGCCACCGTCGCGCAGGTGCCGTTCGTGAAAGGTCTGGAAGAGCGCCTCCAGCACGGTCATTTTGGCGGCGCCGACTCGGTCATAGTCCACCCGCTCGCTCGCCCGCAGCGACGCCAGGGTGGCTTGAAAGTCCTCATCCTTGAGCAGGCGCTGCGCCGGCTCCGACTCGGCCAGCTCCGGCACGTGCTCCACCGCCACATACACGACGTTGAGGAAGAGGCGACTGTCCGGCGAATAGGGACTGATGTGGTAGGGCGTGGTGTTCTTCAGCGCATGCAACGGATTCAGGCCCACGACCCCCGCGCCAAGGTCCGTGGCGGCCCGTTCGACGACCTCGGCCAAATCCCCGAAATCCCCGATGCCCCAGTTCCGGGACGACCGGAGCGCATACAGTTGCAGGCTTAATCCCCAGATGCGCGCCCCCTCCTGCAGGGACGGCGGCAGGTAGCATCGCGACGGCGTCACGATCAGGCGCAGGCGGCCTCGCACCTCGCCAGCGGCGGTCCCGGCATGCGCCACTACCTCGTAGTACCCGCAGGCCAACCCGGCTGGGAGCGGCACCGCATAGCGGGCATAGTGCCGACCATCGAGCAGCCTGGTTTCAGCCGGCGCCACGCCTGGCCCGGCCTCGCCGTTGTGCTGGAGGCGGCCGGACTCATCCAAAATCTCCCAGACGATGCACAGGGCCTGCGCCGCGGCCGCCTCCACTGGAACGGAGAAGGACCAGGTGCCCAACGGCTGCTCGATCCGGCGCACCAAGACCGGCGCGCAGGGCTGCCGCCAGGCGGCCTCCTCCCAGGCGAGCACCGCGGCCCGGAGGGCCTCCGGTTGCTCGACCGCATACCCCATGGCCGCCAGTACGGCCCGCTTGGTTTGCGCGGAGGTCTGGTGCCGGCGCCCCCAATTGTCGTCATACTCGGTGGCGATCCCGCACCGGGCCGCCAGTCTATCCAGCCACTCGTGTTCCTCGGAAGTCCTCACACACGCGAGTCTAGGAACATGCGGCAGGCAAGTCAAGGCACCCCCGCGCGTGGCCCCCTCCTGCATGACTCTCGCTGCGCCGATCGTGTACAATGCCCCCCATGTCGGCCATCGCGCGGGGCCTCCGCGCCCTGAGTGGCGAGCAGGCGGCTCGACCCGGCCCCCACCCGGGTGACGCCTCCGCGCAGGACAGCAGAGGGACGCGGCCCCTGCGACTCGGTCTCGTGACCGGCAGTCCGACTGGCGTGTGGGCCCACGTGGTCCGCGCCCGCGTCCGGTTGCAACAAATCGTACGGCGAGCCCGCTGGTGGTGGGCGCCCGTCGACTGGCCTCCGCCCCGCCCGCATCCGGAGCCGGCCAGACGAGCTGGGACCAGGACGCCACCGCTGTGATCCATGCCGGCCGCGCCGTGCCACAGGCACCCGGTTGTCCGAGACACCCGCGTCGACGACGTCACGGACTATCGGCTCCAGGCCCTGCGCGAAGGTGTTGAGAGGAGGGCCGTCCACATGCAGCGACAGCGCGCACGAATGGGACGCTGGCGGATCGCGCTGGCCGTGACGGTGGGCTGCGGCCTGGGCCTGCCCGGGTCGGGCTGGTCGCAACCCGCACCGCCCGCGCAGCCCGAGCGGGTGGAGATCGTGGGGGACTACCGCTACACCTACCACGATCCGATGAGCCTGGCCGAGGCGACGCACCTCGCCTACACGGAGGCGGTCCGGATGGCCATCGACCGCTCCCGCCCCTTCCTCGACGGCACCCGCGCCGTGACGGACCCGGCCCGGCTCACGCAGATGCGCCAGATCATCGCCTCCGGCTACCTGAAGGACGTGCAGGTGCTGGAGCAGGCGGACCACGACCGGACGGTCTACGCCAAGGTGCGTGCCACGATCGATCCGCAGGAGGTCACGGCGGTAATCCAGCGGGAGATTCATCGCGGCCCAGACAAGGACGCGCCCGGCCTGGATCAGAACCGCGCCCTGAAGATTTTAAGCGTGCGTGAGGACGCCGACGGGACCGTGGCCGTCGTGTTCAAGGCCCTGCAGCGGCTGGACTGGCTCACCACCGCCTATGACGGCAGCCTGCGGGAACATGCCGATATCATGATCGATTTTTACGACGACCACGGGGTCCCCATCAGCAGCGACCGGGTCCCCGCCCGCACGGCCGCCCCGGGGGAGGTCTTGAATCCGGGACAGATCGGGGCGCAGACGTTCCGCAAACCGCCCCGCACCCGCTCCTACCAGGCCTGGCTGGTCAAATAACCGGGCCCGATCCCCTCACACTCAACTGTGCAGGTCGTTTTTCTCCACACAGGCGCTCGCTACCACCCCCGCGATGGGCACACTGCAGTCCCAGCTGCTCGGGGTGTGTGCAGAGGTTTGCGCGCGATAATCAACGAACGCGGGCGGGGGGGCGGGGGCTTCGGTGATGGGCATCCGTCAGGATCGGACGCCTCAGGCAGGGGCCGGACACGGCCTGC
>SYGV01000048.1 GCA_005799365.1 Nitrospiraceae bacterium
TCCCTCCTCGTCCCTGGTGACGTATCTGCGACGCCTGTTGGTGGTCGAGTCCGGCCTCCCGCTGCTCAACGTCCACTTCCTGACCTTCTACCAATTGGCCTTGCGGCTGGCCGACGAATGGCGCGCCGCCGCCGAACCGGGCAGGGCGTTCCCGCAGATCGAGATCGTGCAGGATTTTTTCTGTGAGCAGCTCCTGAGCCACATCTTGAAGCGGGGGCTGCCGGAGCTGGAACCACTGGCTCGCGCCGGGTCCGCCCCCGGCGCGGCCGCCGCTCTCTGGTCGACGGTCCGAGACTTACAGGACGCCGCGGTGGATCCGGCCGTGGCCTTGCGCGCGCTCAGCGAGGGCCTCTTTGAGGCGGAAGAACGTCCCACGCTGAGGGCGCTGTTCACGCTCCAGGCCGCGATGTTGGAAAGCGGCAGGGCGTTGGGAGTGGGAACGGCCGACGATCTGACCGCCGCGGTGCTTCCATGGGTGGCCCGGTCCCCCTTCCTGTCCGGGCTTCAGCGGGCCTGCTACTACGGGTTCTACGATCTCACGCAGGTGCAACTCTCATTTTTCGAGGCGGTCACCGCGCACGTTGAAGCCACTCTGTACTTTCCGCAAGGCCGGCGTCCGGGCTTCGCGTTCGCGCGGCGATTCCTCGATCGGCACCTCTCGGCGACCGAGATCTCCCGCGAAGCCGCCGGAGCGGATGCGGCGGCGAACCGACCGGCCTGTCCGGTTCGCGTGTGGAGCGCGGTCGGCGCCGAGGATGAGCTGGCGACGGTCTGCAAGGAGATGCTCAACCTGGTCGAGACGCACGGGTATCGCTTCGACGAGATCGGGTTGGCGGCCAGGACCCTGACGCCCTACCAGGCATCGCTCCGCCGGCTTTTCGACGAGCATCGTATCCCGTTCGGCGCCACAGGCGGGACGCCGATGACCAGAGAGCCGCTGGCCAAGGCCCTGCTGCAATTGGCCTGGCTGCCTGCCTCCGGATTCACGCGGCAGGCCGTGCTTGATCTGCTGACGTCGCCCTTCTATCGCGTCGGGCCGGAGGCGGAATCGGCCGGAGTCGGCGAACCCAGGCCCGACTGCTGGAAACGGTTGGCCGGGGAGGCGGGGATCCTGCGGGGGGAGGAGGATTGGAAGCGGCTGGCCGTTGCGCGGACGGCGGACGGACGGGGAGGAGAGAGGGAGGGCCAGGCGAACATCCTCTGGACATTGGTCGCCCGGCTCATCCGGAACTGCCGGGCCCTTCCGGAGCGGGGCGGCTTTGTGGAGCTGACCGATGCCTTCGTTTCGTTGATGGGGCGGCACGTGACTCCGTCGGGACCGAAGGCCGGCGGGCAGGAGTCGGCCCATGATCAGGTGCTGTCGGCGGTTGAGTCGGTCTTGGCTCAGCTCCGTCAACTCGATCGGCTGGGTGTTGAGGTTGCATGGGAGGAATGGGCGCGCATTTTCGCCAGGGCCATGGAACGGACAACGGTGCCGATCACGACCGTCCAGGCGCAAGGCGTGACGGTGGTGGACGCCATGGCGGCCCGCGGGCTGTCCTTCCGGGCCCTGTTCGTCATCGGGTTGAACGAGAAAGTCTTTCCCCGCGTGATTCGGGAGGATGCGTTCCTGCGCGACCGGGACCGCCGGGCCCTCGCCGAAACCCTGGGCTACAAACTCGATGAAAAACTGGCCGGCTATGACGAAGAGCAACTTCTGATGGCCCTGCTCCGGCAGGCGGCCAGAGAGCGGCTCTATCTGCTGTATCAGCGTGCCGATGCGGATGGGCGGGTGCTGGCCCCCTCGCCGTTCGTGCAGGAGGGGATCGCCGGACTGGACGAGGGCGACCTGTCCGATCCGGTGCTGCACGTGCCCCGGCGACTGGCGGCCAGGACTGGCACGTCGCCGTTTTTGCCGACCCTCCTGACGAGGACGGAGTGGGCACTCTATCGAGCGGGCGAGGGACAGGACGTCACGTCCTTCCTCGCCGCCACCGGCCGCGATGCGGACCTGTTCCGCAACAGTCTGGTCGCGCTTCGGGATATCGAAGGCGAGGCGGCCGGTTCTTATGACGGCTTCGTCGGTCCGTTGGACAAGTACTGGACCAGACTGGCCGCCAGGGGGTTCGCTCCGACGCCGCTGGAGCAGTATGCCCGCTGCCCGTTCCAATATTTCGCCGACCAGGTGCTGGGGTTGGAGTCCATCCGGCCGATCGAGCCGGGGGTCCCGTCCGCCAAGATGCTGGGCGAGTTGTGCCATGCCGCGCTGAATCTGGTCTATGTCCGATTGCGCGAGTCCGGCTGGCCGGAGGACGGGGTGAGTCCGGATCGGGAGCAGGCCCTGGTCCGGTCGGCTGTGAAGGATGCCTTTGCCGCCGCTGCGGCGCGCCAGGGGACCGGCTATCCCTTGCTGTGGGAATTGGCGCAGGAGTCGGTCGCAGGACTCGTCGCCGTCCTGGTCGCGCAGGATCGAGAGAATTGTCTGGCCGGCGGGTTCCGCCCCGTCGCCTTTGAGATTGAGGCGTCGGGCAGTCTGGATGATCTGGGCCCGCAGGTCGGGCCGGTAAACATCAGGGGGCGGCTGGATCGGGTGGACGAGCGGCGTCAGCCGCCGGGCTGGCGGATCGTGGACTATAAGTTCAAACAGGGCCGGGACATGAAAGGCGAGGACCGGAATCTGTTGTCGGCGGCCGCGCGGGGGCAGCGTGTGCAGCCGCCCTTATATGCGCGCTTGAAGGCGCCGGATGCCCTGGCCGGCCCGGTCCGTTCCCTCGGCCCCGAGCAGGTGGAATTCCTGTTTCTCGCACCGGGTTGGGAACAGTCCGTGGACCGGGCGGTCTTTGAGGCCTCGGCCTGGCAGGGGCCAGCCGGCCCGCAGATCCGGCAGACGCTGGCGCGGTTGTTGACCGGCATCAAGGCCGGTCGGTTCGTGGTTGTGCCGGATGGGTATTGCGATCATTGCGACTATGCGGCGGCCTGTCGTCGCTTTCACGGGCCGACCTGGTGGCGCGCGTATCGATCGGCGGCCGCGCGCGACTTGCGCCAGTTACGCAAGCAGAAGGTGGAGGAGATGGACACGTGAGGCGTAAAGCGTGAGGCGTCAGGACGAAGCCATAGCGGATAGAGCCGTTCGCCGACGGGCGGAGACCACGTTCGACCGCAATGTCGTGGTGATCGCCGGCGCCGGCACGGGCAAGACCACCTTGCTCGTGAACCGGATTCTGAATGTGTTGATGCGCGAACCGGGGCCGGTGCCCGTCACCCAGCTGGTCGCGCTCACGTTCACCAACAAGGCCGCCGCCGAAATGAAAATCCGCCTGCGGGAGCGGTTGCAGGCGTTGCTGGCGGAGGAAGGGACGGGAACAGAGCAACAGGCGGTTTCCGGCGCCGTCACGCCGGCGGACTTGCGCGATCGCTACGGGATCAGCACCGACCGCATCGTCGAACGGGCGACCGAAGCCCTGCGGGATTTGGAGAAGGCCCAGATCGGGACCCTGCACAGTTTCGCCGCCCATCTCCTGCGGCTCCATCCGATCGAGAGCGGGGTGGACCCGTCGTTCGAGGAGGACGAGGGGGATCGCTTCGCCGAGTATTTTGCCGCGCAGTGGGACGCCTGGCTGGCCGGGGAGTTGGGACGGGCCGGGGCGGACCATGCCCGCTGGCGGCTGGTGCTGCTGGCGGTGGGACTGGACGATCTGCGCGGCCTGGCCAAGGCCCTGGCCGGCGAATTGATCTCGCTCCCGGATCTGACCGCCCAGGTGGAGACGGGCGACCTCGGTCCGCCGCTGCGTGACTGGTTTGTAGCGAAGCTTGCGTGCGCGGAGACGTTGCTCGCGTCGCACCCAGACGGAAAGAAGCCCTTGAAAGTGGCGCAGATGCTGGCTGCGTCGAGGGACCTGTTCGGGCTTTTGGTCGAGCAGGGCATCCGAGGGCTTGTGATGTTCGGTCCGTCAGGTCGGGAATGGCTCGGCAAGGCCATCGGCTCGTCGCCCAACAGTTGGTCCGACGAGGACTTTGCGGAGGCGCGCTGTTTGATCGAAGGCGCCCAGCTCTTGCTGACCGTCGATCAGCAACTGATGACGGAGCTCCTGCGGTTGCTGCGGCCGTTCGTCGAAAGAGTCAGGGCCGGCTTCGTCGCGGAAGGCTGGTTGTCGTTCGACGGGCTGCTGGCGCGGGCGCGCTCGTTGCTGCGGGATCACCCCCGCATTCGCGAGCGTCTCAAGCACGACTATCGCGCCATTCTGGTGGATGAGTTCCAAGATACGGATCCGGTGCAGTACGAAATCGTGCTCTTCTTGTCCGAGCGGTCCGGCTCCTGCGCCGCGACCTGGCAGGCGGTGGCGCTCGAGCCGGGCAAGCTCTTCATCGTGGGCGACCCCAAACAGTCCATCTATGCCTTTCGGCGGGCGGACATCGAGGCCTTCGAGCGCGTGCTGGAGAAGATCAAGTCGGCGGACGGTGTCGTCTTGGAGCTGGAGACCAACTTCCGCAGCCACGGGGCGGTCTTGGACGTGCTCAACGCGGTGTTCGACCGGTTGCTCACGCAACAGGAACACCTGCAGCCGCCGAACGTCCCCCTGCTGGTCCAGCCGGGCCGCCTGGGCGGCGTTTCCGCGCCGGGCGCGTCGCTGTTGTTAGTAGGCGGGACGGAGGCCGAGCGTGAACTGGACGCGGCGGCGGCGACCCGTGCGGAAGCGGAGACTCTGGCGCGGTGGATCAAAGAGGAGCTGCTTGTGCGTGAAGTCCTGACCGATGCGCAGGGCAGGCAGCAGCCGATCAAGCCGGGGCAGGTGGCGCTGTTGTTCCGCAAGCTCACCCAGGCGCAGGATTACCTGGATGCCTTGCGGCGCTACGACATTCCCTACGTGACGGACGGGGAAAAGCATTATTACCGGCGACAGGAAGTCATTGATCTGATCAACCTCGTGCGGGTGCTGGAGAATCCGCTGGACCGGATCGCCTTGGCGGGCCTGCTGCGCTCACCCCTTGGCGGCGTCACCGATCGGGAGCTGGTCGCACTCCACGAACGTCAGGCATTAGACTATCGCGCCAGTGCGCGTCTGGCCGGCTGGGACAGTCCGCGGGCGCCCGTTCTCCTCCGTCTGTACGCGCACCTGGCCGAGCTGTCCCTGGCCCTTCCCCTGCGCCCGCTCCCGGAGGCGGTGCGCCTGCTGTTTGAACGGCTGCCGCTGTTGGAGATCGCCGCCTCGTCGCTCCACGGAGAGCAGGCGACGGCCAATCTGCTCAAGGTCCGTCACATGGCCGAAGAGTTGGCCGACCGACCCCATCTGGGCCTGGGAGGATTCGTGGATGTGATGGTGGGCCGGTTGGATGAACAACCGGAGGAAGCAGAGAGCGCGCTGGCCGAAGAGTCGCCGGAGGCCGTGCGGGTGTTGACGATCCACAAGGCCAAGGGGCTGGAATTTCCGGTGGTCATCCTGGCCGGGCTGCACCACGGGACCGGGCCGAGCCGGCGGGTTCCGCTCCTGTCGCAGGACTGGTCCACCGGGCTGGTCGGGCTGGTGCAAGGCGATCGGTGCAGCCTGGGGGCGGTGGTCACGAAGGAAAAGGGAGCGGCGAGGGAGGCGGTGGAGCGGCGGCGCCTGCTCTACGTGGGGATGACCCGCGCCAAGGAACGGCTGGTCCTGTCCGGCGGGCTCCCTGGTCGGCTGTCTCGCGACTCGTTGCTGGCGCTCCTGCGCGAGGCGGTGGATGGCGAGGTGGGCCGGCCGGAGGATCGCACCTGTCGGATCGGTTCCGTGCAGTTCGAGCAGTGCGTGACGGCGCCGGCCGATCTGGTATCCCGGAAGAAGAAGCCGCTCGACGTCTCGCGGGGCGTTGAAACCGCAGGGAGCGAGCTGGTGCGTCGCTGGGCGCAGCGCGATGAGGCCTGGGCTGCGGCGCGCCTGCGGCCGGACGAGCTGACGCCGACGCAGTTGCTCCAGCGCCAGGCGCATGGAGCGGTCGGGTCGACCGCTCGTGAGCCGGGCGAGGCCAAACGGTCGCGGTTGATCGGCACCCTGGCCCATCTGGTGGTGCAGGCATGGGACTTTGCCGTTGACCCGGCGCAGCTCCCGGCCCACATTGATCGCCTGTGCCGGGCGCACATTCCGGCAGCGCAGGCGGGGGATGCGGAGCGAATCCGGGTCGAGTTGCAGGAACTTTTTGCCGGGTTTGCCGTCTCCGCGCCTTTTGCGGACCTCCGGCGCGCCGAGATTCTCGGTCGTGAGGTGCCGTTCGCGATTCCTTGGAATGGGAGCGGCCATCAGCCTTGTGTGATGCACGGGTCGCTGGATGTGCTCTACCGGCTTGACGGAGAGGTCTGGATTGCGGACTATAAGACGGATCGGGTGGCGGTCCCTGAGGCGCAAGCGAGGGCGGAGGCCTACCAAGTGCAGGCGCAGGTCTATCGGGAAGCGGTCACCGCCTGCTTGGGGATCCGCCCCGTCCGCTTCCAGTTTGTCTTCATGCGGTGCGGCGTAGGGGTGACGCTGTGATGGACGCACATCGAACAGGCGGAGGGATGCGATGAACAAAGTTCTGGTGGTGCTCTGTTGTGTCCTTTGGATTGCGGGCTGCGCGGGGCCGGAGAAGAAGGGAGTCAGGGCGGTCCTGACTCTGAAGGCTCCGTCCGGGACGCCGGCCGCTGCGGTCACGGCCCTGGAGGAAGGGAACAAGTTGTTTGCGCAAGGCCAGTGGGCACAGGCGAAGGCGCAATATGAAGCGGCCATCAAAGTTCAGCCGGCGCTGGCCGAGGCCCATTATGATCTGGCCCTGACGTTGGAACGGCTAGGCAATAAGAAGGAGGCGACCGCCCATTATAAGGAGGCGGCGAACCTGGCTCCAGGGAACCAGGTCATCTGGAGCTCCCCTCCGTTCCGGAAGTATGGGGAGCAGGTGGATCGCGGGGGGCTCTTGTCGAAAGACAAAGCGTTCATGGACCCCAAACCGTACTAGACGCGGGAGCGCCTTATGCATCGGGCCCGCCGCCGCCGTCCGGCCTTGACCGTCACGACCGAAGAATTTTCAGGCCTGGTCCGTCAGGCGCTGGACGGGTTGCCGCGGGACTATGCCAGGATCATGAAGAACGTGGCGGTCATGGTGGAGGAAGAGCCGCCGCACGACGTGCTGGACGAACTGGGCTTGGAGTCGGAAGACGATTTGTTGGGGCTCTATTCCGGTCCCGGGGCGGACGACGAAACCTTCTTCGATCCGGGCGGTCAGCTTCCGGCGCGTATTGCGATTTACCGCGGGCCGATTCTGCGCCTCTGTCGCACGGCGGCTGAGGTGGTGCGGGAAGTGCGGGATACGGTCATCCACGAGATCGGGCATTATTTCGGGCTGGGCGACGACGAGATGCCGTACTAGCGGCAGCAGGTGGAAAGCAGAAAGTAGGTAATGGTCGGCGCGGCAGGACTGTTCACTCAGCCTTCTGCCTTCCGCCTTCTTTCTGAAAGCCCCAGGCCAGCATGAAGGCGCCGAGCAGGACCATTGGGAGGCTCAAGAGCTGACCCATGGAGAAGGGGCCTAGAATGAACCCCAGGTGGAAATCCGGCTCCCGGAAGAACTCCACAACCATCCGGCAGAGGCCGTAGCCGGTGAGGAAACTCCAGAAGACCGTGCCCGGCGGCGTCGGCCTGCGCCAGACCAGCCAGGTTACCAGGAAGAGCAACCCGCCTTCCAGCCCCGCTTCGTAGAGTTGGGATGGGTGCCGGCACTCAGGCCCGGCTCCGGGGAAGACCATGCACCAGTCCACGTCCGTGGGGCGGCCGTAGAGTTCGCCGTTGATGAAATTGCCCAGGCGGCCGAGACCGAGCCCGATCGGCGTGCCGGTAGCGGCCAGGTCCGCAACGACCATGGCCGGGATGCCCTTGCGGCGGCTGAAGAGCGTGAGGGCGACGATCACGCCCAGCAACCCTCCGTGGAAGGACATGCCGCCCTCCCAGACGGCCACGATCTTGGTCGGATGTTGGAGATAATAGGGCAGATTGTAGAACAGCGTGTACCCCAGCCGTCCTCCGACGAAGACGCCGACCGCCGCGTAGACGATCATGTCGTAGATCTGCTCGGTGGATAACTCCAGATTCCTGGCCGCCGCCCTGGCTTTGATCACGAAATAGGCAGCGGTCAGGCCCAGCAGGTACATGAGCCCGTACCATCGGAGCTGCAAGGGGCCGAGTCGGAGCAGGACCGGGTCGAGGTTCGGAAGCTGAATCGCGTCGAGCATGGCGAGGTACGCTCCCTTCGTCGTTCGTTTGCCGCATAGTAGGGAGGATTGCCTCATTTTGCAAGATGTAGCCAAGCGGGGGCGGTGGTTGTATCATGGGCCATGCTGGCTCTCTCCCTCTGCACGATCCTGCTCGCGGCCGGCCTGGCGTCGGCGGCGGGGTTGCCGGTCAGCGATCGCGCTCCTGCGTCACGCGCGTTGGACGGACAGGAGCTGCTCCGCATCGGCGACCTCCACGCGATCCAGAACCATTTTCAAGAAGCGATGCCCTACTATCAGCGGGCCTTGGCGGCGTTCCGCAGCGCTGGCAACAGACGCGGGGAGGCAACCGCACTGGGCAGCATGGCCGATCTTCTGGAGCGGCAGGGCCGCTATGAAGAAGCGGGGCTCCTGCTGCGCGAAGTGGTGACGATCCGGGCGGCCATGGCCGACCCCTTGGCTCACGGGCGCGCACTGCTGGGCGTGGGGCGGGTCTCCGAAGCCTCCGGGCAGTGGGCAATGGCGCAACGGGCCTACGAGCAGGCGGAGGCGCTCTTTCAGCAGGCAGGCGATCGGGTCGGGAGGGGCGAGGCCCGTATCCGGCTGGGCCGGCTCCTGACCGGGCAGGATCTGGTTGTCGAAGGGCGTGTGCTGTTGCAGGCTGCCTTGGCCGATGCGCGAGAGCGGGCCGATCGAGGACAACAAGTACCGGCGCTCAGCGCGATCGGCGACGGATATCTCAGGGAAGGAGCGGGAGCGGCTGCGCGTCCCCTGTTTGAGGAGGGGCTTGCCCTGGCCGAAGCGCAGCAAGATCTCAGGGCCGAGGCGGGGCTCCGCGCCCGTCTGGCCGGGCTGGCCGGGGAGGGAGGGCGGCCGGGGGAATCCATGGCCATGGCCCGGCGTGCCTTGGCCCTCTATCAAACCCTCAAGGATCGGGGGCTGGAGGCGGAGACCTGGGCCTTGATCGGGAGCCTCTCGCTGGCCGAGGGCAACTTTGTGCTGGCCGCCGAGCAGCACGAGCGGGCCTTGACGCTTTATCAGGCCTTGCGCGATCAGAACAAAGAGGCGGCCAGCTTGGTAAACCTGGCGCTCATCTATGAAGCGCAGGGGTTGCGGCAGGACGCAACGGAAACTCAGCACAAGGCCATTCTGCTCCTTCAGTCGGCCCGGTAGCCCCATCCAGCCATCCTTCTCCAGCTAAAACTGTTTTCTTTTTGGAACGGACCACTGTGGTTTGTTGTAGAAAAATCACGGTTTTTATATTCAAGATAAGGTTTCTTAATTATTCATAAATAATTGATAACAAAATTATATTTTTAAATAATAAATTTGGCACGGATACTGCTGTACTACATGGCGAGGGTGTTGATCAGACTCAAGAAGGTGGCAAGAGATGGAACAGCAGAGTCAGGCGCCATTAACATACAAAGGAGGCAGGACCATGACGACCAATGGACGGCAAGCGGCAAAAAATGCGGCCTTGATTGCTGGTGGGGCGGCGGTGGGTGCCGGGATGGTCTTGCTCTATGCGCCTCAGTCAGGCACGGAGACCAGGCGGCAGCTGCGGCACTATGCCAAGAAGACGCAGGTGCAGGCGACCCGCCTCGGCCGCGACCTGAAAAACGGGGCGGAGCGGATCATCGAGCGTGGAAAAACGCTGGTGGCCAAGAAGAACGCTCCGCGGGCGGTGGAAGCGGCCTAAGCGAACGGGTCCTCCGCAAGGAGTTCCCCTCCCGCCGCGTCCGGTTCAGCCCGGCGCCCTCCAACCGAACGGCCTGTGGCCATCCCTGGCCCAGGCCGTTCCTGCTTCTTTCCCTGCGCAGAGTCTCCCAAGCCATTCAACTTTTTTCCTCTTCCTGCCGATAGGGTGATCAGGAGTGGCAGCGGGGGTGACCATAACGGTCCAGGCCAGCCCGGTGGTTCCTGTGATGATCGGCCTGCTGCGCCCTGCCTGCGCTGCCGTACTTTGAAGAGCAGGGACGAGCGGCATGTGGGATCAAGCAGGTCCATCTTCCAAGTCGATCCCACAGGTCACCCTCAGAAGGAAACAATTCACCCTGGCTCGGTTGAAAGGTCTGGAGCCCTCCTGTATCCTCAGTATCTCAATCTGCGCGAGTATTCCCTTCCGTAAGCATGCCCGAGTGCCGGAGTGGCGGAATGGTAGACGCCAGGGACTTAAAATCCCTTGCTCCGTTCGGGGCGTCCCGGTTCGAGTCCGGGCTCCGGCACCAAATCAATCA
>SYGV01000049.1 GCA_005799365.1 Nitrospiraceae bacterium
ATCTTGGCGCCCCCCAGGAAATAGGTGAGCTGGCAGGCCGGGCCCTTCCAGATCCGCGAGGGGGAGTCGGGCAGGTCGGCATCGCTCCCCATGGTGCTGGTCCCTTCCCAGGTCTTGCGCTGCTCGCACTTGACCTTGACAACGACCTCGTGGGGCTTGGCTTCGCTCGTTTCTACGGTATACCCCGCGTCGGCCAGGCGACGCACCACCGCTTCGGCGAGCGGCGCGGCATCGCTCGGTCCCTTGTCGGTGAGGGCCAGGACTTCCACGAGGACCGTCTGGGCTTTCGCCAACTGCTCTTTTTGTTCCTGGGTAAAGTATTCGCGGGAGGCCCAGCTCGTGCCGGTCGAACTCCCGAGTAACAGGGCCGCCGCAATGATCGCCCATCCCTGTGTCATGGTCACCCTCCTCCCCGGCCTTTCGCCGGAAGGCATTCCCGTTCCGCGCTTGGCCGGCCGGACAGGCATAGTATACCCCTCGCTCGGAGCTTGCACCAGCGACGGGGAGCGTTCCTGCCGAGAACGGCGCGACCTGTTGACAGTGCACGGTCATGACCTGTACAACGATAGCCAAGCGAGGGCCGGGAGCGTCAATTGTGAACCGCCATGAGCCCACGCACTCCGTCGAAATCCTGAGACCGTGCCTTCCGACCAACCGAGCGCGAGAGTGGCGGAACTGGCAGACGCGCGAGACTTAGGATCTCGTGGGAAACCGTGGGGGTTCAAGTCCCCCCTCTCGCACCATAAACAATCAACAGAAGCGTTCAGCATTCGGTTTTCAGCCCAAACACGGAAGACGTGTAGCGCCGGTGCCATCGAGCAGGGCGGCTCTTCCGTTGTGCTTGCCGCAAACCGGGCTGATGGCTGATAGCTGACTGCCCTTGGTGGAATTATGAAAGTCGACGTCACTGAACTCGGCCCTGTCAAACGGGCGCTTAAGATCGAAGTCCCCTCCGAGGATGTGAACAAGCAGTTCGCCCTGGCCTATGCGGAGCTGAACAAGCAGGTGCGCATCCCTGGCTTCCGGCCGGGCAAGGCCCCCCTGGCCATGCTGGAAAAGCGCTACGCCAAGGACATCGAAGAAGACGTGATCCGCCGCCTGGTGCCGGACTATTACGAGCGGGCCGTCCGGGAAGCGGGGATCGTGCCGGTCTTGGTGGAGATCCCGCCGCTCGAGCGCGTGAAAATCAAGAAAGACGCGTCGTTCTCGTTCACCGCCACGGTGGAGATCAAGCCGAAGATCGAGTTGCGCGACTATAAGGCGCCCAACCCGATCTCGCTCAAGCCGGACAAGCGCACCGTCGCGGACGAGCAAGTCACCGGCACGCTCGAAGTCCTGCGCGAGCGGCAGGCGCAACTCGAAGCGGCGCCGGCCGGCACAGCCCTGGCCGAAGGGGACTATGCGATCCTGGACGTGGAGGGGTTCCTGGACCAGGCGCCGGTGGACGGGGCGAAGCAAGCCGGACAACTTCACAAAGTCGGCTCTAACGCGCCGATCCTGGGCATCGAAGTGGATGCGGCGCTCGTGGGCAAGAAAGAAGGGGAACTCGTCGAGCTTCCGCAACCGTACCCCGCGTCCCACCCGGACCAGCGGCTGGCCGGCAAGACGGTCGCGTATCGAGTCACGGTCACGGCGGTGAAGCGGAAGAAGCTCCCCGCCCTGGATGACGAATTCGCGAAAGATTGCGGCCCCTATGCCTCGCTGACCGAGCTCACAGAGAAACTCCGGGCCGAAATGGAAAAAGCGCTCAAGAAAGACATCGAAGATACCTATAAGGATACGATCCTGAAGCGGCTGGAGGAAACCCACCACTTCGACTTGCCGGACACCCTGGTCGAGCGGGAGCTGGAAGCGATCGTTCGCCAGCAGATGCAGGCCCGGCAGCGGCAAAAAGGCCAACCCCAGTCGCCGGACCCAGTCGTGCGTCAGGAGGAACTCCGGAAGGCGCGCGAGGAACACAAGGCCGAAGCGATGCGCCGGGTCAAGATCGGGTTGGTGTTGGAAGCGATCGCCGACAAAGAAGGGTTGAAGGTCGAGCAGGAGGACATCCAGAACGAACTCCTGCGGCTGAGCCAGGAGCTGCGGATGGCGCCGGAGGAACTGGGCCGCCTGATCCAGTCCGGCGGGCAGGACTCCATCGACGAGCTCAGGGCCCGTATCCTGGCCGACAAGGCGCTGGATTTCGTGTTCCGCCACTCGGTCATTCAAGGGTAAGAGGGAACGTGGCGCCTGACCGTCCCGGCGGCGCGGAAGAGAAACGATCACGACAAGGAACGACGGCGGGCAGGGCCGTGCGGGGAAAATGTGATACGATGGGCCCTGTGAGCAACCGGAACAGAAAGGACAGAGTGCTATGTTAGTGCCGATCGTCATCGAGCAGACCAACCGCGGCGAACGCGCCTATGACATTTACTCGCGCCTGCTCAAAGACCGGATCATCTTCCTGGGCGCCCCGATCGACGATGTCTTCGCCAACCTCATCATCGCGCAGTTGTTGTTCCTGGAGGCGGAGGACCCGGAAAAGGACATCAACCTCTACATCAATTCGCCCGGCGGGAGCGTCACGGCCGGCATGGGCATCTACGACACGATGCAATACGTGAAGCCGCCGATCAACACGATCTGCCTGGGCCAGGCGGCCAGCATGGGCGCACTGCTGCTGGCGGCCGGGACGAAAGGCAAGCGCTTCGCCTTGCCCAACGCCCGGGTGATGATCCATCAGCCGATGGGGGGCTACCAGGGACAAGCCACGGAAATCGACATCCATGCGCGGGAAATCCTCAAGATTCGGGAGCGATTGAACGAAATATTAGCTAAGCACACGGGCCAACCCCTGGAAAAGATCGCCCTGGACACGGAGCGGGATTATTTTCTGTCGGCCGACGAGGCCAAACGATACGGGCTGATCGACGAAGTCATTTCGCGGCCGCCGAAGGCGATGAAAGAGACCGGCAAGGACCAGGGCAAGGACGGCTCGAAGGACAAGTAGCGGCACAGAGGCGTTCCCCGGGAGGGATCAGCATGGCCAAGCAGGAGAAGACGGACCGACACCTCCGCTGTTCGTTCTGCGGCAAAAGCCGGGATGAAGTGCGCAAGCTCATCGCCGGCCCGACCGTCTACATCTGCGATGAGTGCGTGAACCTCTGCAACGACATCATCGCGGAGGATTGGGAGGAAGCCAAGGAAGAAATCTCCTCCAAGCTCCGGAAGCCCGCCGAGATCAAGCACCACTTGGATCAGTACGTCATCGGACAGGACCGGGCCAAGAAGATCCTCTCGGTGGCCGTCCACAACCATTACAAGCGCATCTCCGCCAACGAGGTGGACGAGGTCGAGCTCCAAAAAGGCAACATCCTGATGATCGGGCCGACCGGCACGGGCAAGACCCTGCTGGCGCAGACCCTGGCGCGCTATCTGGACGTGCCCTTCAC
>SYGV01000050.1 GCA_005799365.1 Nitrospiraceae bacterium
GATGGCGCCCTGCCCGATGGCCGGCAGGCTGATGGTGAAGGGCAAATATTCCGTCACCTCGTTCAGCCACCCCAAGCGGGTGAGTCCTGCCGCCGCCAGCACGATCGCCTCATAGTCCCCATCCCGAACCTTGCGCAGGCGGGTGTCCAGGTTGCCGCGCAGCATCTGAATGCGTAGGTCCGGCCGGTGATGGAGAAGCTGGGCCTGCCGGCGCAGGCTGCTGGTGCCGATGCGGGCCCCGGCCGGCAGGTCCGCCAACGCGCATCCGTCCCGGCTGATGAGCGCATCGTGCGGGTTTTCCCGTTTGGGGACAGAGAGGATCGCGAGCCGTTCTGGAAGCTGGGTCGGAACATCTTTCATACTGTGTACGGCCAGATCGATCTCTTCCCGCAACAGGGCTTCTTCAATTTCTTTCACGAAGAGGCCCTTGCCGCCGATGGCCGCCAAGGGCACATCCAGAATCTTATCCCCGGAGGTTTTGATGGTCCGGAGGGTGACCGTTAGGTCCGGGGCGACGGTGTGCAGGCTGGCCCGGACCCATTCGGCCTGCCAGAGGGCCAGCTTGCTCCCCCGCGTACCGATAACCAGCGATGAGCCTCTTGTGGTGGTGTGTGCCATCATGTCTGTCTATGTGTCTGCCTGGCCGAGCCGACTTACCGGCCCGGTTCGCGATAGGGACCGGAGAACGGAGCTTGCGGCGAATCTGCCGGAGAGCGGTCTCCTGGCAGTTTCTCAAATCCCTCGCTCGGGGATGCTGCCGGCTGGCGTGGTACGACGCCCAAGTTGCCTCGGTAATATGAGGCCACGAGCAGGAAGCTCAGCAGTCCCATGATGGCCAACAGATACATCAACACGTCCCAACGAAACCCTTCTTGTTCCCGGTAATCATAGCCGCACCGGGGACAGTCGGGAAGCGGGTCATGACCCAGATACGCACTCCGGCACTTGGGGCATGTAAACAATTGAAGGCCCTGTGCCATCGCCGTGCCTGTCAACCGTCACGCCCGCTTCGGCTCCTGTTGTCCGCTTGGATCGCTCTGCTTCAAGGCCGTCACCGGTGCCGCGCGTCCTTCTTCGTCCCTGACCCGGGCTGGCTCCGCGGGGATGGCGGGCGGCAACTGGGTCGCATCCAGGCCGAAAAATCGCTTGGCGGCCTCGACGTACATGGAGCTGCCGGCGGAGTCGGCTTCTGCTTTCAGCGTCACCAGGGGGCCGTGCAGCAGCTTGTTGACAATGGCGGAGGCCAAGCCCTCGACGGCGCTTCGTTCGTGCGCCGACAGGTGCCCGAGCCGGGCCATGACTTTGTCGAGTTCCGCTTGTTTGATGTCTTCGGCCCGTTTGCGCAGGGCGACGATTGTCGGGGTGACATCCAGGGACTTGAGCCAGTGGAGGCTCGCGGCGACCTCTTCCTCGATCATGCCTTCCGCTTTGACCGCCTCGCGCCGCCGCTCCTCCCGGTTCTGCTCGACCCGCATTTCCAGGTCGTCGATGTCGAACAGAAAAGCGTTGTCGATGTCCTTGACGGCCGGCTCGATGTTGCGTGGCACGGAGATGTCGATCAGGAAAATGGGGCGGTTCATGCGCCGCCGGACGGCTTCTTCCACATCAACGGCCCGGATCAGGTAGTGTGCGGCGCCGGTCGAGCAGAGGACGATATCGGCTTCCGCCATGGCCCGACGGAATTCATCGAAGGGAATCGAGGCGCCGTTGAAGCGTTGCGCCAGCTCGATTGCGCCCTGGGGATTCCGGGTGGTGATCATCACCCGCTGTACGCCGTTGTTGATCAGGTGTTTGGCGGCCAGCTTGGCCATCTCCCCGGCTCCGACCAGCAGGACCGTCTTCTCGTTGAGGTTCGAGAAGATTTTTTTGGCGAGTTCCACGGCGGCATAGCTGACGGACACCGCGGTTTCGGCGATCTTGGTTTCCGTCCGGACCCGCTTGGCGGCCGAGATCGCTTTTTGGAGCAGTTTGTTGAGCACCAGGCCGCTGGCCTTGTGGGTCAACGATGCCTCGAAGGCATCTTTGAGTTGGCCCAGGATCTGCGGTTCGCCGACGACCATCGAGTCCAGGCTGGCCGCCACCCGGAACAAATGACTGATCGCGCGGCCGTCGGTGTGCCAGTAGAGGTGCGGCGTCAGTTGCTCGGAAGACAGGGAGAGATGCGTGTCGGCCAGGAACTCCTGCACCCGCGCAAAGCCGGCGTCCACATCGTCCACGACGGCATATACCTCGACGCGGTTGCACGTGGAGAGGAGCACGCCTTCTTTGATCCCCTGGTAGCCGCACAACCGGTGCAGCGCTTCGCCCAATCGGCTTTCCGGGACAGCCAGCCGTTCGCGCACCTCCACGGGAGCCGTCTTATGGCTCAAGCCGACGGCGATGATGTTCATGCTCCCGACCTCACGGAAGCGCTCATGCGACGGCTCCATGGGCTTTCAGCATCACGCCGATGAAGGTCAAGACCACTCCGGCAAACCCGATGATCGTCAGATAGGCGGCGCGTTTAGCCCGCCAGCCGACGGTCAGCCGTCCCATCAGCACCACGAAATAAAACAGCCAGGTGGCCAGCGCCCAGAGTTGTTCGGGATTCCAACTGAGGTACGAGCCTCGCGCGAACTCGGCGGAGATGGCGCCCGTGATAATGCCCATGGTCAGGAGCGGGAATCCCATTACGATGGACTGCTGGTTCAGCCGGTCCAGGAAGTCCAGCGGCGGCAATTTGCTGTAGAGGACGTTGAATCGCTTGGATTTGAGCAGGCCGTCCTGGATCAGGTACATGATCCCGGCCACGAACGCCACGGCAAATCCGACCGTGCCCAGCATGCTGAGCGTCACGTGGACCCAGACGGTCTTGAGCACCGGCTCCAGCGTCGGGACCTCTTTGGGCAGGGCTGCGGCGGACAGGAGGGAAATCAAGGCCAGGGGAAGAATGAACGAGCCGAGGACATGAATGCGATGGCGGATCTCCACAAACAGGAACACCAACACGAGCGCCCAGGAAAAAAACGACATGGCTTCGTGAAAACTGGCCAGCGTCACCTGTCCCGCCTCCAGCATGCGCGTCAACAAGGCCAGGGTATGGGTCAGGAACCCGACAGCCGTGACGCCCAGGGAGACCTGCGACAGGGCTTCCGATCGGCGCAGCAGGTAGGCCAGGAAAAAACCCGTGCCTGCAAAATACAAGACGATCGTCGCGATAAAAAATGTGGCCGGCATTGCCCTATCCTCGCAACTTCACTGAGAAAATTCATCCCGTGAAGTTTGTCATTATAACGTCAAGCCGGGAAGAGGGTCAAGGAAGGGACGGATTTATCGGAGAGTTCGTTGCGCCGGGTGGTCCGTGCGCACGTCTAGACATTCCGCTTCGTGGACAAGTAGTATGACCGATACATCTGGTGCCGCATCCGAAGGGGCGTGTCATGAAAAACGGCGTGAGCCCGGGGACGTTATATGTCGTCAGCACCCCGATCGGCAACCTCGAAGACGTGACCTTGCGGGCGCTTCATGTTCTCGGACACGTGGCGGTCATCGCAGCGGAAGACCCTCAGCAGACCCAGCCGCTTTGCGAGCGACATGATCTCCGCGTCCCGCTTACGAGTTACCACAACGAAAACAAGGAAGAAAAAACCGCGGTGCTGCTTGCGCGTCTCCGCGCGGGGGCCAGCGTGGCGCTGGTCTCAGACGCGGGAACTCCGGTGATTGCCGACCCAGGAAGATTTCTGATTCGAGAAGCCATCCGTGCGGGCATTCCGATTGTCCCGGTGCCAGGCCCATCAGCCGGATTGGCGGCCCTCGCAGTTTCCGGCCTCTCGGGGGAGCGGTTTTTTTTCCAGGGGACCCTTCCCAGAACATCCGCGGCGCTGCATCGCCTCTTGCGGACTTTGCGCAAGGAACCTGGCGCGCTGGTTCTCTTGGCGCCTGCGGGCAGGCTTTGCAAGGTCCTCCAAGCCGTCGAGGAAGTGTTGGGCGACCGTGCTGTCGTGCTGGCCAAGGATCTGACGATGTCCGGGGAGACTGTCCTCAGAGGCCAAGCCAGCGCTCTTGGGAGGCAGCTTCTCCAGGCGCCCATCAGCGGAGCCGTGACGCTGGTGATTGAAGGATATCGGGGGAAGGCCGGAGGAAATCGCCAGAGCACAACGCGCCTTAAGAGGCGGCGCGTTTCCGGATGGTGACGCGGTAGGCGCCGGTCAGTTGTTCCTGCTTGAGTACGGCATGTCCGTCGTCGGATACGCTTCGCGGCACGTTGCGGATCGGGTCCCCCTCGTCGAGAATGACCGACAGGATCTGTCCCGCCTGCAAGCTTTCCAGTTTTAGCTTGGTCTTGACGAAGTTGTAGGGGCAGATCACGCCCCGCAAGTCCAGCTCCGCATCGACCTGCAAGTTGTCCGAAGGCGCCCGCGCCGGCTCGCTCATCTTTCCGCCAGATTGCAAGGGACTTAAAACAGCGGTGGCGGCTTATCGCCGCCACCGCCTTCACGCTCTGACTGATCCGACAACCGGGTTGCGGTTTACTGCAGACCCTTCGTATAGGACGGCTTGTCGGAGCTTCCGTAGTCGCTCTTGGTGCTGTTGCCATAGCCCCAACCTGGCTGCGGATCGCAGTTCCAGCAGGGAGCGGCGCCGGTGACTTCGCCGATCGAGCTATTGAAGCCCTTGGCGCCGGTCACTTCACCAGGCAGAATCTGTCCAACCGGACCGCCGGTTCCTGAGCCTGAGTTGGTCTCGATGCCCCGCTCGGTGCCGGGGTTCGGCCGCTGGCCGAGGCCGCCGAAGCCGGCCAGCTTCTCGTTACCGCGAAGGACGGAAACGTCACGGACCAGCTTTCGGCCCGTGCCAAAGGGCTGACTCGCAGACGTTTCTTCACGGACCTGAACGGTCACGTCATCACCGCTGTTGACTTGCTTGATCAGTTCCATGTTGGTTTCGCTATCCAGATAGAGGGTCAGGGAAGACATGGCACCGGTCCCCGCCCGGCCTTCGTCGTGTGAGCTGCCCCCCGTCTCCAGGTGTATCCGCCGACCGGGAAGGTCGATGGCCAGCACGCGACCGAAGACGGTTTCGTTCTGCGAGAGCCGCTCCAGGAACGCGCTCTTATCGAAGGAGCTGGTGCGGGTCGAGTTGCCGGACACGTCGCCCACTCCCGCTCCGACTCCGAAGCCGGACCCGGCCGATGACTGCGGCAGCCGCTCTTGGGCC
>SYGV01000051.1 GCA_005799365.1 Nitrospiraceae bacterium
GACCGCTACAACATCGTCAACAAGGCTGATCTGAAAGCGGCAGCAACCCGGTTGACGAAGTGCTTTGAGCGGGAAAAGGTTGCACGTTTGGTTGCACTCGCAGAATTGGAAAAACAGGTGAGAGGTCCTGTCAATACCGAACTGATTGCAACGTCAGCAGAAGCAGATGGAGCTGGCGAGAGGAATTGAACCTCCAACCGTCGGTTTACAAAACCGATGCTCTGCCATTGAGCTACGCCAGCGCCGCTATGAGGGTACACTGAGGTTCCGTCTTCTGGCAAGCGTTCGTATGGGTATGCCCCGGCTGGCGGCAGGAATGGCGTCAGGAATGCTTGACGCCTAATGGCGGCTGGTCTATTCTCCACCGTGAGTGCGCCGTCCAACTGAAGGGGAGGGGAATGATGAGGATCCGGCAAATCGTCGTCTTGAGTCTGGCTCTGGGTTTGCTTACGGCCTGCGGCGGCGGGTCCTGGGTGCACCCCAATAAACCCCAGGAAGCCTTTGCGATAGATTATAATCAGTGTTCGCTGGATATAATCAAGGACCCGAAGCTTCAGCAGGGGAACAGCTATATGGTGCTGCAGGCGACCGAGCGCTGCGTCATGAAAAAAGGGTGGACGCTCAGAGACGACGATAACTGAGACCGAACCTTCCGCCCGCACTTGTTCCCCGTCGTTTGGCTCAGGCGTAGGCCTGATGTGTGCGTGCCATCTTCTTTTCTTCCGCCTTGCCAAATTTTACACGGTTGTAACCATCGCGTCATTGACCGGCAACCCTGGAGGGGTATGCTGTGCCACGAGATGAGTGGTCGAGGGCAGCAACGATTCACGATACGGAGGGTATGGCAATGAGGCGAAGGAGGGAACGGGTGCGGAGGGACTGGGCCCAGTGGGCGTTGGGCGTTGTCATGGGCTTGCTCGCGAGCCTGGCCTTCGCGGCCCCGGTTCTTGCCGAGCAGGCGGAGGTGTTGAGCCGCCCGGTCGTGGACCACAGTGTCGGCTCCTATGTCCCGGTTGCGAACCTCTCCGGCAATCTGGTGATCGCGGGATCGGACACGATGCAGCCGTTGATGCTCAAATTGGCGGCCGCCTTCCGGCAACTTTACCCGGCGGCGAAAATCGGCATCCTGGGCGGCGGAACCGAACGAGCCTTGATGCAGTTCGTCAGCGACCAGGCGCAGATCCGGCGCGGGGACGGATACTATAACGGACCGCAGGCCTCCGGTCGTGTCTCGATGCTGGCTTCGTCCCGCCGTCTGACCGAGGAGGAGAGCAAGGACTTCCACTCCCGGTTCGGGTATGACCCGACCGAGATCACGATTGCACTGGATGCGGTGGCCATCTACGTGCATCGCGAGAATCCCATCAAGGGGCTGACGTTGGAGCAGGTAGATGCCATCTTCGGAAGGGACCGTAAGCGCGGAGCGGGAGCGGACATCGCGATCTGGGGGCAGGCGGGAGTGGAAAGCTTGGCGCAACGGCCGATTCGCCTCCATGGCAGGGACAAGCAGTCCGGCACCAGGTCCTTCTTCATCCAGGAGGCCCTGGCAGGGGGCGATCTGAAGGCGGAGGTGCAGGAAGCGCCCGGGTCCGCCTCGGAAATCCTGGCAATTGCGAAGGATCCTTTGGCGATCGGCTATGCCGGCATCGGATTCCAGACCTCGTTCGTGCGGGCGGTTCCCCTGGCCGAGAAAACCGGGCAGCCGTTCGTGTCCCCGAGCGCGGCGGCGGCGGCGGACGGGACCTATCCGCTGCATCGGCCTCTGTACCTCTACGTCAACATGGACCCCAAGGGCACGCTCGATCGGGAGGAACTGGAGTTTCTCAAGTTCGTCAACAGCCGGGAGGGGCAGCAGATTGTGGTGAAAGCCGGCGCGTACCCCTTGTCCGCTGCCCACGTCGCCAAGAATCTCCAGGTCCTGACCGGATCGCCCCTGGCGGCGGCCGCAATCGGGGTGTCCGCGGTCAATTGATCATTCGCAGGGCCGGTCGAAGCGCACCAGCGGGGCCTGTCCCATCCCGGTGCGCTTTGTGTTGTTTGCATCGTTTTTGCTAGACTGCGTCGGCCGTGAAGGGGCTCCGCAATTTTCGGAACAGGAGTCATGAACGTCAGGCAGATCCCGCTCAATGTGTGTCTTATCCTCCTGGGGGGACTTTTCGCCGGATGCGTGACCGAACCTCCGCCCATCGTCATTCACGAGGAACCGAACTCGTCGATCTGGCTGATGTTCGACCCGGAAGCAGGCCGGCCCGGACACAGCCATCCCGCCGCGTTCACGCCCGATCAGATGGAGCTGGTGCTCAAGGGCGTGTCCGTCGTCGACAGGAATCGGGTCATCGGGGAAGCGAGAGAGTTGTTTGCCCACGATCAGGATCTCACCCAGGCGTTTTCCGCCGCGCAGATCAAAACCCTGGCGCCGTTGCTAGCGCAGGCCTTCAAAAAGGCGTCGCCGGTGGACTTGGTCACCTTCTATCTCCTGACCGGGGAGAAGGAGCGGGGGAAAGTGGTGACCTCCGGTGGGCTGTTCGTCCGCAAAGGACGGCTGTACGTCATCCTCGCCAATTTCCGCACCTCGCCCGCCACTAAGATTTACGAGACGACTTACGAGCTCGATGCGCGCGACATGCCGCTGCTCCCGGTCGCCCGGTTTCTATATCTCGTCGGGTTCAAACCGAAGGAAGCCTGGATTCCCAACGGCGAGGTGCGCGGGAAGGACGGCTACGAACGGTATCTGGATGAATCGAAGCTGATCATCATCGATGTGGATCGCCTGTTTGCGAGCGGCTCATAACCATCGCAGGAAAGGGCTGGCCCGCGCTGATGGTTGTCAACCTTCGACGGCCACAGACAAGGGGCCCAGGTCTTCCCGTCAATTAATGGGCCAGGGACATTCGTTTGCCGACACAGGCGGAATATTTCCCGCCCGCGACCTCCACTTCGTTTTCGGTCAATTCGTGCCCGCCCTCGAATGTTGCTAGCCTGCGGATGACCGCTCCCGCGCAATGAGGGAGGGTAGGTTGTTGTCGCACCCGATTGATCAGTTCCAGAACCAGATGCATTGGAAGCGGAGCAGGTTGCCGTAGGCGTCGATCTGCGTGCCGGGCGTGGTCGCCGTCTGGCCGGGATTGACCGTGGCGAAGTTGTTCCGCTGGGTGAAGGTATAGGCGATGGTAAATTCCCACTGGGGGTCCGGCTGCCAGGCGATGCCGGTCTCCACTTCCTTCATCCGATCGTCCGGCGCGCCGGTCTGGAACTTCAACCCGCCATAATATTCCTGCCAGCGCGAGTAGAAGTTGGCCAGGCCGACATCGGAGTATTTCCACTGGTAATGGGCCTGCACGTAGCCGCCGTAGAAGTGGGAGGATTCGACGACCCCGTTTCCGTTCCGCTTGGGGGCCCGGCCCGTCGTATACTCGGCGATGAATCCCCAGGGCTGGGGCGGCATATAGACGTAGAAGTTGATCCGTTCATCCAGGTAGTTTCTGGCTGAGGTGCAGCCGGAGGTGGTGGCTGCGCCCACGCAGGCGGCCGAGTTCACCGAATAGAGCGTCCGGCCTGCCGCTGCCGTGCCCATGGCCACGTTCCAGGTGCCGGTGCCAGCGTTCATGCCCGTTTCCATGAGCCGCCCGCCGGGAAGCTCCCAGGGCCAGGCCAGGCGCACGCTGACCCGCTTGTTCTTGTTGTTCTCCGCCGTGTTCAAACCCGCGCTGTTGTCCACCTGGATGTGGAACACGCCGTAGTCGCCGGGCCCGTAGCCGTAGTCCAGCATTTGCTTAAAGCGGGCCTGGGCGATCTTGGGCGAGTACATGAAGGAGATGCCCATGTCGCGTTCGCTGGGGGCGCAACTGTTGGTCGAGTCGGCCCGGTCGATGGCCATGCGGACACGGGAGGCCTGCCAGTTGTCGAAGGAGCAGGGGACGCGCTGGAGACCGACCCGCAACCGATATTGCTTGTCTTTGTCGAAGATCCAGTCTCCGTAGGCGTCGCGCATGGAGACCGCATGGGTGTTCCCGCTGATGTTGCTGGCCAGGTCCGGCTGGATGAAGAAGGCCACGTGTTCGGAGACCTGTCCGGTCACCACCCAGCGGATGCGGCGGAAGAAGAAGCCAGGCTGGGCTCCGTTGGCCGTGTCACCGACGGACGCATCGTGATAGGTCCTGACCTGGCCGTTGGTGGTCTGGTTGTAGCGCATCATGCCGTAGCCATACATGGTGATCCGCTCGTACCAGTTCGGGCTGCCGGTGAATTCGGCCACCACCGACCGTTCGTTGAACAGGCGCTCCTGTTCGGCCTTGATTCTGATCCAGTCATCGGTGTTGATGATGCCCTTTTCCAACAACAGGTCTTCCAGCGGGGTGCTCTCGATGGATTGCGCGCCCCGTTGGGTCATCCCGCCTGGCGCGAGCGGCGGTTGATCCGGAGTGGTGGGGGTGACTTGATGCGTGCCCGCCTGGACCGCTTGATCCTGGGCCTGGGCCGGCTCGTCCGGAGCCCCGAACGAGCCCAAGGTGAACAGGATCGCCAGGGTCGTTGCCACTCGCTGCCTCTTCATGCTGATGCCCTCCTCCTTCGGTTCCGCCTAATAGACCTGTTGCGATGTTCCGGTACACAGGAATACTCCGGTCCTGTCACGGGGCGGTGACCGAGCTGTTACAAGTCTGTAAATCTTTGCGCGTTTCCGCATCTTGACGCAGGGGGAATGAACCGGGCGGTAACAGGGACGTGATGTGGGCGCAACGGGGAGCGGGTAGAGTGGGAGCGTCGAGCCTATGGGAATCATTCAAATCATCGACGACGAGCCGGACCATGCGCGGCTCCTGGACCTGGCCCTCCGCCGGGCCCGGTACCGGACCAATACGGCGCACGACGGCCGGATCGGCCTAGCCGATGTGCAACGGCTTCGTCCTGCGTTGGTCCTGCTGGATGTGATGCTGCCCTGGCTGGACGGGCACGAACTCTGCCGGAGACTCAAGGCCGATCCGCAGACCTGCGCCGTTCCGGTGATCATGATGTCTGCGCTCGGGACGGAGGATCACCGCCTCAAGGGGTTCGAACTCGGGGTGGACGACTATGTCACGAAGCCCTTCAGCTCGAAGGAGGTGGTGGCCCGGGTCCAGGCGGTGTTGCGACGCACCCGTCCGCCGGCCGTTCGACCGGAGACCTATCTGGACGGGATGGTCCGGTTGGAGGCTGGCCGATTCACGGTGTCCTTGCAGGGGGCGCGCCTGGAACTTGACGATGCCGAGTGGCGGATTATCCGACGGCTCGCGCGGCAGGATCGGCTCATCGTGGAGCGGGAAGAGCTGACGGCGGCCGTGTGGGGCGAGCAGGACCCGGTCTACGACCACGAATTGGAACGGCTGGTCTTGGCGCTCAATCGGAAGCTGGCCGGTCTGCCGAGCGCCGGCTGGACGGTCCTTGCGCTCCCCGGCGTCGGATACAAGCTTGCCGTCAGCGGGACGGCTCCGCCTCAGTCTGTTCGTCCTGCCGCATCATAACCGTCCCGTTGTTCCCCCGATTTTGTCCCTTCCGTTCGCGTGGGAATTCTGCAAACTGCCGGATACGGCCGACGATCTCGTCGCGGACCAGCCGGAAGACTTGCCGCCGTTCCTCCGGCGATCCCTGGGCCGCAGCCGGATCGTCGAAGCTCCAGTGCAAGAGGGAGGCGGCGCCAGGAAATGTCGGGCAGGCCTCTTTCGCATGGTCGCAGACCGTGATGACATAGTCGAACCGTTCGCCAAGAAATTGCTCCACCTTCTTGGAGGCGTGTCGTGAAATATCCACGCCGACCTCGCGCATGGCCTCGACCGCAACCTGGTTGAGGCCGGCCGGATGGGTTCCCGCGCTGGCCACGTCGAAACGGTCTCCGGCCAGATGCCGGAGCCAGCCTTCCGCCATCTGGCTGCGGCAGGAGTTGCCGGTGCAGAGAAACAAGACCCGCGCTTTCATGCGGCTTCCTCTCTCGGAAACCAATGGCGCGTCCGGTTGCAGATGGCGCAGACCGAGAGCATGACGGGCACCTCGACCAGCACTCCCACCACGGTCGCCAGGGCCGCTCCCGAGCCGGGACCGTAGAGGGCGATGGCGGTGGCCACTGCCAGCTCGAAAAAATTGCTGGCACCGATCAGCGCGCCCGGCGCGGCTATCGCATAGGGTACGTGCAGGAATTTCATGAGGCCGTAGGCCAGCGACGAGTTGAAATAGACCTGGAGCAGGATCGGGACGGCGATCAGGGCCACGTGAAAGGATCGCCCCGTGATGTTGTCCGCCTGAAAGGCGAAAATTAGGACCAGCGTGGCCAGCAGGGCGGTGATCGTGACCGGCGCGAAGCGAGGCAGCAGACTCTCCTCGAGCCAGCGCTGGCCCCTTCGCCTGATGAACCAGATTCGGAGCGCCGTCCCGATGGCCAGGGGAATGACGATAAAGCAGGCGACCGAGTAGAACAGCACCGGCCAGGGAACGGTCAGCGAGGAGGCGCCGCTGACCAGGAAGCCGACCAATGGGGCGAAGAGCAGGAGCATGATCAGGTCGTTCACCGAGACCTGGACCAGGGTATAGGCCGGATCTCCGTCGGTCAGGTAGCTCCAGACGAACACCATGGCGGTGCAGGGGGCTGCCGCCAGGATGATCGCCCCGGCGATGTACTGGTCCGCCTCGTTCGGCCCGATCCAGGCCGAGAAGAGGTGGCGGAAAAAGAGCCAAGCCAGAAACGCCATGGAAAAGGGTTTCACCAGCCAATTGACGAGGAGGGTTACGGCCAGTCCCTTCGGTCGCTTGCCGACGTTACGGACCGAGGCGAAGTCCACCTTCATCATCATCGGGACGATCATGAGCCAGATCAAGATCGCCATGGGGACGTTCACCTGGCTGGCGGTTCCCAGCTCAAGTGACCGTAGGGAGTTCACTAGGCCGGGCAGGAGCTTCCCGATCGCCACCCCTGCCACCATGCAGAGCCCGACCCAAAGGGTGAGGTAGCGTTCAAAAAGATTGAGGCGCTTTTCGCTTGGCAGTGAAGCAGCTGAATCTATCGCAATATCCATTTATTCTCCTTTATTGTGAACGATCATCATGATGCCTCGTTGGCGTCCGGTCAGGGGGCCTTGTCTCCTCTAGGCGGTTTGCGGGCGCGGATGAAGGCGCTGAGAAATTTGCGTCCACTTACTTGGCGACGGTTTCGACGTCGATCCCGCCGCCCGAGCCCAGGTCCAGCACGGTTTCGCCGGGGTTCAATTGGGCCAGGGCCGTCGGGTTGCCGTAGCCGAGCGAGGCCAGCAGGGCTTCAGGCGCAATGAGCCGGTCTCGCTCAACGGTACAGGTTGGACGTGATCGGATCGAACTTACCGGAGGTCTTATCGCCGCAACAGGAACTGCCGCCGCTTTGGACCTGTAAGGCAGCCTGCCGGTAATTCGGCCTTGACGCTCTCTTTGATGCTGTCCCCAGCGCTGCGATCTGCCATGTGGGGCCTCCTTTTAGCTTGATGTATCAATAAATCTTGATAGTAGAGGGTAAAAAAAGTCACTTGCAGCAGGGTGAAAGCGATGGGCCCTTGCGGCTTTGGCCTTTGAGATCGGCAACCAGCTCGCTCAATTGCTCCAGGGCCTCGCCGTTCAGCGAATAGTAGATCCAGCGTCCGTCGCGGCGGTCTTTCACCAAGCCCGCATCCTTGAGCGTCTTCAAGTGAAAAGACAGGCGCGATTGGGCCGCGGCGAGTTTTTCAGTCAGGTCGCAGACGCACTGCTCCCCGTCGGTCAGACAGTCGATGATTTGCAGACGGGTCTCGTCCGCCAGCGCATGGAACCATTTGGCGCTATGCGCCAGTTTCTTGTGAGCGGTTGCGGGCATGCGACAAATTACATCAACGAATATTGATTAGTCAAGATGGTGGGTGGTGCTGGCCCTATCGCGGCCATGGCTTGGATGGCGGCTGGGATGAGACTAGCGCCTGCCTCGCAATCGATTTCCGAGCCTGGCTGCATGTGACCGTGTGGCCTGGAGCTCTGAACGAATCGCCGTTTCCAGACGACCCTCCGAGCTCTCAACCTAGCAAACAGCCGCTCCTCGGAATGAAGCCGTTTCAATTGCGAGATAGGTTCTAGAAAGCCATCCTGGCGGCTGGATCGCCCGTGCGAAGCAACCGAAGGTGGCCGCGTGTCATGCCTGCGACGAGTTCGGTAAGGCGGGCCGGGCGGGCGCGGGCTAGGTCGCGCACCCTCCGCCAGTCCTTGTCGATGGCGGGCTGTGACTCCAGCCCGAGCTTCGTCGCCAGCTTCCGGAACTGCGCCCGCTCCTCATATTCACCCAGAACGGTCTGGGCCTGCTTCAGCCAGGCGACAAGATCAGGCTTGGCATAGGATTCGCCGCGAGCCCATTCCTCTTGATAGCGGACGGACTTGATCATGAGCCGGAGACGATGGAGCGTCTTGCGGCGGGGATTGGCGTCGGCCCGGGCGATCAGTTCGCGCAGGCGGCCGGCCTGCCTGGTTCGCAAGGCGATGAGGCGTCGGTCCAGCCAATCGGAAGGGGCCGGCGTGGGGGGGGAGGGCATAGTGCTCCACTACGCGTTCGACGTTCCTGTAGGCCTGTTTCTTCTTCAGCTTGCGCTCCAAGACCCGGATCCGTTGCGTAACGAGCCGACGATCCCGCCTCGGGGCATTGCAACGGTCCAGATACTGGTCGAACACGTGTAACGTGCGGAGACGGCTGAAGCGGGAGATGCAGCGGGCGATGGTCGTGGCGTTCTCTTCTTCTCCCACGAGTTCCAGGTAGGCTTGCAGCCGTCGCAGGTGGGTGCGCAACCGATGCAAAGTCTTGGCGCGGCGGTCTCCAGCTGAGAGGGAGGCTAGGGCGTGCAAGGCCACAGTCCTGCATCTGGACGCTCGGTCCTGCTCAACCTCTTGTCGTGCCTTAGTTTTTTCAGCCATGCTCTTGTGCCCTCGTCGGGGCTTCAAGTCGGCAAAGTCGGTATGGTACAGTAGCCGCTCGCGCCTTTGTGTTGAAGGAGAGCGGAATGGACTGTATCTTGTTTCGACATGGGATTGCCGTGGAGCCGGAGGCGTGGAAGGGGGCCGAGGTCCAACGGCCGCTGACACCCAAGGGGGCGGAGCGGGTCCGTGAAGGAGCGGCGGGGCTTGTTCGACTCGGCCTGGTCCCGACCCATATCCTGTCCAGCCCGCTGCTCCGCGCGTTCGATACCGCGAACATCATTCGTGACACATTGTGTCTCCGACTGGAAATTCGGATCTGCGACGAACTGGTTCCCGACGCGCCTCCCGACAAGCTCCTGCCCCTGCTGGCCGGCCTCCCAGAAGACGCCTGCGTGATCTGTGTCGGCCATGAACCTCATCTCGGCGAAGCAGCCGGCGTGTTGCTGTTCGGCCAACCGGTCGCCGGCCTGTCGCTGAAGAAAGCCGGCGCCTGCTGCGTCCGCTTCGAGGGGGCGCCCAAGGCAGAACCGGGGATGTTGCGTTGGTGGCTCACGCCCTCGCAGCTCAGGAAGCTGGGGGAGCCGTAGCCGATTCTTTGACGGGACTCCCGGTCCCCGCCGGGGCCAGTTGGGCCCGGCCGTTCTTGAGCAGGGGCTCGATCTTCAGCCGCAGCGCCTCCTGGATTTCCTCCGGCGGCTTGCGGGCGTCCACCACTTCAAACGTGAACTCCTCCGCCATCTTGTCGAATTCCTCGATCAGCAGCCCCTGATATTTCTTGAAGCTGTCATAGAGATCGCCCCCCAGCCGCAAATCCATCCCGGACTCCCAGAAGTTCATCCCCTTGGTCTCGATCACCCGCAGGGCCAGCGTATCCACGTCGATCCGCAGGTAGCAGACCAGGTCGGGAATGACCGCGAAACCGAACAGGTCCCTGATCCAGGACCGGTCCCCGCTACGGACGAAGTCCCGGGCGAAGGCCGTGTAAATGTACCGGTCCGCCAGCACGATGAAGCCGGAACGAAGCGCCGGAATGATCTGGTGCTCCAATCGGTCGGCGAAGTCGGTGGCGTAGAGGAGGCTGAACGACCAGCGGTCCAGGATGTTGCCCTGCTTGGCCATCTCGATGGTCTTGGACATGAGGTTGGAGCGGGTCCAGCCGGTGGTGACGACGCCGTACCCCTGCACCTCGAGCCACTCCTGCAACATCTCGATGTGCGTGGAGCGGCCCACGCCGTCCGTGCCCTCGATCGCGATCAGCTTGCCTTTGAGCTCATTCAGATTTTGGTACGGCAAACCGTCGCCAAAATACTGTCTCGCGTTTTCCATGCGTGCCCCGTTTCGGTTTGTAATGTTCCAGCGCCGTGGAGACCAACTGGCGCATATCGTTTTGCTGCTCTTCGATTTCCTTCGTGGCATCCATCGTGATCAGACCGTACTCGCTCACGATCTTGTCGTACTCCAGCAGGATGCGGGCCTGGAAAATGCGGAAGCTCTCGGTCATGTCCTGGCTCAAGCCCATGTCCATGCCGGCTTCATAATACTTGAACTGGGCGCGCATGCCGCCTAGCAGGCGATTGATGGCCACCTCGATCGGCACCTTGAAATAGAAGGCCATGTTCGGCCTCATGGCAAAGCCGTAGAGCTTGCGCACCCAGGCCGGCGAAACGCCCCGCACGGCGTCGCGCGCGAAGGCCGTGTAGGCGTACCGGTCGGCCAGCACCACCATGCCGGCTTTGAGCGGCGGGAGGATGTCGTAGTAAAGCCGGTTCGCGAAGTCGGTGGCGTGGAGCAGGCTGAACGTCGTGGGGGTAAGCGACTTGTTCTTCTTCCCTCGGCGGGTCGTCTCGCGCACCAGCTCGGACGAGTTCCATTCGGTGAAGAAGACGTTGTAGCCCTTGGCGGTCAGCCATTTCTGCAACAGCAGCAACTGGGTGCTTTTGCCGGAGCCGTCGATGCCTTCCACGATGATCAGCTTGCCGGGGAAGGGATGTGGTTGGTTGAACGTGACCAGAGGGGGCGTCATGCAGGCACTCCTTCGCGGGTGAACGAGTCGGCCGTCTCGAACTGGATCGGCCGCTTGAAGACTTTTTCGAAGAGGTCGGCGCGGTTGCGGGCCGACCAGATTTCCAATTCAGGGTCGCCGCCGGTCTTGAGCGTGATGCGCACCGGTGCGCCCACCGAGACGCGGAGGTCCTGAATCACCGAGAACTGGCTGCGATCCAGGGCGTCGGCGATGCGGAGCAGCGCGCTGAGAATCAGGACGGTTTTCCGGCTTTTGGGCGGCAACTGGGCCAGGCCGTCATGGGTGTCGCGGGGCAGCGCCCGTCGATGGTAGCGCGCGACGTTGGCGATGATCTCGACCTCGTCGGCGGTCAATCCGTAGAGGTCGCTGTGCTTGATCAGGTAGTAGGCGTGCTTGTGGTGCTGGCGCGAGTTGATGAGGTACCCGATATCGTGGAGGAGCGCCGCA
>SYGV01000052.1 GCA_005799365.1 Nitrospiraceae bacterium
AGATTATGCTCAACGCGGCGAACATCAATCTGGTCGCCTTTTCCCATTATCTGGAGTCCATGGCCGGACAGATCGTCGCCCTGTTCGTGATCGCGATCGCCGCCGGGGAGGCAGCCGTGGGGCTGGCGATCATCATCGTCGTGTTCCGCGGAAAATTGTCGACCAACGTCGACGAAATGAATCTCTTAAAGTGGTAACGTGTCCGATCTGATCGTCATCCTAATTCCCGTCTTCCCGCTGGTGGCCGTGCTCCTGAATGGCCTGCTGGGCAGCCGCTATTCCCATGAGGTGGCGCACCGGCTGGCCTGGGGCTCGGTGGGCCTCTCGTTCCTCTGCGCGATCGGGGTCTTTGCGGAAACGCTGGGCTCCGGCGTCGCCAGGGAAGTTGTCGCCTATAAATGGATTTTCGGCGGCGACCTCACGGTCAACCTGGCCTTCCTGATCGACCCCCTG
Organism: Nitrospiraceae bacterium; assembly: GCA_005799365.1. Classification (GTDB taxonomy): domain Bacteria; phylum Nitrospirota; class Nitrospiria; order Nitrospirales; family Nitrospiraceae; genus SYGV01. Next base: position 454 of record SYGV01000052.1, read on the forward strand.
ACCTGCATCATGCTGCTGGTGGTGACCGGCGTCGGGCTCCTCATCCACCTCTATTCGGTCGGGTACATGCACGGCGAGGAGGGCTTCACCCGCTTCTTCACCTACATGAACCTCTTCATGGTCTCGATGCTCCTGCTGGTGATGGGGAGCAACTACCTAGTCCTCTTCATCGGCTGGGAGGGGGTGGGCCTCTGCTCGTACCTGTTGATCGGCTACTACTACGACAAGGTGTCCGCGGCCAAGGCGGCGTCCAAGGCCTTCGTGGTCAATCGGATCGGAGATGCCGGGTTCCTGCTCGCCATCTTTCTGGTGTTCCAGAACTTCAAGACGCTGGATTACCAGCAGGTGTTCGCCCAGGCCGGCCAGCTCTCCACCGAAATGGCGACGGCGATTGCCCTGTGCCTGTTGGTCGGGGCCGTGGGCAAGTCGGCCCAGCTGCCTCTCTACACCTGGTTGCCGGATGCGATGGAAGGTCCCACTCCGGTCAGCGCCCTCATCCACGCGGCCACCATGGTGACGGCCGGCGTCTACATGATCGTGCGGAATCATGTGCTCTACGACATGGCTCCCATGGCCATGACGACGGTCTCCATGGTCGGCGGGACGACGGCGCTCTTCGCCGCGACGATCGGCCTCGTGCAAACGGACATCAAGCGCGTGTTGGCCTATTCCACGGTCAGCCAGTTGGGGTACATGTTCCTGGCTTGCGGGATCGGGGCCTACACGGCAGCAGTGTTCCACCTGGTGACCCATGCCTTTTTCAAAGCCCTCCTGTTCCTGTCGGCCGGCTCGGTGATCCATGCCCTGCACGGCGAACAGGACATCATGAAAATGGGCGGGCTCAAGTCGAAGATTCCCTGGACCCATGGGTTGTTCCTGGTCGGGACGCTGGCGATCGCCGGCATCTTCCCGTTGGCCGGGTTCTGGAGCAAGGATGAGATCATGGCCCATGCCTTTGTGCACGGCCATTATGTCTTATACGGGATGGCGGCGATCGGGGCGTTTCTGACCGCCTTTTACATGTTCCGGCTGACGTACCTGACCTTCTACGGTCGTTCCCGAGTGGACCATCACACGGCCGAACATATCCACGAGTCGCCCCCCATCATGCTCGGGCCGTTGGTGGTGCTGGCGACTCTCTCGGTGATCGGCGGATTTCCCGGTGTGCCGCCGGAGGACGGGTGGTTCCACCACTTCCTGCACCAGGTCACGGCGCAAGTCGGGGGGGAGGGATCGGGGCATGACGCTGGGTCCGGACTGGTCGTCACCCTGATGCTGGCGGCCACGGCCATTGCCTTGGCCGGCTGGGGGCTGGCCCACTATCTCTACAGCCTTCGCACCGAGACCGCGGCGGCCTGGGCGGAACGGTCTCCGGGCGTCTACCGGACGCTGCTGAACAAGTACTACGTGGACGAGCGGTATGACGCCCTGTTCGTGGAGCCGACCAAGAAGCTGGGGCTGGTCTGGGATTGGTTCGACCGCCACGTCATCGACCGACTCGTCATCGGGGTCGGGGAGCTGACCCAGTCGAGTTCGGCGGCCAGCACCTGGCTGGAGAAGTATGTGATCTATGGCGGACTCAACGCGATCGGCTATGCCAACCACCTCCTGGCGCGCTCCTGGCGGAAGATTCAAAGCGGGCAGGTGCATCACTACGCCGCGATTATCGTGGCCGGCTTGTTCATCCTGGTCCATCTCGTCCTGGCCTGGTGGACCGGATCCGGCGGGATGCTGCGGTGAGACGAGCCGATCGCTGACGGCTGACAACGGATAGCACGAACGACGATGCTTCAAGAACTCACATTCGGATTTCCGATCCTCTCGCTGATCCTGTTTTTGCCCCTCCTGGGCGCGAGCCTGCTCGCGCTGATTGAGGAGGAGGGTCTGATCAAGAATGCGGCGTTGGGGATCTCGCTCCTGGAGCTGGCGCTCACCGTCGTTGTTTTGCTGCGCTTCGTGCCCGAGTCAGCGGCGATGCAGTTCTCGGAGCGCCTGGCCTGGATTCCGCCGCTGGGCATCAGTTACCACCTGGGGCTGGACGGGATCAGCGTGTTGTTCGTCGGCCTCACGGCCTTCCTGACCGTGCTGGTCGTGCTCTACTCCTGGGACACGGTCCGGCATCAGATCAAGCTCTATTTCATGGCCGTGCTGGTGCTCGAGACGACGATGATGGGCATCTTTGCGGCGCTGGACCTGATTCTGTTCTTCGTCTTCTGGGAGTTGATGCTGATCCCGAGCTATTTCCTCATCAAGCTGTGGGGTGGCGGGGCGGAACGGCACTATGCGGCGCTCAAGTATGTGCTCTATACCTTGATGGGCAGCGTGTTCATGCTGGTCGGGATCGTGTTGCTGGATCTCAACTACCACGACTGGGCCCTGGTGCATCACATCGAGCCGGCCTATTCCTTCGATTTTCTGCAATTGCTGACGATTCCGATTCCCGTCGAAAAACAGGTCCTGATCTTCTGGCTGATCTTCATGGGCCTGGCCTTCAAGGCGCCGATGTTTCCGTTCCACACTTGGTTGCCGGATGCCTTGCTGGAAGGGCCGATCGGAATGGCGGTCTTTTTGGCCGGGGTCAAGCTGGGCACGTACGGGTTCATCCGGTTCAGCCTCCCGCTCCTGCCGGATGCCTCGAAGAGCCATGGCGTGGCGGGCACGATGATGACGCTGGCGCTGCTGGCGATCATATACGGGGCGATCGTAGCGCTGGTCCAGCCGGACTTCCGCCGGTTGTTGGCCTTCAGCAGCATCAGCCACCTGGGCTTCGTGGTGGCCGGCTTGTTTGCGCTGAACTTCCAGGGCTTGCAAGGCAGCCTGCTCACAATGATCAACCTCGGCTTCAGCACGGCCGGATTGTTCTTCCTGGCCGGCTTCCTCTATCAGCGGCGGCACAGCACGCAATTGGCAGCGTTCGGCGGGCTGGCCAAGAAGGTGCCGCTGCTGGCGACCTATTTGCTGATCGTCGGGTTGGCCTCGATCGGCCTGCCCGGCACGAACGGGTTCGTCGGCGAGTTTCTGATCCTGTTGGGCGCCTTCCAGGCGCATTGGCTGTACGGCGCTGTCGCGGTGACCGGGGTGGTCTTCGGGGCGGCGTATTTCCTCTGGTACTACGAACGGGCGATGTTGGGGCCGTTGGCGCAGGCGGCTGGTCAGGCCATTACGGACCTCAATGCGCGCGAGTTGGTCATCGCCGTGTCCCTGTCGGTGATGATTTTCTGGATCGGGCTCTACCCTTCGCCCTTCCTCAGGATGATGAACGGCTCGGTGCAGGCCTTGGTCGAGCGGCTGGATCGCGGTGTGATGGCGGCTGAAGAGCAGTCGGCTGTCAGCGTTCAGCCGTCAGCCAAGAAGGAAGGGCGAGAGTACAACAATGCGGGACGCACGAAGTCTTCGATTCCGCTGAAAGCTGAGAGCTGATTGCTGAGGGCGATTTTTTGATGGGTCAGTACGCGCTGCTCTACATTTTGTTCGCGCCGTTTGCCGGCGCCATCGCCTTGATGTTCGTGTCGAACCGCAAGGCGCTGGCGGTCCGTCTGATCGCCGCCGCCTCGGCCGGCGTCTCCCTGCTCGCCTCCCTCTACCTCTTCTTCGCCTTCGACGCGGACAAGGGGGGGTACCAGTTCATCCAGCGCTTCGAATGGTCGAAGGAGCTGGGCATCGCCTTCTATCTGGGGGTGGACGGGATCGGGGCCCCGCTGGTCCTGGCCTCCTCGATCCTGCTGTTCGCGGGCATCTTCGTTTCCTGGCACATCAAGGACCGGACCAAGGAGTTCTATATCGTGCTCCTGGTCCTGGCGGCCGCGACCATCGGCGTGTTCATGTCGCTGGACTTGTTCTTCCTCTATTTCTTCTACGAGATGTCGGTGCTGCCGATGTATCTGCTGCTGGGCATGTGGGGCAGCCATACCAAGGGCTATCTCGCCATGACCGATCCGGAGGGGTTGAAGAAACGGGATGCGGTCTCCTTCCTGTTCAACTTCGGCTCGAACAGCAAGGAATATGCGGCGATGAAGCTGACGCTGTTCCTGTCGGCCGGCGCCATTCTCTCGCTGCTGGGCATCCTGCTGATCTACAAATTCTCCGGCTTGCACACGTTCGACATTCTGGCCCTGCGCGAGCAGGCGCATTTCTCCGGGCCGCTGGCGGATCTGATTTGGCTCCTGATCTTCTTCGGCTTCGCCTCGATCGCGCCGATCTGGCCCCTGCACTCTTGGTCGCCGGTCGGGCACGCGGCCGCCCCGGCCGCCACCAGCATGCTGCACGCGGGCGTGTTGATGAAGCTCGGGCACTTCTCGATCATCCGCGTGGCCTTCGAGATTCTTCCGGAAACCACCCGAGAATTGATGCCCATCGCGGCGGTGCTCTGCGTGTTCAGCATGCTCTACGGAGGGTTCGTGGCCTTCTATGCCAAGGACACGAAGTACGTGATCGGCTATTCCAGCTCCAGCCACATGGGGTATGTGTTTCTGGGCATGGCCGCGTTGGATTACATCAGTTTGAGCGGGGCGGTCCTGTACATGTTCGCCCACGCGATGGCCACGGGCATGCTCTTCGCCATGGCCGGCTGGGTGTACGACCAGACCCATACGCGGGACATTCCCTCGCTCGGCGGACTGGTCAACCGCATGCCCTTCGTCGCCGGCTGCTTCCTGATCGCCTGCATGGCCTCGATCGGGATGCCGGGGACCGTAAACTTCATCGCCGAGGTCATGATCCTCGTCGGGAGCTGGAATAAGTACCCGTTCCAGGTGTTTGTCGCGGTCGTGGGCATCGTGCTGACGATGGCCTATCTGTTCCGGATGATGCGCGGGGTTTTCTATGGCCCGATGGACGCCCACTACAGCCATGCGCACGACGCGGTGACGATGGTGGACCGGATGCCGCTGGTGCTGATGATCACCTGCAGCATCACGTTCGGTATTTTTCCCGGACATTTCTACAAGGTCATCCGGGCCGGCACGGATCCGCTGGTGTCCCGGATTACCCAAGTGACGCCGCTCGTCGGAAATGCACACAATGGTTCTCAGTCGTCAGTCCTCAGTCGTCAGTTAACGGATGGGACGCAAAAGTTTGCACAGAAAACCGATCACTGAGAACTGACAACCTTTCGGAGTTTCTAACGCAATGATCTTCAACTTCTCCATGTCCGGGGCCGATCTCCTGCTCATGCTGCCGGAGATCCTGCTCACGATCTGGCTCTGCGTCGTCCTGGTCGTGGACTTCGCCATGCCGCGGCTCCCCAAGGAACAGCTGGCCTACCTGAGCGTGGGCGGGCTGGTGGCCGTGTTGCTGAACCTGGCCTGGTTCGACCGGGCCGGGGTGACCGGCACCCTCTTCAACCACATGTTCGTGGTGGACCGGCTGGCGATCTTCTTCAAGATTTTCATCGTGGGCGCCACCGCCCTAGTGATCCTGGTTTCGATCGACTATGTCCGGCGGTTCCGGTTCTTCAAGGGCGAATATTACTTCCTGGTCCTGATGTCCGCCCTGGGCATGATGTTCATGGCCTCGGCAAACGACCTCCTGTCCATGTTCATCACGCTGGAGTTCTCGACGTTCGGCTTCTATGTGCTGGTGGCGTACCTGCGGGAGGAGGTGTCGTCCAACGAAGCCGGGCTCAAATTTTTCATCCTGGGCGTCTTCGTCGCGGGGCTGCTGGCCTACGGCATCAGCCTGGTCTTCGGGGAAACGGGCAAGCTGGTCTTCTCGGACATCGCGTCGGCCAAGCCCACGCCCGGCCTCATCATCGGCTTCTTGCTGATCTTCGCCGCGCTGGGGTTCAAGATCGGGGCCGTGCCGTTCCACTCCTGGATTCCGGACACCTACCACGGCGCGCCCACGCCGGTGACGGCGTTCCTCTCGATCGCGCCCAAGGGCGCCGCCTTTGCGATCCTGCTGCGGCTGTTCTTCGTCTCGCTGGCGGCGTTCAAGCCGGCCTGGGTTCTGCTGCTGGTGGGGGCGTCGATTCTCTCGATGACCTACGGCAACATCGTGGCCATTGCGCAGAAGAACATCAAGCGGCTGCTGGCCTATTCGGGCATCGCGCAGATCGGCAACCTGCTGATCGGGCTGGCGGCCGGCACCAAGATGGGCAACGACGCCATCCTGTACTACCTCCTGACGTACCTGTTCGCCAACGTGGGGGCCTTTGCCGTTGTGATCGCAGTCGGCAACCAGATTCAGAGCGACGAAATCGAGGATTACAGCGGGTTGAACCGGCGGTCTCCGTTTCTGGCCTTCGCGATGATCATGTTCCTGCTTTCGCTGGCCGGCGTGCCCCCGCTCGCCGGGTTTCTGGGCAAGCTCTATATCTTCGTCGCGGCGATGAACGAAGGACTCTACACCCTGATCCTCGTCGGCCTCGTCAACATTGTGATCTCGATGTACTATTACTTGATCGTGGTCAAGAAGATGTACATCA
>SYGV01000053.1 GCA_005799365.1 Nitrospiraceae bacterium
CGTATTGAAGAACAGATCCGCCGCCTCGATCTGGGTGCCGGGGGCCGCGGCCACGTCCTCCCGCCGCTCCGTCACCCCGCCCGTGAGGACTAATTTAGTGCCCACCGGCTCATCCCGCCGGGCCGTCGTCAACGTCAGCCGAGACACGGAGGCGATGCTGGGCAGAGCTTCTCCTCGAAACCCCAGGGTCTGGATGAACCAGAGGTCCTGCTCCGAGCGGACCTTGCTGGTGGCGTGACGCTGCAGGGCCAGCGGGGCGTCCTCCCGACTCATCCCTTCCCCGTCGTCGGTCACCTTGATCAGCGTGCGCCCGCCGTCCCGCACCTCCACCGTGATTTTCGTCGCGCCGGCATCCAGACTGTTATCCAGCAGCTCCCGCACGATGGAGGCCGGCCGTTCCACGACTTCGCCGGCGGCGATCTTGCTGACCACGTCGCCGGGCAACAACCGTATCTTGCTCACGCGAGTCACCGGCTTAGGAGGCGAGAAGATCACGGGCGGAATTGCCCTCAGAAGAGCCGAAGCCACAATGGAAATCAAACAAAAATGGAATGAACGGACCGCAACCTTTTTCTTGCCGGGAAGTGGAAGGCCCGCAATAAGGGTTTGCGAGCGTCGGGGTTGCGATCATCATGGCCCCTTGAGCGAGCAAGGAAGCGATCTCATCGGGTTTCGGCCAGTTTGTTCTTGGCCAGCTTGGCTTCGTTGGAGGAGGCAAACTCCTCGAGCACCCGCTTCAGGTAACTACGCGCTTTCAGCGGATCGCCGGCCTCCGCCGAGGACAGCCCCAGCTTGAAGAGAGCGGGGGGCACTTTTTCACTCTTCGGATAGTCCTGGACGACCAGGTCGAAGGCTTGCATCGCATGGGGATAGTCCTTCAGGCTGTAGTACGATTCGCCGATGAAATAATGGGCATCGGGAGTTTTCGAGGTCGAGGGGAAATCTTTCAAGAACCGCTCGAAGCCCCGGATGGCCAGCTCGTACCGCCCGTTGAGATAGTCGTTCTGCGCCAGGTTGAATGCGCTGGTGGGTGAAATGTCCGGCGTGCCGGGAAGGACGGCCGGCGCTTCCGGCAGCTTGGCCGGTTTGGACTGCCGGGACGGTTCGTTGGACGGCGGGACGGGCATCGCATCCGGCTTGGCCGGCGTTGGCGCGGCGTACTGACCGTCTTGCAGCCGGGCGACCCGGCGGTCCAGGTCGTTCAGCCGATCCGTCAGTTCTTCCATCTGCTGCCGGATCGCCTCCACGTCCTTCGGCGGACCCTTGACCGTCTGGTCCGCTACGGGGGTCTTCCCGCTCTTGGACTCCAGGGCATGGAGCCGCTTTTGCAACTCTTCGTCGCGTTGCCGGTCCTGCTCTTGCAGTTTGGCGACGGCCCGGACCTGCTCCTGAGTCTTCACGAAGTCGGCGTGGCTGGCGCAGCCGGCGAGGACGAGCCCCCCCCAGGCCATGAGGGCCAGACCCCTGACGGATAGTCCGCATGACGCATGACGCATTTGCATGATGTTATCGGCCTTGGTTGAGTTGGACTAATTTTTCGCGGGCCTTACCCGCCTCAGGGCTCTTGGGAAACGCCTCGACCACTTGCGTCAAGGCCGCCGAAGCCTTCTTACGATCCTTGAGCGCGAGGTAGGCCAGCCCTTTCTTGAACAGCGCGGCGGGCACCTTTTCGCTGGCGGGATCGATGGCTTTCACCTGCTCGTAGGCGGCAATGGCCCGGCCGTATTCATGCTTCCCGAAATAACACTCTCCGATCCAGTATTGCGCATTCGGCGCCAGCTTGCTCGCGTGGTACTGGGTCAGAAACTCCGAAAACCGCTCCAGCGCCCCGTCGAAATCTTTTTCTTTGAACCGCTGGAACGACCGCTCATAGGCCGCTTTGGCTCCGCCGGCCCGGTCTCCGGCACCTGTCGGAGACGCCTCGCCGGACGGCGGCCCGGCGACCGGCGTTTCACTATCTGCGGCCGAACCAGAAGCGGCCGTCGCCCCGACAGGAGCTAGCTCTTCAGCCGAGGCCGCTTGCGCCGGTTCCGACGCCCCTGCTTCGGGCTCGGACAGCACGGGGGTCGGCTCTGGCTTGGGTGCCGCAACTGCGGGAGCCAGACCGGCCGCCTGGCGGCTTGTCTTCGCGTCCGGTTTCGCCTTGACGCTTTTCCCTTGGAGTCTGGCAAGCGACTTGGCCATGTCGTCCAAGCGGCGATCCTGCGCTTCTTCCTGCGCCACGAACTTGGCGCCGACCGCCTCCAGCGCTTTGGCCACGGTGCCCACGCTCTTGGTCACCTTGTCCAAATGGTCGTTCGTGGTCTTGGCATCGGCCTGGAGCTTGACCACCACGTCGTCGGTCCGTTGCTCCTGTTGGACCAACTTGTCGCCCAACCCGGCCAACGCCTGCCGGAAATCAGTCAGGGCCCGGCTCAACTGGGCGATCTGCTCGTCGAGCGCGCGAGCCTGCGCCTGAGCCGCCGCAGCCGCCTTGTCGCGCTCTTCCAGCCGCCCATCGACCGTCTTGGCCATGGAAGCCAACGCCACCGTTTGATCGTGCACGGTCTTTTCCAACGAAGCCGCGCGCTGCTCCGATTCGGCGTCACGTTTTTCCAATGCGGCGGTTCGTTTGGCGATCAGTTGCTCGATCTTGGTGGCCCGGTCCTCCACCCGTGCTTCTAGCGTTTTGACTTTGTAATCGTTCTCGTCGATCTTGCCTTGGATTTTCGGCTGATCCTCCTCGCGGATTTCGCGGATCGCGCTGAGGGCCCTCGCCCGGGCTTCGTTGATGAGGGTGCCGGCTTGGGCGATTTGCTCGTCGAGCTTCTTGATCGCCGCCGCGATGTCTTTTTCCCGCTGATCCAGCCGGGAGATTTTCTTGTCCAAGTCCTGGCTGACCTGGAGCAACTCGGCCTTCTGCGCGAGGCAGCCGGTCAGCAACAAGCACAGGCCAGCGCAGGCAACGACGGTCCGGCCAGCCAGACCGGACTGGAACCCTCTGCTCTGGACTTGTTTCCTCACCGCCGGACCCCAACCGCGCGCGGCGCGGACCGGGCGCGCCGCTTACTTGTCGCTGACGACCAAGTGGCCGCGCCGGTTTTGTTGATAACAAGACTCATTGGACTCCCTGCAGAACGGCCGGTCCTTGCCGTACGACACGACCGTGATGCGATTGCCGGCCACACCGAGTTCGACTAGGTAATTGCGGACCGCTTTGGCCCGCTTCTGCCCCAGGACCAGATTGTACGCCTGGGTACCGCGCTCGTCGCAATGACCTTCGACGGCCAGCTTCTGCGAACCGTTGGTCTTGAGCCACTCCGCGTCCTTGGACAGCGCTTGTTTGCCGCCCTCGCTCAGTTTCCACGAATCGTAGGCGAAGAACACGTCGTTGAGGCCCGCCGCAGCCGTCGCCGCCGATTCCTGTTGCATCTCCCGTTGCATGGATGAACCGGACGGCGCGGCTTTCGCGACCGCGATGCCTTCCGATACCCGCTCTTCCCCGGACCCCTTCCCTGAAGGCTTTCCGTTGCTGTCGCCGGGCAGCGAGCCGAATTGGCTGACGGGCGCATCCTGTCCGGCGCCCGAACCGGATTTCGACTGACTGGGCGCCGGCTCGAACGATTTGGAACCGGCATCCGCTTGGATGGACTTGCTGCAACCGGCACCGACCAATGCCACCAGCCCCAGCAGACCCACCATCGTCACGGTTCGCTTGCATGTATGCATATGTTGATCTCCTTTTGAGGTTAACACCTTCGCTGCTTCTTTGGCATGAGCCGATCCCCTCTCCTCTACGCCGGCGACCAGACCGGCGCGCTGTGGTGGACGCCGCCGGACGTCAGCCGCTCGAGATCGGTGCCGTCGCTGTTGATCATATAGATGTGGCTCTTTCCTTCCGCCGTCGAGCTGAACACCAAGTGCCGTCCGTCCGGCGACCAGGAAGGCGAGTCGTCCACTCCCTGGCCGGACGTGATCTGAATCCGCTTCTGCCCGTCCGGGCTGATCAGGCACAGCTTATACTGCCGGTCCTGGCCGCGGCAAACGTAGGCGATCCAATTGCCGCGCGGGGACCAGGCTGGGGCGGCATTGTGGTCGCCCTCGAAGGTCAGACGGCGCACGTCGGAGCCGTCGGCGCTCATCAAGTAGATCTGCGGGCTGCCGCCCCGGTCGGACACGAAGGCCAGTTCACGGCCGGACGGTGCCCAGGCTGGCGACAAGTCTCCGCCGTTGTTGACCGTCAGCCGGGTCAGCGTCTTGGTGCGCAAGCTCAGCTTGTAGATCTCGGCATTCCCCTCGTTGCTGGAGGCGAAGACCAGATCCGTCCCGTCCGGCGAGAAGGCCGGGGTGATGTTCAGCCCGGGCATGGACACCAGGGTCGCCCGTTTCCCCGTGGCCAGCTCGATCGCGTCGATATCCTGTTTGGTCCGGCTCCGGTAGGTGGTGAAGACAAGGTGCCGCCGATCCGGCGACCAGCGCGGCATGAGGCTCAGGAACCCATCAGCCGTCACCTGGCGCGGACCGTATCCGTCGTAGTCCATGACGTAGAGTTCGCGGCTGCCCCCTTGCTCAGACACGAACGCAATCTTGGTCTTGGCGATCCCCGGCTCCCCCGTATAGCGGTAGACCAGCTCGTCGGCCAGACGGTGCGCCATCTGGCGCAGCACCGGCGGCGCCCCGACATAGCGTTTGCTGGCGATGGATTCCTGCTTGACGCCGTCGTAGATCAACCCGTCCAGCACCAAATCCGGCTGGCGGGCCGCAACCTGCCCCCACACCAACACCGCGATCCCACTATCCACCGCCTGCTTGAACAGCACGTTTTTGGCTCCGTAGGCCCCGTCCAGCGTCAGGCCCAGTTTCGCCTGATCCGTTACCAAGAAAATCAGCGAGCGGCGGAGGTCGTCCTTGAGCACTTGCGTCAGCCTCGACCCGGGATTGTCCGGCAGCTGTCCGTCGCGGAATCCGAGCACGGCGATCGAAATTTTCTGAAAGTCCGGCCGCGTCGCCTCCAGGAACACGTCCGCCGCGCCGGATTCCAGGATCGCCCCGAACCCGGCCCCCAGGAGCAACATCGTAACCAGCAGGTATCGCATCCGCCTACCCGACCTCCTCACCCACCACAAAGCTGAAATGCGCGTCCAAGGACGACTCGGCCAAATCCTTCGGGAACGGCGGCAACGGGTCGGCCTTCAGCACCGCGCGGGTGGCCGCATCGTCAAAGTAGCCGTTGCCGGAAGACGTTTCGACCGCCACCGCGCTCACGCCCCCGGACTGGTCCAGCCGGAATTTGATCACAACTTTGTACATCCTGCCGGTCAAATCCACCGGCGGCGCGACCCAATGCGCGCTGATCAACCGCTGGACTTGCGCGAGATACCAGTTGAATCCCGTTGCGACGCCGAGCACCTGCATCCTGGTGGCGGGAATCTTCGCCGCCGCTTTGGCCTGCTGCATCGGCGCCGGCCGCTTCAGAATCGCTTCTTCCGGAGCAGGCTTCAACGTCTGCGGCTCCAAGTTCTGCATCTGCTGGGTCAAGGTCTGTTTGGCCTGAATCTCCTTGGGAATGGCTGGCCCGACGGGAGTCGGCTGGGACTCGGGCACCGTCACGTTCTTCAGCAGTTCATCGATCTCCCGTTTGAACTTCTGCCGCGTTACGTCGGTCTTGGCCGCTTGCGCCCGCTGGACCGGCGCCGATTTCGGTGCCGGCGCCACATCGCCCAACGCGGGCGCCTGCGGCGGCAACTTGATCCCGCGCAAGAGATCCTTGAGCTGCGCCTCCGACTTGGAGGGCGCAGGGACCGGCGGCGGGGTGGGCACCGTGACGGTCGGCTTGACCGCCGGCTTGACCACTTGGGGTGCCGGCATCGGTGGCGGCGCGGCAGGCGCCAGCGGCGGGGAGACCGGAACCTCCGCCTCCACGGTCCGCTGCGCGAGGGACGGCACCGGCGCCGGGGGCAAGGTGACCAGCGAGACCTGATACGAAGCCAGCGGTCGGTCCATCTTGCTCGGCATCCTGAATCCGCCGGCGACGATCAGCACCGCCAGGTGCAGCAGCAGCGACAGGACGAGCATCGCGCCCAGACGCGACGGTAGCGGCGGCGTCCCTCGCCACCAGAACGCCGAATCTGAACAGGCGTCCGCCGTCATGTCCGCCGTCGCGCCACCTCAGATGGGCGTGCGCCCTCCCCGACACTCATGGCCTGCCCGGCTCCTTCGCAAGCCCGTCCGTCACACGCTCCGGCCCGACCGGGTCCGTGACCATGCCCAGTTTGTCGATCCCCGCCTGCTTGACTCCATCCATCACTTGCACGACGGTGCCGTAGGGCACCTCGCGGTCGGCCCGCAGGAACACCGACACCTCGCGGTTCCGCTGTTTCGCCGCCCGCAGGCGGGACTCCAATTGCACCGGAGAGACCCGGTCCTTGTCGAGGTAGAGCTTCTGATCCCGTTCGATCGTGAGTACGAGCCGTTCCTCGGGCTTGATCGTATTGCTGGCGGAGGTCGGCAGTTTGATGTCCATGCCGCGGTAGAGCATCGGCGCCGTGACCATGAAAATGATCAGCAGCACCAACACCACGTCCACGAGCGGGACTACGTTGATCTCCGCCATGAACCGGCGGTGCCGGCTTTCGAAGATCACCCGCGCCCCCCCGCGGCCTTGGGCTTGATCTGCAGTCGGTGCACCAGCTCGATGCTGAAGGCCTCCGTCTGGAACGAAGACTTGCGGATCCGATTCAAGAAGTAATTGTAGGCGATAACCGCCGGAATCGCCGTAAAGAGGCCAGCGGCGGTGGCGACCAGGGCTTCCGCCACGCCGGGAGCCACCGCCGAGATGCTGGCGGTTCCCTGCTTGCCGATTTCCCCGAAGGCGTCGATGATCCCCATGACCGTGCCCAGAAGCCCGACGAACGGCGTGATGTTGCCCGTCGTGGCCAGAAACGGCAGGTATGTCTCCTGCCTGGCAATCTGGTCTTGCACCAGATGCGTCACGACCCGATCCATATATTGGCGATCCGCGGGCAACTCCGCTTCGATCGGCTCGGCGGAGCCTGCCGTCAGTCCTTCCCGGCCTTCCTCTTGCAGCCGATCCGTGACCCCGAGAAAGAGCATAGCAGTCGGGCTGGCCGGCAACCGACGCGCCTGCCGGCGCAGATCCTCCTGATCCTTCGTTTTGGCAAAGGCGTTCATGAAGCGGCGGTCGTCACGGTCCCCGGCGTTGAACGTCCGCCATTTGAGCAGAATAATGGTCCAGGAGACAACGGAGAAGAGGAAGAGCACCAGCAGAACGACTTTCGATACCGTCCCAAGCGAACCGATGAGCCCAAGAGGACCGGTCTGAGACATCATCAGGTTAGTGCATCTCCTCCCGCATCATGCAGGGCTTACAATACCGAAACCACACAACCCATTGGGAGAAATTGGCGGGGCCGACGGGATTTGAACCCGCGACCTCCAGATTGACAATCTGGCGTCCTAAACCAGGCTGAACGACGGCCCCATAGTTCGGAAAGATAATGTGCAGATGAAATTCTGTATCCAGGCACCTCAATCACTAACGACCGTTCGACTCCGTGAGATGCCCACTCTTCGGTACGCCACAGGTTTGGTAGGCGGAACAGGGATCGAACCTGTGACCTCTGCCTTGTAAGGGCAGCGCTCTCCCAACTGAGCTATCCGCCCGAATTCTCAAGCTTGCCGAGCAGTTGCGCGAGAGTTTTCGGATGGTATCAAGTCTGTCGCTGGTTGTCAACCGCACGATACGCAACGATGAAGTATAAATGATGAACGACCCGGCCGCGGAGTTGCCGAATGTCCCGTTATCCGTTCATCATTCAGCATTGCGCATTTCGCGTTGGGTTTTGATGCCGCGCCGCTGCTTCCGCGGGAACAGGTTCGTATGCACGCGCTTCAACCGCTCGCGCTCGACGTGCGTATAAATCTGGGTTGTGGTGATCCGGGCATGGCCCAGCATCGTCTGGACCGAGCGCAGATCGGCCCCGTGATCCAGCAAGTGAGTCGCGAAGGAGTGGCGGAGCATGTGGGGCGAGATAGGTTTCCTGATCCCGGCGCGCCGCGCCCGCGCCTTGAGCGCCTTCCAAAACCCCTGACGCGTGAGTTTGCCGCCGCGCCGGGTCACAAACAGGTGCCGCACTTGGCGGCCCTTGACCATGGCCTCACGGGCCTGCTCCAGATAGGCCTCTAGTCTCTGCCGGGCCACTTCGCCGATCGGCACGACCCGTTGCTTCGCGCCCTTGCCCGACGCCAGCACATACCCGACGCCCATATTCAGATGCGCCACTTCCAGATTCACCAACTCCGAGACCCGCAACCCCGTCGCGTACAGTAACTCCACCATCGCCGCATCACGCTTGCCTTCCGGCTGCGTCTCCGCCGGGAGATCAAGCAGCGTGGAGACCTCGGCTTGCGAGAGCACCTTGGGCAGCCGCACCCAGGGGCGCGGAGTTTTGAGGTTGCGCAACGGGTTCTCTTGGACGAACCGCTCGCGGCACAGAAAGCGAAAAAATCCCCGCACTGCGGCCATGCATCGGGCGGTGGACGCAGGCGAAAGATTCGTACGCCGCAAGTGCGCCAGAAATTCTGCCATGACCGGACGGGTCGCGCCAGCCGGATCACGGATCGCACGGGCGGCCAAAAAATCCTGCAGCTTCTGTAAGTCGCGCCGATAGGCCTCAAGTGTGTTGCCGGCCAGTCCCGCTTCGACCCGCAAATCGGCGAGGTAGCGATCCACCAACCCGTCAAGTCTTTCCATCAGCCCACCCTGCTGGACATTTTCCGACTATACGCATGAACATCTGTGAAAACAACATGATACGCTTCGTCGCTGCCTTGACAGCCCCGCACCTGACCCCTATAGTACAGAAACCTTCACGCGCGAGCCGCGCAATGCCAGGAGCCGATGATCATTTCACGTCCTCTACAACAGCCCCCCCCTTCCCCCACGCACCCCTTGGTCCGCTCCCTCTCTGTGCGCGGCCTGGCCGCCGGTCTGTCTCTGTCCATTCTGCTGCTCGCCCCGCTGAGCCAGCCCCCGACCATGTACGGCGCCGACGCCGACGCTCCGCCGCCCCCTCAGATCAAGAACGCTCCGCCGCAGAAGCCGGATGACGGGCCCCTGGCAAAAGCCAAAGCCCTGCTCGACGCCCAACAAAACGACGAAGCCATCGAAACCCTCAAGCCACTCCTAGCCTCGGCCAAGGACGACTCGTTGGCCCAGGGCTATTTCCTCATGGCCGGCGCGCTCAACGGCAAGAAAGACTATGCCGCGGCGGCCGATTACTTAGACCGCCTCCTGACCGAATTCCCGAAGGCCGAGGTGGCCGTCCGGAGCCGCATGCTGTTCGGCACCGTGCAGGCACACCTGGGCAAGACGGACCAGGCGCTCTCCCTCCTGTCCGAAGTGCGCGCGCAGGCGGAGGACATCGAGACCAAACGCGACGTCCTCAAGGCGATCGGAGAAGTCCAGGCCATCAAGAAGGATTACGTGCGGGCCGTGCAAACCTGGCTAGAGGAGATGTCCCTCGGCCAGGCCGAGCGCACCGCCGAGGCGCGCGAGCGCATCCGACGCCTCGTGCAGGAACAAGCCGATCGCACGGCGCTGTCCCATCTGCGTGACGCCTATCCGACGACGTTTCCCGGCGACCTCGGCCTGATTCGGCTGATCGAGATGCACCAGGCGCGGGGGGAAGAGCATCTGGCCGAGCGTAATCTGCGCCTCTTCCTCACGCATTTTCCTTTCCACGACTATGCCCAGTCTGCCTCGGAGCAGCTGCGCGCACACAAGACGAAACTCAAGACCAGCCAGTACGTGCTGGCGGCGGCGGTGCCGACCTCGGGACGCCTGAGCCCCTTCGGAACCGAGGCGCTGAACGGCATCCGGCTGGCCATCGAGAAAGCCAAGGAGACGGGGGTGACCTCCGTCGGGCTCGTCGTCAAGGACACAACCGGCCTGGAAAAGACGGCGCTCCGCGCGGAACTGCTCGAGTTGGTCTCGGAATATCACCCGCAGGCGGTGATCGGGCCCTTGCTCTCGCGCCACCTGCCGATGGCCGCCGCCGTGGCCGAGGAAACCGACACGCCCTTTCTGACCCCTGCGGCTACAACACCCGACGTGCGCCGCCTGGGAACCTATCTGTTCACGACCGCGCTCACCTATCCGCAGCAAGCCCGCCGCCTGGCAGACTACGCGGTCGGGCGACTGGGGTACAAACGCATCGGTATCCTCCACCCGGAAACCGCCTACGGTCAGGAATTGGCCCGCCTGTTCGGCCAGGAAGTCCATCAACGCGGCGGCGAGATCATCGCCATCGAATCCTACCCGGAAAACGCCACGGACTTTGGCCCCCAGATCAAGCACCTGAAAGCCGAAGACCTGAAACGACACGGGACCGCCACGACGAGCCAGACGAGCAAGGGCGCCACCAAGATCACCTATACGGCCGGCTTCGACGCCCTCTTCCTGCCGGGCAGCGCCGGCCAGGTTGCCCTGTTGGCCCCGCAACTGCGCTTCTACGACATCACGGTCCCGCTGCTGGGCAGCAATGCCTGGAATACGCCGGACTTGCTGCGCCTGGCGGACCGCTCGATCGACGGCAGCGTCTTCGTGGACGGCTGGTTTCAAGAGAGCCGGGACCAGGGGATGCGTGACTTTGTGGAGCAGTACCGGCGGAAGTACCAGAACAATCCGACCCTGTTCGCCGCCCAGGCCTATGATGCGGCGCGGCTGACCCTGGAGGCCATTCGCAGGGGCGCCACGAACAGCAAAAGCCTGCGCGACCAGCTCTTAAAAGGCCAGGACCTGCCCTCGCTGGGCGGGCTGGCGTCCTTCGGTCCCGGCGGCGCACTGGAGCGGCGGATTTTTCTCATTCAGGTCAAACAGGGCAAACTGATCCAGCTCGAATAACAGGAGCATGATGACGACCCACCACGCAAAAAAACGAGTGTTGAGCGGCATGCAGCCCAGCGGGCTCCTCCACTTGGGCAATTGGCTCGGCGCGTTGGACAACTGGAAGGCGCTGCAGGAGCAATACGACTGCTTCTTTTTCGTCGCCGACTGGCACGCTCTCTCCACCAACTACGCCGACACCGGCCGCATCAAGGAATTTTCGCGCGAGTTGCTCATCGATTGGCTGGCCGCCGGCATCGATCCGCAGCGCGCCACGATCTTCATCCAATCACGCATCCCCGACCATGCGATCTTGCACTTGTTGCTCTCGATGATGGTGCCGATCCCCTGGCTGGAGCGGAACCCCACCTATAAGGAGAAGCAGGACGAGATCAAGGAGAAGGACCTTTCCACCTATGGGTTCCTGGGCTACCCGGTGTTGCAAGCCGCCGATATCTTGATCTACAAGCCCGACTTCGTCCCGGTGGGCAAGGACCAACTGCCGCATCTGGAACTGACGCGCGAGATCGCCCGCCGCTTCAACAGCCTCTACAAGCCGGTGTTTCCCGAGCCGATGGAGCATTTGACGAAGTTCCCCAAAGTCCTCGGCACCGACGGCCGCAAGATGAGCAAGAGCTATGGGAACACCATCAACCTGTCCGACGCAGAGCCGGTGGTGCGTCAGAAACTCAAAACCATGGTGACCGACCCGGCGCGGGTCAAGCGCACGGACAAGGGCAACCCCGACATCTGCCCCGTCTACGACTTCCACAAGATCTACTCGACCAAAGAGGCGCAGGACCGCATCAATACCGAATGCCGCACCGCCGCGATCGGCTGTATCGACTGCAAAAAGCTCGTCGCCGACGCCATGGTGGAACGGCTCGTGCCGATTTGGGAGAATCGGGCCAAGCTGACCGCCAAGCCGGATCAGGTGGAAGAGATCGCCCAGGAAGGCGGCCACCGCGCCGCCAAGGTCGCGCACCGGACGCTGGAAGAAGTCAAAGAAGCCATGAAGATTTGAGGCGGGGGCGCAAGTCAAGTCCCCCGCTGGGACATTCTCGCCCTCTCCACGCCACACAACAAATCCCCATACACCATCTTACCTTGACTTCTACACCATCTTCCCCTAGCCTATCGCAGGAAGGATTTCATCATGGGACGAACCAATATCGAATTGGACGACAGGCTGGTAGGGCAGGGGCTCAAGACGTACAAGTGCAAGTCCAAGCGGGAATTGGTGCACCTCGCGCTAACCGAGCTGCTGCGGCGCGCCAAACAACGGGATATCCTCGCGCTTCGCGGCCGCATCACGTGGGAAGCCGACCTGGCTGAGCTTCGGAGCCGCCGCACATGATCGTGGTGGACACCACGGTGTGGATCGATTTTCTTGAAGCGAGGAATACCCGCTATGACCGCACACTGCAGGCATTGATCGAAGAGGGGCCCTCGGTAGGGCTGACCGACCTCATCTATGGCGAAATCCTGCAAGGCATCCGCGACGACGAAAAGTTTTCACAGATTCGGGACATACTCCAGGCTTTCCCCATCCTGCGCGTCCGCGGCCTCCGGACATTCGAACATGCCGCGTCGATCTACCGGGCCTGTCGCAAGCGAGGGCTGACCATCCGCAGCACGATTGATTGCCTCATCGCGGCCACCTGCATCGAGTCCGGGGCGGAGATCTACCATAACGATCGAGATTTTGAGACTATCGCGAAACTGCACGGCCTCAAAATCTATCGCCCATGAGCGTGAACATGAAGTTTAACCGCGTCGCCAAAGTCGCGCACCGGACGCTGGAAGAAGTCAACTGAGCGACAGCGGTCCGACCTTCACGGCCCCCCTTCACCCCCCTTCAATCTCCTTGACAATGTTTACCCGCCTGAGTAACATTCACCCCTCCTGCCGGTCGGAATTCCGCCGGCATTTTTCTTTCAGGGAGATTGGAACTGACCATGGCTATTCGCATTGGAATCAACGGGTTCGGACGGATCGGGCGGAACGTCTTCCGCGCCTCGTTGGGCGATCCGCAACTGGAAATTGTCGCGATCAACGACCTGGCGGACGCCAAAACCCTCGCCTACCTGCTCAAGTACGATTCGGTGCACGGCACGCTGGATGCGGATGTCCAGGCCAACGACGGCGAACTGGTGGTGAACGGCAAGCCGATCAAGATTCTGGCCCTCAAGGACCCGAAGGAGCTGCCCTGGAAGGCCCTGAATGTGGACCTGGTCGTGGAGTCCACCGGCCGCTTCACGGATCGCGAGGGCGCGGGCAAACACCTGTCCGCGGGCGCCAAGCGGGTGATCATCTCGGCGCCCGCATCGGACGCGGACGTGACCGTGGTGTTGGGGGTCAACGAGCATACCTATGACCCGGCCAAGCACCACGTCATGTCGAACGCCTCCTGCACGACCCACTGCCTGGCGCCGGTGGCGAAAGTGCTGCTGGAGAACTTCGGCGTCAAGCACGGGATCATGACCACGATCCATTCCTATACCAACGATCAGCAGCTCCTGGATCTGCCCCACAAGGATCTGCGGCGCGCGAGGGCCGCGGCGCTCTCGATGATCCCGACCAGCACCGGCGCCGCCAAGGCGCTGCACCTGGTCCTGCCGCAACTCAAGGGCAAGTTGGACGGCATGGCGATCCGCGTCCCCACGCCCAACGTGTCGGTCGTGGACCTGACCGTGGAAACGGAGAAGGACTGCGACCTGGCCTCGGTGAACGCCGCGTTCCGGACGGCGGCGGGAGGGCCCTTGAAGGGCATCTTGAAATATTCCGAGGCGCCGATCGTGTCCACGGACCAGAACGGCGATCCCCACTCGGCCACCTTCGACGCGCCCTTGACCACCATCATGGACCATCGCATGGTGAAGGTGATCGCCTGGTAC
>SYGV01000054.1 GCA_005799365.1 Nitrospiraceae bacterium
CCAGCCGAGCCACATCATCCTCTCGCCCGGTCCCTGTACCCCGCGGGAAGCTGGCGTCTCGGTGGAACTCATCCGGCGATTCGGGCCGTCCATCCCGATCCTGGGCGTCTGCCTGGGGCATCAGTCCTTGGCCGCGGCCTTCGGGGGCGAAGTGATCCGGGCCGGACGGCTGATGCACGGCAAAACCTCGATGATCCATCACGACGGCAAGACCATTTTCCATGGCCTAGCCAATCCCTTCGAAGCCACCCGCTACCATTCGCTGTTGGTGAATCGGGCCAACCTGCCGGACTGCTTGGAAGTCTCGGCCGAAACCGCCGAGGGGGAGATCATGGGACTGCGCCACAAGACATTGGGCGTCGAAGGGGTCCAGTTCCATCCCGAATCCATCCTGACGGTTGTCGGCATGGATCTGCTCAGGAATTTTCTAAAACTTTGAAGCGCTATCAGCAAGCAGCCATCGGCATTCAGCCGGAGTAGAAGACGGCTTGCCGAGGGCTGATCGCCGAAAGCTTCCCATCTCCTTATGGTTATCAAAGACGCCATCGCCAAACTTGGGGAGAAGACGCACCTCTCGGAGAAGGAAGCCGAGGAGGTCATGTCGGAGATCATGGGCGGGGTTGCCACGCAGGCCCAGATCGCCGCCTACCTCATGGGGCTCCGTCTCAAGGGCGAGACGGCGGAGGAAATTTCCGGGTCGGTCCGAGCCATGCGGGAGAAGGCGGTCGGCATCCGGGTCGCCGATCCGCTGGTGGTGGACACCTGCGGCACAGGCGGGGACGGGGCGCATACCTTCAATATCTCGACGACGGTGGCTTTCGTGGCGGCTGGCGGCGGACTGACCGTGGCCAAGCACGGAGGCAAGGCCGTGTCGTCCCGGTCCGGCAGCGCCGATGTGCTGGCCGCGCTGGGCGTGAAAATCGACCTTCCCTCCGAGCGGGTGGCGGACTGCATCAACGAAGTCGGCATCGGGTTTCTCTTCGCGCCCCTGTTCCATGGGGCGATGAAACATTGCGCGCCGGTTCGCCAGGAACTGGGTATTCGGACGCTTCTCAACATCATGGGGCCCATGTCCAACCCGGCTCGGGCCGGGTTTCAGGTGCTGGGGGTCTATGCCGCCGATCTCACGGAGCTGATGGCCAAGGTGTTGTTGGGGCTCGGCACGCAACATTGCTTCATCGTCCACGGGATGGACGGGCTGGACGAAATCACGCTGACGGATCGGACCAAGGTGTCGGAAGGCAAGGGCGGGCTGGTCTCGACCTACTTCGTGGAACCGAGCGACTTCGGTCTGCAACGGGTCAGGTCCAAGGAGCTGGCTGGGGGGACGGCGGAGGAGAACGCGCACATCCTGCGGGAGATTCTGCGAGGCAGAACCGGGCCCAAACGGGACATCGTCTGCATGAACGCGGCGCCGGCCTTCGTGGCGGGCCGCAAGGTGAAGACCTTGCAAGAGGGCTACGAGCTGGCCGGCCGGGTGATCAAGAGCGGCGCGGCCTACGAGAAGCTGGAGCGGTTGATCGCGTTTACGAACAAGTAGGGAACGGCATGGCGCGCTCATCGCGCTCGGGTCTGTGGAAGGTGAGAGAAAGAGTAGAAGATGATCCTGGATCGAATCCTGGAGCATAAGAAAGCGGAGGTGCGGCACAAGCAGAGTCGCGGGTATCTGGTCGAGCTGAAATCCAAGATTCGCGACCGGGGGGCGACGCGGGGGTTCATTCAAGCCCTCAAGGCGACCCGTCCGCCTGACAGCCCCTCGCTGATTGCCGAAGTGAAGAAGGCCTCGCCCAGCCTGGGATTGCTGCGGCCCGAGTTCAAGGACTGCTTCGAACCGGTGAAGATTGCGGAACAGTATAAGGAACGTGGAGCTTCGGCCCTGTCGGTTTTGACGGACAAGGAGTTTTTCCAAGGGGAGCTGGATTATCTCAAGGCGATCAAGGCCACAGTCGGGCTGCCCTGTCTGAACAAAGAATTCATGGTGGACGACATTCAGTTCTACGAAGCCCGGGCTTATGGGGCCGATGCGGTGCTGTTGATTGTGGCCGCGTTGGAGCGGCGGCAGCTCATCGATTTCTATGCCCTGGCTCAGGAGTTGACGTTGGATGTGCTCATTGAAACGCACCATGAGCGGGAGCTGGACACGGTGCTGGAGCGGCTGCCCGAGGCCAAGCTGATCGGGATCAACAACCGGGACCTCAAGACCTTCTCGACTGATCTGGGTGTGACCGAGCGGCTGGCCAAACGCATTCCTGCCGGCAAGATGATCGTCAGCGAGAGCGGCATTCATAAAAGGGATGACGTGAAGCGCATCATGGACGCAGGCTGCCAGGCCATGCTGATCGGGGAATCGTTGATCAAGGCGGAGAATGCGGGGAACAAGATTCAAGAGCTGTTGAACGCAGACAAGGCCTCGCTTGCATGATCCTCGGCATCGACCATATCCTCATCGCGGTGGAAGACCTCGCCAAGGCGATGGAGGTCTATCGCCGCCTGGGGTTTCAGGTCCTGGTCGGCGGGGAACATCCGCAGGTCGGGACGCATAATGCGTTGGTGCCGCTGGCGGACGGGAGTTATCTGGAGCTGATCGGCGTCAAGAAACCGGAACTGGCGCAGCAGTTTCCCTTCGGGCGGCAGGTGCTGGAAGCCCTGGCTAGGCCGAATAGGCTGGTTGGGTTCGCGCTAGAGTGTGCGGATGTGCACGGCGATGTGCAGGCGATCCGAGACCGAGGCCTGACGATCACCAAGGCGCCCCCGGGCGGGCGTGTCAAACCCGATGGACAACAGGTCTCCTGGCGGACCGCCCATCCCGAAAATCCTCGGCTGCCGTTTCTCATTCAAGATACGACGCCGCGCCAGCTTCGGGTGCCGCCTTCCCCCGACGGGCTGAACGGTTCGACGCAGGTGGGATGGGTGGAAATCGGAGCGGCGGACCTCCATCCGGCGATCACGGCCTATACCCAACTGTTCGGCGAGAGGCCGGTGGACGGCCGGTTCGCGCTTCAGCGGGGGACGATCCGGCTTTCCCCAAGCTTCTCCGGCGACGGAGTGCAGATGGCGGCCTTGCTCGTCCAGGACGTGGCGGCTCTTGCCGCGGCCTGGCAGGCCGGCGATCTTCGCTTTTACGATGAAAACATCCGCGGCATGGGGCGGGTGCTGGTTCCGCAGGACACGGGCGGCGCACGGCTGAGTTTCTGCCAAGCTCGTTAGGCATTCTGAAGGCGGCGCGATGGATCGGCGAGAAACCTATATGGTCGGGTGCGGCGATGTGGCGGTGCGGTACATGAGGCGCCGGCATGCGGCTCGGGACGCGGCGTTTTTCTTGCCGCATCTGAAGCCGGAGATGCGTTTACTGGATTGCGGTTGCGGCCCAGGGACGATCACCGTGGGCTTGGCCGAGGCTGTAGCGCAGGGCCAAGTGGTCGGCGTCGACCTTGAGGAGTCGCAGATCGAGGCAGCCAGGCAAACGGCCCGACAACATGGGGCGGCAAATGTCGAGTGGCGGGTCGCCAGCGTCTATCAACTTCCGTTTCCTGATCGTTCCTTCGACGCGGTGTTTTCCCATGCCCTCTTCGAGCATCTGGGCGAGCCTGCGGCCGCGCTGGAGGAGATCAGGCGGGTGCTGCGTCCCGGCGGACTGACCGCGATTTCCAGCCCCGATTGGTCGGGAAACCTCATGGCGCCGCGTGATCCGGACGTCGAGCAGGCTATCCAGGTCTACAAGGCGATCCAGCAGCGGAACGGGGGCAATCCCTACGTGGGGCGCGACTTCGGACGCCTCTTGCAGGAGGCCAGGTTCTCGCGCATCGCGCTGTCGGCGATCTACGACTGTTACGAAGATGCGCCGCTCGTGGCCGAACTGCTGGCGCAACGGATCGAGGAGGGAGTGGGGAAGCAGATTGTCGCGGGGCCCGGGCTGGGGCGGGCTGAAGTCGGAGGCCTCTGCCGGGCGTTGCGCCAGTGGGCCAAGCAGCCGGCGGTCCTGTTCGCCCAAACGTTCGTGGATGCGATCGGGTATGTAGACGCATGAGCGCCGTCAAGGTCAAAATCTGCGGGATCACGAATGCCGACGATGCCGCCGCCGCCATCGAGTCGGGGGCCGATGCGCTGGGGTTCATGTTCTACGCCCAGAGCCCACGCTGCGTCGAGGCACCCCTGGTGAAGCGTATCGTGGCCGGCTTGCCTCCGTTCGTGCTGCCGATCGGAGTCTTTGTCAATGAGGAAGCCAAAAAGGTCCGCGATATTATGGATGAGTGCGGCCTGGCCCTGGCCCAGCTCCACGGGGGTGAGACGGCTGCCTATTGCGAAAATCTTGGGCGGCCCCTGCTCAAGGCCTTCCGGCTCCGCGGTCCGGCCGACTTGCTCGGCTTGACGGAGTTCAAAGGGCGGGCCGGGGTGCGAGGCTTTGTTGTGGATGCCTTCTCTGCGGCCGCCTATGGCGGAACGGGGGAAGTGGCGGACTGGGCCCTGGCCGCGGAAGTGGCTCGGCATGTTCCGGTGCTCCTGGCCGGGGGGCTGACGGCGGCGAATGTCCGCGAAGGAATTGAAAAAGTCCGCCCCTACGGGGTGGATGTGAGCAGCGGAGTGGAAGTCGGTCCGGGTAAAAAAGACCGGGCGAAACTCCAGGCGTTTATTCGAGCCGCAAAGCTTGTTTAGCAAGAGACTCAGGGCTATACTCCGCGTGAGTTATCGAGTTGGAATGTCCGGCAAGCCATAAAGTTTTCACGAAGGTGTGGCTCGACGACGGTTCGACTTTCAGACTTTTAGACTGATGCGTTATGCAACAACTGCCTAATGAACGCGGCCGTTTCGGCGACTTCGGAGGGCGCTATGTCCCCGAAACGCTCATGCCGGCCATCCTCGAGCTGGAGCAGGCTTATGTCAGGGCCAGGCAGGACCGAGCGTTCCAGGCTGAATTCGCCGGCTACCTGAAGCGGTTTGTCGGGCGCCCCACCTCCCTCTACTTTGCGGAACGGCTCACAAAACGGTTGGGAGGAGCCAGGATTTACCTCAAACGGGAAGACCTCTGCCATACCGGCGCCCACAAGATTAATAACTCGATAGGCCAAGCCCTGCTGGCCATCCGGATGAAGAAGAAACGGGTGATCGCCGAGCCCGGCGCCGGCCAGCTCGGCGTCGCCACGGCGACGGCGGCCGCCATGTTCGGCCTCTCCTGCGAGATCTACATGGGCACGGAGGACATGCAACGCCAGGCGCTGAACGTCTTCCGGATGCGCCTGCTCGGCGCGACCGTGACCGGCGTGGAAGCGGGGAGCCGGACGCTCAAGGATGCCATCAACGAGGCGATGCGCGACTGGACGACGAACGTCCGCACCACCAACTACATCCTCGGTTCCGTGCTCGGGCCGCATCCCTATCCCATGATGATCCGCGATTTTCAATCCGTGATCGGGCGGGAGGCCCGCAAGCAGGTCCTCGCGCTGGAAGGGAAGCTGCCCGATTACCTTGTGGCCTGCGTCGGCGGGGGCAGCAACTCCATCGGCCTGTTCCATGCGTTCTTGAAGGACCGGCGCGTCAAGATGGTCGGGGTGGAGGCGGCGGGGCTTGGAATAGAGAGCGGCAAGCATGCGGCCCGTTTTGCCGGCGGGAAGCCGGGGGTGTTGCACGGGACCATGACCTATCTGCTGCAGGACGACGACGGGCAGATCAATTTGACGCATTCGGTCTCGGCGGGGTTGGACTATGCCGCGGTGGGGCCTGAGCACAGCTACTACCACGATGCCGGCCGTATCCACTACACGTCGGCGACCGATGACGAAGCCATGGCTGCCTTCGATTTGTTGGCGCGGGAGGAGGGCATCGTGCCGGCGCTGGAAAGCGCCCATGCGGTGGCCGAGGTGGTCAAGCTGGCGCCCAAGCTGAAGAAGCGGCAGGTGGTCATCGTGAACTTGTCCGGGCGCGGTGACAAGGATGTGCAACAGGTGGCTCGGATTAAAGGCGTGAGCCTTTAATCCGCAATTTTCAATTTTGAATTCTAAATTTTAAATTGATGAGCAATCGCATCGACCAGACATTTGCGCGGCTCAACGCTAAGGGCCAGAAAGCGCTCGTCACCTACATCATGGCCGGCGATCCGTCGCTGCAGGAAACGGAAACGTTGGTGCTGGAGGTGGAGAAGGCCGGCGCCGATGTGATCGAACTGGGCGTGCCCTTTTCCGATCCCATTGCCGACGGGCCGGTGATCCAGGCGGCGGCCGAACGGGCCCTGCGGGGCGGCGCCTCCTTGCGCAAGATTCTCCGGACCGTCGCGTCCCTGCGCACACGCACCCAAGTCCCCCTCGTGCTCATGGCCTACTACAACACGGTCCATGCGATGGGGGAGGCGGCGTTCTGCCGGCAGGCCGCGGAAGCCGGCGTGGATGGGTTGATCGTGCCGGATATGCCGCCGGAGGAAGCGGGGCCTCTCGAGGGGCCGGCGGCCGCGACGGGGCTGCAATTGATCTATCTGTTGGCCCCCACCAGCACGCCGGCTCGTCGCACGATGGTCGCGCGCCGCTGTCGGGGCTTTGTCTACTACGTGTCCCTCACCGGCATCACCGGCGCGAAACTGACGAACCTGGGCGATGTCCGGCGCAATGTCGACAAGATCAGGCGGGCCACCGATGTTCCCGTGGCCGTCGGGTTCGGCATCGCAACTCCGCAGGATGCGGCGCAGGTGGCGGGGATTGCGGACGGGGTCATTGTCGGCAGCGCGATCGTCCGGCAGATCGGCGAGCATCAGCAGGACCCACGTATGCCGGAACGCATCGGGCAGTTTGCTCGGTCCCTGAAATCCGCTATGGCCGGCTCGGCCGCATCTCCGGCATAGCTCCGCAGAATCATAGCCGGGTGTTGAAAAAGTCCGCCGGCTTCGTTCTCGCGTCGCTCCTCAAGAGTTGTCAGTTATCAGTATTCCGTTCTCAGTTCCGGGACTGATGACGGCACACTGACAACCGAGCACTAAAGCCCCTCGCTGCGGCCGTGCCACGGGAACAGCGCGCGTCTCGGCGCGCGCGGGGTGGGCGGGTGAGAAAGGCGGCCTTTTTGAACAGCCTTCGGTGCGATCTCCTCGGCGGTTTCCAGTGGCCGACCGCCGGGGAAAACGAGGCCATCGCCTGGCTCAGGGGATCGTCTTGCGTGGAGCAGCGGATGCCTGCATTACGAGCCGGCGATCGTTCCGTCTTCCATCCGGACGATGCGGTCGGCTTGGGAGGAGAGCTTGTCGTTGTGGGTGACGATCACAAATGTCGTGCCGCGTTCGCGGTTCAGCTTGCGCAGGAGCGAGAAGAGGGCTTCGCCCGTATGGGTGTCCAGATTGCCGGTCGGCTCGTCGGCCAGCACCAGCGCTGGCCGTTGCATGAGCGCGCGGGCGACCGCCACCCGCTGCTGTTCGCCGCCGGACAGCTCGCCTGGCTTGTGCCGCAGCCGGTGTTCGAGTCCCACGTCCTTCAGCAGTGAAGCGGCCTCCGCCTCAATGTCCGCTCTGGGCCGATTCTGGATCAGGGCAGGGAGACAGACGTTTTCCAGAGCCGTAAACTCCGGCAGGAGATGATGGAACTGGAACACGAAGCCGATCTGCTTGTTGCGGAAGTCGGCCTGCTCGTCTTCGGGCAGGCCGAACAGGTCCCGGCCGTCGAAGAGGACGCGTCCGTCGGTCGGATGGTCCAGCGTGCCGAGAATCTGGAGCAGGGTGCTCTTGCCCGCGCCGGACGCGCCCACGATGGCCAGGAATTCGCCCCGCCCGATGTCGAAGCTCACGCCCCTCAAGGCCGTGACTTGCTGCCCGCCCATGGGGAAGGACTTGTGCACGTCCAGAACCTGCACCAATGGCTGGGGCTGTGGGTTACTCATAGCGGAGCGCGGCGGCCGGGTCTAGCTTGGCGGCTTGCCAGGAGGGGTAGAGGGTGGCGGCGAAACTGATCAGGATCGCCGAAAACGACACCAGAATCACGTCCAGGGCCTGGATGTGCACGGGGACATGTGAGATGTAGTAGACCGTGGGATCGAAGGTCCAATAGGTTTGGATGAGCCAGAGGAAGGTATAGCCGAGCGGGACTCCGATCGCGGTCCCAGTCAGTCCGATGATGAGCCCGTTCAACATGAAGATGCGCATGATGGCCTTGCGGGTGGCGCCCATGGCTTTGAGCACCGCGATCTCCCGCTGTTTTTCGCTCACGAGCATGGTGAGCGTGCTCACGATGTTGAAGGAGGCGACGATCGTGATCAGCACCAGCAGCAGGAACATCATGATTTTCTCCAGCTTGAGCGCGGAGAACAGATTCCGGTTGAGCTGCATCCAGTCGCGGGCCCAGAAGGGGAAGCCCAGGGCGGCCTCGATCGAACGGGCGATGTCAGCCGCCATGAAGATGTCGTCCACCTTCACTTCGATGCCGGTGACCGTCGTGCCCATGTTGAAAAACTTTTGCGCCTCCGGGAGCGCGATGTAGGCCAGTGAGGAGTCGTATTCGTACATCCCGGACTCGAACACGGCCACCACGGTGAACACGCGTATCTTGGGGGTCATGGCGATCGTGCCGAGCCTGGACGCGGGGCCGACCGGGGAGACTACGTTCACCTGGTCGCCCACGAAAGCGTTCAGGCGGAGCGAGAGCTCTTTGCCGAGGATGATCCCCGGATGTGTCGGCTCCGGCGCGGCGCCCACTTCTGCCGGTGCATTCGGCGCCGGCGCCGGGGGCGGCGCGGGCCGTTCCAGCTCCGTCAGGCTGCCGCTCTTGATGTTCTTCCCCAATTCGGTGACCCGCACCTCCTGCTGCGGATCGATCCCGCGCAGGACGATGCCTTGCACCGCCGACTCCGATGTCAGCAGCACCTGCCGGAAGACGAACGGCGTAGCCGCCAGGACGTGGGGGACGTGCTCGACATTTTTGACCTGGGCTTCGTAGTCCGGCATGCCGTCGCGCGTGCGGTCGTGGACCAGGATGTGGGACGTCGTGCCCAGAATCTTGGCCTGGAGGTCCTCTTTGAAGCCGGTCATGATCCCTAGCGTGCCGATCAGGGCCGCGACGCCCATCGTGATGCCGGCCACCGACACGAAGGTGTTGAGCGAAATGGTCCGGTTGCGCCGCTTGGCGCGCAGGTAGCGGAGGCCGACGAAGACTTCGTAGGGCAGCGTGGGCCGGGTCATTTTTCAGGCCGCAACTGGGGGAACAGGATCACATCCCTGATGGACGCCTGGTTGGTGAAGAGCATGACCAGCCGGTCGATCCCGATGCCTTCTCCCGCGGTGGGAGGCATGCCATGTTCCAGCGCGCGCAGAAAGTCTTCGTCCAGATGATGGGCTTCCTCGTTCCCTGCCTCCCGTTGGGCATCCTGCGCCTCGAACCGTTGCCGCTGATCCAGCGGATCGTTCAACTCGGAGAAGGCGTTGGCGATCTCGCGCCCGGCGATGTAGAGCTCGAACCGGTCGGTGAGCGAGGGGTCCGAATCTTTCCGCCTGGCCAGCGGCGAGATCTCGATCGGGTAATCCGTGATGAAGGTCGGCTGGATCAGTTGGGGCTCGACGGTTTCTTCGAAGATCTCGTTGAGGATGTCCACGTGTGCAGCCTTGTCCTCCACCTCAAGGCTGAGCTGCTTGGCCGCCGCCAGGGCCGCCGCTCGGTCCGTCAGAACCAGTTCGTCCAGCTTGTTCACTTCCAGGATCGCCTGACGGTAGGACCAGCGCCGCCAGGGAGCGGCCAGGTTGATCGATTTGCCCTGGTACTCGATCGTGGTGTTCCCCGACACTTCGTGGGCCAATCGGCTGAACAGCTCCTCGGTCAGCGTGATCAGATCGTTGTAGTCCGCATAGGCGACGTAGAACTCCAGCATCGTGAACTCAGGGTTGTGGATCGTGGAAATCCCCTCGTTCCGGAAATTGCGGTTGATCTCAAATACGCGCGGGAAGCCCCCGACGATCAATCGCTTTAGATACAACTCCGGCGCGATGCGCAAATACAAGTCCACACCCAATGCATTGTGATGGGTGACGAAGGGCTTGGCCGCGGCGCCGCCGGGGATGGGGTGCATCATCGGCGTCTCGACTTCCAAAAATCCCTTCTCGATCAGGAAGGCCCGGATGCCGGCGATGATCTTGCTGCGCGCGGCGAAAATCGCATGCACCTGGGGGTTAGCGATCAGGTCCACATACCGTTGCCGGTAGCGGGTCTCTACGTCGGTGAGGCCATGCCACTTTTCAGGCAGGGGGCGCAGTGCCTTGCTGAGGAAGGTCAGCTCGGCAACTTCCACCGTCAATTCGTTCGTCTTGGTGCGGAACAGGTGGCCGCTCACGCCGATCCAGTCGCCCAGATCCAGTCCCTCGCAGACCTTATAGGCCTGTTCGGTGAGCAAGTCCTTCTTCAGATAGACCTGCAGCCGATCGGCTCCGTCCTGCAGCACCGCGAAGGCCGCCTTGCCGAAACGGCGCAGGGCGACGATCCGGCCGGCGATCCGGCAGGCGACCCGTTCTGTCTCCAGGGCTTCCTTGGACTTCTCGCCGTGGAACTGGGTCAGGCGGCCGGCCCGGTCGGCCGCGTCGAACTTGGTGCCGTAGGGCTGGACGCCCAACTCGCGGAGGGCGTCGAGTTTCTTGATGCGCTGTTGCTGCTGATCGTTCAGTTCATCCATACAGAACAAGAGCGAACGGCGTATAGCGTATGGCCTGAGCGACTCTTGCCATCTGCCGTCAGCTTTTCTCCTTCGTGCCGGCCATCTGCTGCTTTAAATAGGCTTCGATGAACTCGGTGATCTCTCCATCCATCACGGAGCTGATGTTGCCCACTTCGTAGTCGGTCCGATGGTCCTTCACCATCTGATAGGGCTGGAAGACGTAGGATCGGATTTGGCTGCCGAACCCGATCTCCTTCTTTTCGCCCACGATGGATTGGAACTCCGCTTCTTTCTTTTTCTGCTCCAGCTCGTAGAGGCGCGCCTTCAGAATCTTCATCGCGCCCATGCGGTTCTGCAGCTGGGAGCGCTCGTTCTGGCACTGGACCACGAGCCCGGTCGGCAGGTGGGTGATCCGGATCGCCGTCTCCACCTTGTTCACGTTCTGCCCGCCGGCGCCGCCGGCGCGAAACGTGTCGATCCGCAGGTCCTTGTCCTCGATCTGAATCTCCGCATCGTCCTCCAATTCGGGATAGATGAACACCGAGGCGAACGACGTGTGGCGCCGTTTGTTGGCATCGAACGGGGAAATGCGGACCAGCCGGTGCACCCCGGCCTCGGCCTTCAGGTACCCGTAGCTGTAGGGACCGGTGATGCCCAGCGTCACGCTCTTGATGCCAGCCTCGTCGCCGGCCTGCAGGTCCAGGGTCTCGACCTGAAAGCCCTTCCGTTCGGCCCACCGTACATACATGCGCAACAACATCTGGGCCCAATCCTGCGATTCGGTCCCGCCGGCGCCGGGGTGAATCTCGAGGAGCGCGTTGCTCGCGTCCCGCTCCCCGGAGAGCAGGAGTTCGATCCGCAGTTGGCGGACCGACGCCTCGAAGCGGCCCAGCTCGGCCTGGAGTTCGCCCGCCAGGGCCTTGTCCTGGCTCTCTTCCGCCAACTCCAGCATCGCGCGCAAGTCCTCCTGCTGCCGCTCGATTTCGGTCCAGCGGCGGAGTTCACGCTCGAGGGTGGCTTTCTTGCGGCTGACGCGCGCCGCGGCCTGGGAGTCTTTCCAGAAATCCGGTTGCGCGGTCGTCTGTTCCAGCGCCTGGAGTTGAGCTGTCAGGTGGGGGAGGTCAAAGATGCCCCCGAAGTTCGCTGACCTGTTCGTCGATCGCGTTGAGTCTGTTGCGCAGTTCGTCCAACATGGGTGTTTACTATCTCCTTGTCGCCGGTTTCGTGCCGTCGTATGGGCCTCGGATTCGCGCCCGCCGCCTGGACAGCCAAGCGAAAAGTCCGGTGATTATAACACAGGCATAGGCAAAGACATCACCGTAGTTGGTGTAGAACGTGAGGGTCCGGTCGAGCGGAATCGTGCCCGTGAAGGCCGCTTCTTCGAAGATGGGGCTGGCGCGCAGGATGCGGCCTTGTTGGTCGATGAACCCGGAGATGCCCGTATTGGCGGCGCGGGCGAAGGACCGGCGGTTTTCCACGGCCCGGAAGACCACCATGCCGAAGTGCTGGTACGCGGCGGCGGATTTGCCGAACCAGGCGTCGTTGGTGATCGTGACCATGAAGTCCGCGCCGTTGGCGGCAAACTCCCGCACGAGGTTCGGGAAAATGACCTCGTAGCAGATCACGACGCCGAAGGCAGCCTTGCCGTCGGAAGGATGGCTGGAAACCTGCGCCTCGCGGCTTGGCAGGGGCAGCAGGGTCGCCTGGGTGCCGGCTTCGAAATCCCCGATGCCTTCCACCAACTTGTCCAGGAAAAAGAGCAGGGAGGAGTGTAGGGGAATGTATTCGCCGAACGGCACCAGGTGGCGCTTGTCGTACCGGCCGAGCAGGATCCCGTCGTGCGACAACAGGTAGGCGCTGTTCATCAAGTAGGGCCGGCCGTTGGGGTAGAAGCGGAGGGCCGGGCTTCCGAACAGGAGCGGAACCCGGCTGGCACGCGCCAGGTCCATGACCTCCAGCTTGTAATCCTTTTCCCGTTCGAAGAGGAAGGGCGTGGCCGCTTCCGGCCAGATGACCAGATCCGCCCCGCTGGCCGCCTGGACAGTGAGCTTGGCGTAGCGATCGATTGTCGCCTGCCGGTAGGCGGCATCCCATTTCTGCGCCTGGTCGATGTTGGCTTGCACGAGTCCGACGGAGACCGAGCGTGGTTCGGGCGAAACGCTCAATCGCCACTGGCCGTAGAGCAGGGCTCCGGTCATGGCCAGGACGGTGACGGCCAGAGCCGGCCAGGGGAGGGGATCGCTCTGGGCCTGTCGTTTGGCCAGGCCCCAGAGGAGGAGTTCCGCGACGGCAACGTTGACCAGCACCACCAGAAACGACAGGCCGTAGACACCGGTGATGTCGGCGATTTGAATGACCGGCAACCATTGATATTGGGAATAGCCCAGCAGAGCCCAGGGCAAACCGGAAAAAAGATAGGTGCGGAGCCATTCCAATGCGACCCACAGACTGGGAGCTGCCAGGAATGTCACGGTCGGGAGATGGCGTTTGAACCAGACCCAGCCGATGGCATACAGGGCCAGGAACAGACCGAGATAGATCGCAAGCAGCAGCATCAGCAGGACACTGACGGCTAGCGGGACCTTGCCGTACTGGTGCATGGCCGTGATGACCCAGACCATGATGCCGGCGAAGGCGAAGGTGCCGGCCAGCCAGCCCAGCCAGAACGAGCGACGCAGCGGCGCCGGCCGGGCCAGCGCCAGGTGGAGCGGAAGCAACACCATCCAGGCCAGGTATCCCAGGTCGAAGTCTGGAAAACAGAGTGGGTAGAGGAGGCCCGTGATCGCGGCCACGATCACGGAACGAATGGCTGGCGGCTGCGGCATCGGCGGCGTACCTTAGCGGAACCGGGAAGCGACATGCAAGGCTGGAGAGGCGGGACGACCGCTCAGGTGGCGATCGGTCGGCGATTTGGCTATGATGCAGCCCGATAAAGGAGGGCCTCATGCAAGGGTTGATAAGAATGGTCCTGATGGGTCTCCTGTTGGTCCTGGTGATGCCGGCTTGGGCCGATGAGCCGCCGTCTCAGGTGCCGGCAACCGACGAGCCGAAAGAACCGGGACTGGCCGCGCAAATCGGGACCAAGCTCGCGCGCGGTCTCACCAATTTCGGTTTCGGCTGGGTCGAGATACCGAAGCAAATCTACCTGGTCGGCCGGGATCGGGGCTGGCTGGCCGGCACGTTCCGCGGCCCTGCAGAGGGGCTCGGCATGTTTGGGGCCAGGACGATTGCCGGCATGTATGAAATCTTTTCCTTTCCCGTTCCTCTGCCCCCGCATTACCAACCGCTCATGCAGCCGGAATTCGTCTGGCAGCCGGACCCGGCTTGGCCGGTCCGATCCGCCTCGGCCACGGTTGACGCTGCGACCGAGTCGCCTCAGCCTGCAACCCCCTAGTGGCTCGCTGCTTGTCCCAACCGGGACCGGACTCCCTCCTATCTCTTTCTTCGAAACAGGTCGGTGCTCAGCGACGCGATGCGGTCCAGAAAAAGCTTCCCGTCCAGATGGTCCAGTTCATGTTGAAACGCCAGGGCCTCGAAGCCCGAGGTGGCCAGCGTGACAGGTAGCCCGTCCGGTGAGAGGCCTTGCACGAGGATCCGTTCGTACCGCAGGACATTGCCGGTATAGTCGGGCACGCTGAGGCAGCCTTCTCGGATGACCCGCGGCCCCTCTTGCTGCAGAATGTGAGGATTCAGGAGCACCACGAGCCCGTGCCCCTGTTCTCCTTTTTTGCGCGCCACGTCCACGACGATCAGTTGTATCAAGTGCCCGATTTGCGGGGCGGCGAGCGCCACGCCGGGGGAGGCCTTCAAGGTATCGAGCAGGTCCTGCACGATGGCGGCGACCTCCGGGTTGGCCGGGTCGACTCGCGCGGTGTTGGCTTTGAGCGCCTGATCGGGATACAGAAGGATGGGTCGGACGGGCACGATTAGAGGCGAACCTGTTCCAGGGGCCGGAAGGTTAGATCCACGCCGAGCGACGGCTTCAGGAGTTCGAGCGCCTGTCCCAAGGCTTCCGGCCGGGACCCGACCGGCATCTGGACTTCCAGGATCATGATATAGACGGGCCGATCCGCCGCCCCGATCACGCGGGTATTCATGTCCGTGATATTGCCCCTGTGATCCGCCACCACACGAGCGACCTGTGCGACGATTCCCGGATGGTCGGCGCCGTACACGGACAGCATGAAGACCGGTATATCCGGTTCGGACCCGCGCTCGGCTGCCTGCGCGGGAACTTCGCGGCAGAGGACCGTGAGCCCTTGGGGGGACGTGAACGGGGCCAGCCGTTCGCCCAAGGCCTCTGCCGGCAGATGCGTCGGCAAACGCACCATGAGCATCATGGTAAATTCCCCGCGAAGCCTGGTCATGCAGGTGTCTTCGATATTACAGCCCAGCCGAGAGAGGCCCTCGGCCAGAGCCGCCACGATTCCGGGACGGTCTTGCCCGAATGCCGTCAGCACAGCGTACGAGTTCATGCAGGCCTTCCTTCCTTGTAAAGCGCCAGGCTACTATGGGGGATCGGCCAAGGATTTTCAATGTTCTTGTCCGGTTGTCGGCCGGGGCGGAGGTCGCTCACAAGCGGGTCACACGGTTTGGCCCGACCTTGCGCGGCCTTTCGACTGGGTGCTAAGATGCGGCCATCGCTATTGTAGGGGAGTGTATCTATGGCGAATGTCGTCTTGTTGGTTTCGTCTACGTGTGGGGCCTGTCCGTCGGCCAAGAGCCTGTTCAAGGAAATGCGGGTGAAGCACAGCTTCAGCTACCGCGAAGTGGACATCAATTCGCCGGACGGGCAGGAGCTGGCCGAGCGACATTCGATCCGGGCCGTGCCTGCCACGATCATCAACGGCCGGCTGACTTTTATCGGCGTGCCCACTAGGCAGAGCGTCGAGAAGGCGCTCGCGCCGAGACCGACCTAGATGGTCAGGCCGGGAGCGCATGACGGATCGCCGACGGCAGGGCGTGGAAAGAATGCATCATGAGTGCCGAGAACGATGACCTGGATATCGAGCTTCCTCCTTTGCCCATCATCGACAAGGGCCCGCCTCCGGACTGTCCCCTCTGCGGCGACCCCATGGCCTTTGTGGACGGAGACTGGGCCTGCCAGGATTGCAACGGCGAATTGATGGGCCCTGAAACCGGGTAAATGATGTGCGATGAACGCGGAATGCTGAACGGTGGGGATTCCGGCATTCATCATTCCTCGTCCAGTATGTATCGTTGAGCCTCATGCTCAGGATTGTCACCGGTTCCTTTGCTCCCGACCTTGAGCCGGCGCTGATCGAGGAAGTGCGACGGCTCAAAGCGGCCGACCCCCTGGCTCCCCTCGCCCTGATCGTTCCCTCCTCGTCCCTGGTGACGTATCTGCGACGCCTGTTGGTGGTCGAGTCCGGCCTCCCGCTGCTCAACGTCCACTTCCTGACCTTCTACCAATTGGCCTTGCGGCTGGCCGACGAATGGCGCGCCGCCGCCGAACCGGG
>SYGV01000055.1 GCA_005799365.1 Nitrospiraceae bacterium
GGATCGGCTCCCCCATCCGGAAGAGCCCGCGCCCGAATGGATAGGGGACCAGAAAGCGATCCCAGCTCGCGAAGAGTTTTTTTTTGAGCAGCTGAAGGTCACCGGGACGATCGGCAAGCCTGTCGCCTTGGCCAGGTGGATAACCCCCATCTGCGCCACCTGCCTAGGGCCCTTGGGTCCGTCCGGCGTAATGGCCAGGTCCGCCCCGGAGCGTCCGAGCTGCACCAGTTCGCGCAGCGCCGCCGCCCCGCCTCTGGTCGTCGAGCCCCGAACCGCGCGGAAACCGAACCGGGACACGATGCGCCGGATCAACTCTCCGTCCCGATGCCGGCTGATCAGGATGTAGATCTGCGATCCCCGATAGGCCAGCGGCATCATGAGCTGACGGCTGTGCCAGAAGGCAAAAATACAGCGCTGTCCCTGCGCATACAGCGCCAGCGTCGGTTCGGCCCCTTCCGTCCTGATCGTCAGGGACTTGCCCAGCAGCCGGACCAGCGCGGCCCCGACGGGCGGGAGCAGGTTCAATGTCAGCCAGCTCAACATACAGACAATGCGAAATGATGAATGACGAATGCCGAATGGAAGATGAACTTCTTTTTCGTTCTTGCGTTCATCGTTCATCCCTCAGCGTTCATCGTTGTTTCACTGAATTGGATCGCGTGGAGCCGCTTGTACAGCCCTCCTCGCTGGAGCAGCTCTTCGTGCGAGCCGGCCTCCACGATGCGGCCCCGCTCCAACACCACGATCCGGTCGGCATGCTGTACCGTCGCCAGACGGTGGGCAATCACCAGTGTCGTGCGATTCTTCATCAAGTTGGTCATCGCCAGCTGCACGATCCGCTCGGACTCGGAATCCAGGGCGGAGGTGGCTTCGTCCAGTATCAAGAGCGGAGGGTCTCGAAGAATGGCGCGGGCGATGGCGAGCCGCTGCCGCTCGCCGCCCGACAACTTGACCCCGTTTTCCCCGATCAGCGTGGCATAGCCCTCGGGCAGGCGCCCGATGAACTCGTCCGCATAGGCCGCCTTCGCCGCCTCCGCCACCTGCTCGTCGGTCGCATCTGCCCGGCCATAGGCGATGTTGCTCCGCACGGAATCGTCGAACAGGACCGTGCTTTGCGACACGATCCCGATCTGCCGGCGCAGGGACGCCAGCGTGCCGTCCCGGATATCCTGACCATCCAGCAGAATAGCGCCCTCCGTGGGGTCGTAAAATCGTGGCACCAGGCTGACCAGCGTGCTCTTGCCGCTGCCGCTGCTCCCGACCAGGGCAACGATCTCCCCGGCCCTGACGGTCAGATCGATCCCGGCCAAGGCGGGCCGGTCGGTCCCCTCGTACTGAAACGTGACCCCCGTGAACGCCAAGGTCCGACTGACGGCGGGAAGTTCCCGACGTCCACGATCCCGCGCCTGCTCCGTTTCCATATCCAGCACGACAAAGACCCGCTCCGCTCCGGACAAGGCCTGTTGGACCACATTGTTGGCTCCAGCCAGGCGGCGGATCGGCGTATAGGCCATGAACATCGCGGCCAGGAACGAAAAGAACGCCCCCGGCGTCATGGTTCCATGGATCACCAGATACCCGCCGTACCAGATGATGGCCGCCACGCCCACGACACCGATCACTTCCATGTGGGTGGACGCGAGGGATGACACTTGAATCGCTTTCATCGCCGTCCGCAGATAGGCCTTGTTGTTGCGCGCGAAGCGGCCCGTCTCTGCCTCTTCGCAGCCGAACGCTTTCACGATCCGGATGCCGGTCAACGACTCCTGCAGCGAGGAGGTCATGTCGCCGACTTGTTCCTGCCCGCTCGACGCCAATCCCCGCAACCGCTTCCCCATCCGAACCATCGTCAACGAGGAAATCGGCACCACCGCGATCGAGACGGCGGCCAGTTTCCAGTTTTGGTAGAAGATCACCCCCAGCATGGCCAGAAACGTCAGCCCTTGCTGGAACAAATCCTTGAGCACCCCGGCGACGGCATTGGCCATGAGGCTGACGTCGTTGAAGACACGGGACATCAGGCGGCCAGACGTATTGGCATCGTGAAAGCCAACGGGCAGCCGCATGAGATGGAGGAACAGCTCCTCGCGGATGTCCGCGACCGCGCGCGTGCCCACATAGTTCATCAAGTAACTTTGCCCGTAGTTGAACAGGCCCTTCAGCGCGGCGACCGCCAGGATCGCAACCGGCAGGACCATGAGCATCCATTCGTCCTTCTTGATGAAGATGTCGTCCAGGACCGGACGGACCAGCCAGGCATAGGCGCCCGACAGGCCCGCCACCAAAGCCGAGCAGACAAAGGCCGCGCCCAGCCGCACCCGGTAACGGGCCAGGTACCGCATGAGCCGGACAAATACTTTCATGCCTGACACTCCGCCACAATCGCCTCCGCCGCGCGCCGGGAGGCGCCCGGGGCGCCGAGCGAGGCCCGGACCTGCTTGAACGCATCCTGCATCGCTCGACTCGCGGTCTCATCGGACAACAGCCGACCGGCTTCCTCCGCCAGACGGCCGGGCGTCGCTTCGTACTGGATCAACTCCGGCATGACGCTCCGGCCCGCCACCAGATTGGCAAGCCCGATCCACCGGACCTTCACCAGCGCTCGCGCGACCCGGTAGGTTAACCAGGTAGTCCGGTACACCAGCACCGTGGGCGTCCCGATCACCGCCGCCTGCAGCGTCGCCGTTCCGGAGGCAGCCAGCAACAGGTCGGAGGCTGCCATCACCTCGTGGGGCTGGTCCCGGATGACCTGCACCTTCACTCCGGCCCCGGCGGCCAACTCGTCGATGAGCCAGGACGGCACCGAGGAGGCCTGCGCCAGGAGAAACGTGAGCGGTCCACCAGGCAGACCGGATCGGTTTATACGCGACGCAGCGTTGAGCATGATCGGCAACAGATCGCGCACCTCCCGCTCCCGGCTCCCCGGCAACAACCCGACGACCAGCACACCCGGGGGAACGCCGAAACGCTTGCGCAGCTCGGATCGGTCGTAGGCGGGCGCGACCGCATCCAACACCGGATGGCCCACGAACCGGCACGGCACTGCTGCATCCCGGTAGATCGCCTCTTCGAACGGCAGGATCACCAGCACTAGGTCCACCACCCGTTTGATCAGATGAATCCGGCTGGCATGCCAGGCCCAGATCTGCGGGGCGATGTAGTAGATGACCCGATGGCCGGCCCGTTTGGCCGCCCTGGCCAGCCGCAAATTCAGCCCGGGATTGTCGATGAACACGACGGCATCCAGCCGGTTTTCCTTGAAGAAACGCGCCAGCGTCCGGTACGTGCGGAGCGCCTGACGGAGTTGCGCCAGCCCAGGGAGCCCCATCGCGTCCAGCCGCTCGATGCCCTTCATCAATTGCACGCCGGCCGCGGCCATCTTGCTCCCGCCGACTCCAAGCAGTTCGAGGTCCGGCCGTTGCACCTGCAGCGCCGCGGCCAAGTTGGCCCCGTGCAAGTCCCCCGAGGCTTCGCCGGTCACGATCAGAATCCGAGGCATGAACGGTCCCCTCTGGTCATGCCATTCCGTGGCGACGTGCAAATCCTCCGATCTGTTCCAGCACCCGATACGCCAGGTCCAACGCCGCAGCCCCATCCGCTCCGGCGACCGGAGGCGGCTGCCCGGTCGCGCAGGCAACGAGAAACGCCTCCAGCTCCAACTTGAGCGGTTCCTCCTCGCTTCCCTTGACCGACTCCGTTTCGATGACGGACCGTTCTCCCGCTCCGGTTCGCCGACGGCAGACCATGCCCTGGCGCGTCTGGAAATCCATCGACAGGTAGGCGTCCCGCTGAAACAGCCGGAGCCGCCGCATGCGGGATGCGGACACACGGCTGGTCGTGAGATTGGCCACGCAGCCGCTTTGGAACTCGATCCGGGCGTTGGCGATATCGTTGCTCGACGTCAGGACCGGCACGCCGGCGGCGCGGATGTCCTCGACCGGACCAGGCTGCAGGGAGAGGACCAAGTCCAAGTCGTGAATCATCAGGTCCAGCACCACATCCACATCCGTGCCCCGCTCGCCGAACGGGCTCAGCCGGTGGCACTCGATGAAGACCGGCGTTCCGATATGGGGACGCATGGCTTGCATGACGGGATTAAACCGTTCGATATGGCCGACCTGCAACACCCGTTTCCGTCGTTGCGCCAGTTCGACCAGTTCCCAGGCCTCAGCCGGCGTGACGGCGATGGGCTTTTCCACCAGGACGTGGACCCCGGCTTCGAGACAGGCTTTGACGACTCCGTAATGGGCTGAGGTGGTCGCGGCCACGCTGACCGCCTCCACCTGTTTCAGTAGCGCCGGCAGATCCGCCATGACGGACGCGCCGTGGCGCCCCGCGACCAGCTTGGCCCGTTCCGCATCGGTATCCACTAGGCCGACTAGGCGGGACCCGGGCAGGGCCGCATAGAGTCGGGCATGGTGCTGCCCCAAGTGTCCGACCCCGATGACGCCGACGCGCAATGCAGTCACGATCCCGGCTCACCCGCGAGCCCGACGACGGCGATCCCCGCCCGCTCCGCCTGCGCCAACATCTCAACCCGGTCCAACAGGACGCTGCGGCCGACCTCCAACACCAACGCCGACGCCTTGACCGATTGCATGGCGGCAATGGTCTGGGGCCCAGCGGCCGGCAAATCGAATCGGAGATCCTGCTGTGGTTTGCAGCGCTTGACCACCACCGCTCCCTCTTTCGCCAGAGTCCCGCCGCGCCGGATCGCCTCATCCGTTCCTTCCGCCGCTTCCACCGCCACCACCACCCGGTCTTTGACAACCACGCACTGGCCGATGTCGAGCAAGCCGATCTCCCTGGCCACATCCCATCCGTAGCGAATGTCCTCCCACTCCCGCTCGCTGGGCTGACGGGCCGTCTGCACCCCCTCTTCCATCAGCACTCCGGTGAGTCCGAAGGTCGATTCGCGGATTTGAATGCCCTCCCGCTCCAGCTCCGCCGCGAATTCGCGCAGGATGCCGTCGTCCTTCCAATGCTTCAGCCGGCTGAAAATCGCCAGTGCCCGGAGGTCCGGCCGGACCGTCGTAAAGACGTGCGTCTTGCTGATGCCACCCAACATCACCGCCTGCTGCACCCCGTCTTCCTTCAGCGCCTCGATCAGCTTGTTGAACTGGCCGACTTTGACCCAGTGGATCCGATCCACGTACTGTGCCAGCTCGGGCGCCGTCTCCCCGATATGCGCCACGGCGGACACCGTGTAGCCCAGCCGCTTGACATTCTCGGCAAAGATGATGGGGAACCGTCCGTTGCCGGCGATGAGCCCGATGCAATCTCCCTTCGCCTGCGGCGCGTCCCTCTGAGCGTAGGTCTCTGGCACGGGTTACTCCTCGTTCTCTTCGTCCTTGCCGGCTGCGCGGCACGTGCCCCGCTTGGACCCGTCCAGGAACGCCACCAGCGCCATCACATCCTGCCGGTCTTTGAATTCCTCCTTGACCTGCTTCACCGCTTCGGCCAGACGCAGCCCGGACCGGAACAAGACTTGATAGGACTGCTTCAGTCCGCGGATGCGCTCCGCGGAAAACCCGTGGCGCCGCAGTCCAATGGAGTTCAGACCATGGAGCCTGGCCCGATCGCCGCTGGCCCGCGTGAACGGCGGCACGTCCTGCGCGACGGCGGCGCACCCGCCGACCATGGCATAGTCGCCGATGCGCACATATTGGTGAATCCCCGCCAAGCCGCCGATGACCGCGTGATCGCCGATGGTGATATGGCCGGCCA
>SYGV01000056.1 GCA_005799365.1 Nitrospiraceae bacterium
AAGCGGAACGTGAAGGTGCTGGCGATCAGCGTGGACCCGCTGGAGTCGCACAAGGGTTGGATCGGGGACATCAACGAAACGCAGGGGTGCCAGGTGAGCTATCCGCTGA
This sequence comes from Nitrospiraceae bacterium, assembly GCA_005799365.1. Lineage (GTDB taxonomy): Bacteria > Nitrospirota > Nitrospiria > Nitrospirales > Nitrospiraceae > SYGV01. The sequence goes on from SYGV01000056.1 coordinate 110, forward strand.
TCGCGGACCCGGAGAAGAAAGTGGCGATGCTCTACGACATGATCCACCCGAATGCGATGGACAACATGACCGTGCGGTCGGTGTTCGTCATCGGGCCGGACAAGAAGGTCAAGCTCATGCTCACCTATCCGGCCTCCTGCGGGCGGAACTTCGACGAGCTGCTGCGGGTGGTGGACTCGCTCCAGTTGACCGCCAAGTTCAAGGTGGCCACGCCGGTGAATTGGAAGGACGGGCAGGACTGCATCATCACGCCGGCCGTGTCCGACGCGGAAGCCCAGACCCTGTTCCCCAAGGGCTTCAAGGCCGTGAAGCCCTATCTGCGCATCACGCCGCAGCCGAATAAGTAATCGGCGTGAAGCGTGAGGCGAAAAGAATCGAAGGCCTAGCGACAGAGGATCGAGCGCGATGAAGGGCCGCCGCAAGGCGGCCCTTCTGTTTTCTGCAGCCGGCTAGACCAGCAACAACCCGATGGCTCGCGCGCGCCGCCAGGCGGCGGAGCGCAGCAGACGATCGAAGGCGCGGCCCCCCCCCAGCGGGTAGACGGCGCGCACGTCTTTGAACGAGGGGTAGCCGTCGCTCTGCTTGTTGCGGGCTGGCGTGGCCGCGCGGATCAGCTTGACCAGCCAGGCCGCCCTCTCCGCATCCATCCGCAATGCCACATCCTCGGTCCGACTGGGAAGAATGACCAGCCGGCTCTTCCCCTTCGACGATTCCAGCGCCGGGGTGCCGCCGATCCAGACGATCCGTCGTTCCGCCGCCGGATCATCGGCTCGCGCCGGTCCGGTCCGGGCCAGGCCGGCCCAATCGCGCCGCACGGTCGGCTTCTTGACCGGCTCGTCAAACCAACTGCGCACGTCGGCGGCGAGACCCTTGCCCTCGATAAAATTCAACGTGGCCCTCCGCAACCCGGCGCCCAGCCAGGCGGGCGCGGAGCCATGGGGGTCCAGATGGGTCAGGTCGTTTTCGGCAAAGCCCTCGAATCGCGGTCCGGTGATCCTGATCCCCTGGGCCGCCGGGGCCAGGCCGATCGGGCTGTGCGCCGTGGCGACGAACTTGTGCCAGAAGGCCGACTGGACGAGGCCTTGCGCGAACAATTGACGGACCCGCTCCAGACTCTCCACCGTTTCTTCGATCGTCTCTCCCGGCAGCCCATACATGAGGTAGGCATGGACCAGGATGCCGGCCTCGTGAAACGCGGCGGCGACCCGCGCAGTCTGATCCACGGTGACGCCCTTTTTCATCTCGGCCAGCAACCGGTCTGAGGCTGCTTCCAGCCCGGCGCTCACGGCAATGCAGCCGGAGGCGGCGAGCAGGCGGCAGAGGTCCGGCGTGAAGGCCTCCTCGAAGCGAATGTTGCCCCACCAACTGATCGTTTGGCCCCGTTCGAGTAAGGCCAGCGCCAGTCCTTTCAGGCCGGCCGGCGGCGCCGCCTCGTCCACGAAATGGAATCCGCGCCTCCCGGTTTCGGCAATGAGGGCCTCGATCCGGTCGGCCAGGATGTTGCTGGGCGCCGCCTCGTAGCGGCCGATGTAATCTAGCCCCACGTCGCAGAAGGTGCATTGTTTCCAGTAACAGCCGTGCGCGACGGTCAGCTTGTTCCAATGGCCGTCCGACCAGAGCCGGTGCATGGGGTTCAACGTGTCTAGGATGGCAATGTACCGGTCCAGCGGCAGCCCCTCGTAGGTCGGCGTGCCTTGCTCCGCCATGGTGACGTCCGGTTCCACGGCTCCGTTGCGCCAGACGACCCGTCCGCCCCGTCGCAGGAAGGTGCGGCAGAGGGAGGATTCGTCGCGTGTCCCGGACCAATGTTCCAGCAGGCACAGCAGGGGGCGCTCGCCGTTATCCAGCGTCACGGCATCCACATAGTCGAAGACGAGGGGATCGGCCAGACGCCGCAACTCCGTGTTGGCATAGCCGCCGCCCAACACGATTTTTATCTCGGGCCGGCCGGCTTTCAGCGCCTGGGCGATCCGGAAGGCTCCGTAGAGGTTGCCGGGGAAGGGCACGGTGAGTCCAACGACGGTCGGACGAATCGCATCAACATGCCGCCGGAGAGCATCCAGCATGAACTCGTCCGTCAGGCTGGGCGGAGCGGCCAGCGCCTGCGCCACCTGGTCGAATGAGGAGGCCGAGGTCCCGACCTGCTCGGCATAACGGCTCAAGGCGAACTGGGGCGCGACGGTTGCCTGGACCAGGTCGGCCAGATCCTCCAGGTATAAGGTAGCCAGACGTTTGGCCTGGTCCATGGAGTGGGAGGCCGTGTTGGGGCCGGCCCCGGCTGCGGCAAACCGAGGCCCTTGCGGCAGGAACCGTCCCTGGCAGATCAACGGGGCCAGGGTCGGATTGCGGCCCTGAAGAAACTCGACGACCGCATCGATCGAGTCCAGGTAGGCCTGCTCCAGCGCCAGCATCTGCCTGGCTTCCCCCGGCAGCGTTCCCTTGGTCCGGCGGAGCCGGTCGAACACCGACGCCAGTCCGCTCCGGGAGAAGAGGGCCAGGACCATGGCGATGCCGAGATCGGCCTGCGCGACCCGGTAGCCACGTGACCGGAGAAAGCCGGTCAGATAGGCGGTGGATGGATAGGGGGTGTTGAGCTGCGTCAGCGGCGGAATGATGAGGAGCAGTGATGGAGGATGCATCGGTGCCTGCTATTTTGACGCAATCTAGTGGGCGCTGCGCGCCACTTCATCCATGAACATCCGGCAGGCCTTGACCAGCCCGGCCCGATGTTGCTGGATGCTGCTGCCCAGGATGAAGAGCAGATCCTGTCCGTAGAACTCGCACATTTCGAGCACCCGCTCGAAGCCCATGCGGCCCGCCGCCGTGGGAAAGATCGGCTTCAGGTGGCCCCAGGATTCGCCGCAAGCTTTGGCAATGGCCCGGCAGTCGTCCCTCGTGATCGGAAATCCCGCATGGTAGATCGGGTACAAGCTGGCGTCGGCGCCAGCCAGGCGGGGCAATTGGCCGAAGACGAAGGCCGGCGTCATCCCACTGTCCGCCTGTGTGACAAAACTTCCGAGCAGGGCCGGGTGACTCAGGATTGGGAGCGCAACGGGCCACTCGCTCTTTGAAGGGGCAAAAGAGCTGGTCGGCCAGCGCGGGTAGGGACGAGCCGAGCGGTTTGAGCACGCCGCAGACGAGCGGACGGGCGGGGATGCCGACGAGATCGCGCAATCCGTTCCGGCCGAAGCGTGGCCCGGGCCAATTGCGCAACGCCGGCTCGGGGAACGCCACCCGTTCCACGCGGACGCCGGGCCTGAGGCTGCTCATGCCGAACAGGACGTTGAGCAGTTGGGCGCAGTCGCCGCCGAGCAGCTCGATCGGATAGCTGACGTCGGCGAGCGATGAGCCGGCCGAACTGGTCAAACGCTCCACCCGTCCCAGAATCTGTTCGCGGATCATGCCCGTCGGAATGATTTTGTCGGGCGCCTCGACCGTTTGATCGTTGCAGACCAAGGCCGCTTTCGTGCGCGTTTCCGCCTCCGTTCCGCTCAGACGGTATTCAACGGTGAACCGCTGTCCGGAGAACTGGAATGAAGCGGCATCCGCCATCGTTCGATCCCGGTCTGGTGAGCGTCGCGTGGAAAAATCTGGCTCAGCCTACCTGGGCCGGCGGCAAAAGACCAGCCTCTTGTATGCGGCGGCGGATTCTTTTACTCTCTCTCAAGCGATCGCCGGCGGTCACAGGGGCGGGACGATGAGACAGAGGAGCGGTGCGGCATGAGACGGGGCACGGTCTCGTTCGCGGGCCTGGCAATCGGCCTGGTGTTGGCGTTCGGCGCCCCGGTCTTGCGTCCCGGACTAGGTCTTGCGGAATACCATCCGAGCGGAGCCGTGTCTCCCGATGGCGCACCGGGGCCGGGGCGGGAGATTGTGGGACGGGATGGCACCGCCATGATCCTGGTGCCGGCCGGCTCCTTTTGGATGGGGAGCACGAGGGCCGAGGTGGATCTGGTGATCCAGGACTGCCGCACGAACCAGGAACTGGATGAAACGACCTGCGTGGGGTGGTATGAAGACGAAATGCCTAGACACAAGGCCTCGCTCGACGCCTTTTATCTGGATGCGCACGAAGTGACCAACCGGCTCTTCTCCCAGTTCACCGCGGCGACCGGCTACCTGACCACGGCCGAGCGGGAGGGCGGGGCCAAAGCCTGGGTGCAGGGTCGGGGGCTCGTGGTGGTCAAGGGCGCCAGTTGGCGGCAGCCGGAGGGGGGCGACACGCCGATCCTGCCCCATCGCGACCAGCATCCGGTCGTGTCCGTCTCCTGGGAGGATGCCACGGCCTACTGTTTCTGGGCAGGCAAACGGCTGCCGACGGAAACCGAGTGGGAATATGCGGCCAGGGCCGGCACGAACACCCTCTTTTGGTGGGGTGACGAAGAGCCGCATGACCGAAAAGTCGGGAACATCGCCGACGAGTCGGCGCGGAACCTGATCGGCGGGATCGTTCAGGGCTATACGGACGGCTATGCGCGGACCTCGCCCATCGGCTCCTTTGAGCCCAATCCCTGGGGCCTGCACGGCATGATCGGAAACGTGGCCGAGTGGACCCACGACTGGTACGGGGGGAGTTACAAGAAGGATGCGGAACACAACCCGCAAGGGCCGGCCACCGGCCAGTACAAAGTGATCCGCGGCGGGTCCTGGGCGAACGGGCCCTTACGGGCCCGGTCCGCAAACCGTGATTGGGACACGCCGACCTACCGCCATGACACCGTGGGGTTTCGCTGCGCGATGAGCCTGCCGAAGTAAGAGGCAGCGATCGTCGGGCCGCGCGGCCGTTCCGTCGCTGCCGGTCGCTCGCCCAGGTGCCGGCGAAGACTCCCGAAGCGGACGCATTAAGCAAGGACCTAGTCAAACGCGGATTCACATTCATCGGCTCGACGATCTGCTACGCCTTTATGCAAACGGTCCGCATGGGCAACGACTATCAGGTGGGTTGCTTCCGGTGCCGGCCACTCCGCTGATCAGGCTCCGGGACTAACGGGGCTTCGTCGCGACGAAGGTCGGGAAGATGCCCTGCAAGTCGGGCAGAATCCGCACATCCCGGAACCCCGCTAGCTCCAACTGTTTCTGCACCAGCGCACGCGGTTTCACCAGCGGTTCCCAGAGCGCGCCGATGAGCACTGTGAGCATGACGGTTTGCAGGCGCCAATGGTCCCGGTTGATCTGGTCCCACCGGTATTCCTCGACGGGCACGATGTGGCTGGTGATGAAGGTGCCCCTCGGATTCAGCGCCTCATGCACGTGGCGGTAAAAGGTCACGCACTGGTCGTCGTTGAGGTAGATGTTCAATCCGTTGCTGGTGACCAAATCGAATGCTCGACGGATGCTGGCCTCGGTGAGTCCGGGGCGGAGCCCGTCGCTTGCGTGAAACTCAACCGTCCCGCGAAGCGGCTTCTGCGCCTGCACTTCTGCGGCGAGGGCCTGGGCGCCCTGCAGCGCCTCTTGGTCCTTGTCGAGGCCGACGAGCCGAACCTCCTGTCTGATATGGGCATAGTCCAGGCTGAGCAGGTCCCGCATCCGCCCGCAGGGCAGGCTGGCCAGGACGGTTCCGTCCGCGACCAGCGGCTGCGTGCATTGCTGAAAGATATGAAACCGTTCCTGCGTGGCGAGTAAGAGGGGGTAGGAGAAGAAGGCCAGCCGGTCGAACAGGCCCAGGCTGTGGTCGCGCTCCTGTTGCCGGAGTGTCGCCTGATGGGCTGGATCGAACAGGAGATCGGTCGTGCGCCAGTTCAAGCCCCGTGCGCAGAGGAGAAACCGTCCGAACTCGCTTCTGGCCGCATCCTCGGCGAGCGACAGCAGGAACTGCCGCTGGTCGGAAAACCGTAGCGCCCACTGGGCCCCCGGCTCAGCCTCTGCTACACGCATCAGCCGATCCAGACTGCACCCCAGCTTTTGCTCCAACGCAGGAAGATGGAGTTTGTCCAGCCGGTTCTCGACCGATGCGAGCGCCTGTTCCACGGACTGGGCGCCCAGATGAGATTGGAATTTTCCCGAAGACATGGGTGCGTAGTCCTCTCCTATTTTCAAGCCGAGCGTCCATTATACCTGTCTGTCGAGGGGCCTCCATCTGATTTTTTACAGACAAACGTTCCCGAGACGATTCGCAAGGCATTGTAATATTTTAATAAATAAAACAGGTTGACAGAAGCTTCTTGGTAGGTGTACTTTTATGCACCATGAATGAATCACTGACAGGGCGGCAGGGGCTGATCCTGAAATTTGTCGAACAGTACACAGTCGCCCACCACTACCCGCCCACGCTACGCGAGATTGCCGATCATCATGGGTTGTCGAGTCTCAACGGGGTCAAGAAGCACCTCAGCGCCTTGGCGAAGAAGGGCCGTTTGGTCCGCAAGGCAGGGGCGCGCCGGGCGCTCCACGTTACCCGTGGTCCCTCGCAAACGGAGAGTGTGTCGGTGCCGATCCTCGGGCGAATCGCGGCAGGGCCACCGCTGCTCGCGGAGGAACAGATTCTCGACCGGGTGGTGCTGGACAAGTCACTTGTTCGCTGGGACAGGCCGTTCCTCTTGAAGGTGAAGGGGGACAGCATGGTCGGCGCGGGAATTCTGGATGGAGACCATGTATTGGTGAAAGCCCAGGATCAGGCAGAACCGGGCGAGTTGGTCGTGGCGCTGTTGGATGACGAGGCCACGGTGAAACGGTTGTCCCGGACTGCCGACGGGTACGAATTACAGCCGGAGAATCCCCGCTATGCGCCGATTCCTTTGACGCCGGACGGTCCGGCCGTCCGCATTTTGGGCAAGGTGCAGGGAGTGCTCCGTCTTCCTTCTTTATCGTAATCCGACAGTGCAAGGAGGTGCGATCATGATGAGCCGGGTTTCTTTCCCCTACAGCCAGCCGATGCGGCCGTCGTCGATGGGGCCTACCATCGAGTCTCCCAACCCAAGGCCCATTCCTGTGCGGGCGCTTGTCCGGCAAGGACCCTGGCGGCTGACCCAGCACGAGGGACTGGTGGTGCTCCATGGCCATCCGGCCGTGCTGAGGCTGGGACTCTGTGCCGCCGTAGACCGGGGACTCGCCGGCTCACCAGTGTTGTACGTGGACGGGGCCAATTCCTTCGATCCCTTTGCAATCGGTCGGCTGGCGCGCGACGCAGGTTCGCTGCCGCATGCGATCCTGTCATCGATCCGGGTATCAAGGGCTTCTACCTGCCACCAGATGGTCCAGCTGGTCACGGAACAATTGGGTCCGGCCCTGCGTGCCGCCCGCGGCAGTTCGGTCATTCTCTCCGGGCCGTTGGAGCCCTTCTATGATGAGACGGTGCCTGCGGCGGAGGCGGTCCGGCTGGCGCAGGTCCTGTTCGCCTCGCTCCGGCTCCTGACCGGCCAGGGGGGGCGCGTGCTCTGCCTCTGTCCCCCGCCCTCCCTCCAACGGCGGGCGCATCTTTTGGAAGCCTTGCGGAGACGGGCGGATCGCGTGATCGAAGCGGTGGAGGGAGGCGAGGGGCTGCTGCTGCGCGAACGGCGTGCGGGCGTCCTCTCGGCTTGGTGCATCCCGCATGAGGCCTAGCAGGATGTTGAAGCAAGCCTCTGCGTGAGCGAAGGGCCGTCCCCGAGTCGGTCACTGCCGTTCGGTTGCAGTTGTGTCGGCCTGCCGCTAGTATGCCGGCATGTCGCGCTCTCCCCTTGCCGGCACCCAGACGGTCTTGGCCGGAGCCGGTGTTCTTCTGCTCCTCACCGCCTGCGCCGTTTCCTACAAGCCGACGTTGAAGATGGAGGCGACGTTCCATACCATTCCCGCCAAAGTGCTGGTGCAGCCGTTGCGGGATGCCTCGCCGCCGGACGATAAGCAAGACTCCACCGAGGCCAGTTTTTCCCAGACCAGTCCCGGCATGATGGAGGGCGACCTCGGCGCGCTGGTGACAAAAGCCCTTGTCGCCGACTTCAGCGCCACGGGAGTCTTTCAGACACTCCATCGCCATCAGACCAAGCCCGATCTGATTTTGAGCGGGACGATCCGCCGGTTCTACGGGCAGGTCTCCATCCCCTCCTGGCTGCATATCCCTTGGATGAGTTGGGCGGCCCATGCCTATTGGACGCCGTTCCAGCAATGGGAAGGCGAAGTGGATCTGGAGCTGGTCCTTGCCACGCCGGAGGGCACAGTCCTCGGCGCCTACCATGGGCAAGCCGGCTACAGCCAGGTCGAGGGCCGCGATCACCACTATTGGTCCATGCCCTTCTACCCGGCCCATGCGCGGCTGAACCGGGCCTTCACCGAGGCGGTGGAGCAGATTCGCGACCAGATATTCGGCGATCGGGAGAAGCTCCTGGCGGCGATCCGCCGGTAACCAGGTCAGCTGAGACGGCGATCATCGAGCGAGACAGGCGGGACAAGCCCTCACCGGAGAACCCGCCCAGGACCTCGAAGCCGAGGCATTCCGTGAATCGGCGGAGCTGTTGGCGACGATTCTGGACCGTGCAATCCGGATTCCTGGGACGAATCTCTATCTGGGGCTCGATCCGCTGATCGGATTGATCCCCGGTCTGGGCGACGCATTGGCCGGCTTGATCGGCGCGGCGATTCTGGTGATGGCCGTGCGGCTGCGTGTGCCGAAGATCACACTGGTTCGGATGTGCGTGAATCTGCTCCTGAACGGGGTGCTGGGGGCGGTGCCGGGACTGGGCGATGCCTTCTCGGTCTGGTTTCAGAGCAATGTGCGGAACGCGGCGCTGCTTCGGCGGGCGAGCGTCGCTCCTCGTGCAGCCGGCATCATGGACTGGACGTTCGTCGTCGGGCTCCTGACCGGGACCCTGTTGCTGCTGCTCGGCGCGATCCTGGCCGTCCTCTGGCTGGTGAAGGGCTTGTGGGATCTGCTGCGCCCGTTCCTGGCTCCCTAAAATTTCTTCGGGTACACGATTTTCGCCAGGCTTGTAAACAAGGCATCGGACTGGACGCTGTTGGGCGTCCGGTTCAGGCACACCACGAACGTGGCGTCGAGCTCCGGCGAGTAATACATGATGATGTCGTAGCCGGGCACTTCGCCGCGGTGCCCCAGGAACCCCTTGAACTCTCCGAGCCCCAACCCGTATTGCACGTCCGCTCCCGGCACCACGGGCATCATCTTCATTTGTTCCGCGTGCATCTTCTTGCCCACCAACGAGCCGGTCCCCAGGGCCTT
>SYGV01000057.1 GCA_005799365.1 Nitrospiraceae bacterium
GTCCCGCGCGGTCGGGGTGGTGAGTCAGTTGATCAGTCAGGACCAGCGGGAGGCCTTTCTCGAACAGACCCGAACGGATCAGGAACAGATTCGTCTGGGGATATTCGCCATTGGAACTAGGCGAATTGCGTATGTTCAATTTTAAATGCTCAATTGAACATTGAGCATTTAACATTGGGGATTTTTATGCAGCCATTCATAACCTTGACCGGGCTGGTCGCGCCGCTGGACCGGATGAACGTGGACACAGACCAGATCATCCCCAAGCAGTATCTCAAAACGATCAAACGCACGGGGTTGCGCGAGGGGTTGTTCTTCGACTGGCGGAGCAGGAAGGACGGATCGCCGGACCCGGATTTCTTCATCAACCAAGCCCGGTATCGGGACGCGACGATCCTGCTCACGCGCGACAATTTCGGCTGCGGCTCTTCACGCGAACATGCCCCCTGGGCTCTGCTCGATCAGGGGTTCCGCTGCGTCATCGCGCCCAGTTTCGCCGAGATCTTCTTCAACAACTGCTTCCAGAACGGCATCCTGCCGGTGGTGCTGACGGCGGAGGAGGTGCAGGCCCTCTTCCGGGAAGTCACCGCCGCCATCGGGTACCGGCTGACCGTGGATCTGGCGGCCCAGACCGTCAGCACCCAGGACGGGATACGTTACCGATTCGACGTGGATCCGTTCCGGAAGGACTGTCTGTTCAAGGGACTGGATCAGATCGGGCTCAGCCTGCAGCACGAACCGGCCATCGCGGCCTACGAATGTCGGCACAAAACCGAAGCTCCCTGGCTGTTTGCCGATATCTGACCAAGGAGTAGTCAGTCGTCAGTCGTCGGTTTGCAGCCATCGGTTCCGGAACTGTCAACTGAAGACCGATAACTGGCACCCTGCGCGTCTAGCAGGCTATTGAAAAGCTATTTCTGCACCCCGGGAATGCGGCTTGGCCTGGGTCACAGACGGGATCAGAGAACCCCGCAGGGTGTTCAAAAAGGCCGTTCAGCAAGGCCGCAGCGAGGGGCTTTAGTTCTCGGTTGTCAGTGTGCAGTCATCAGTTCCGGAACTGAGAACGGAATACTGATAACTGACAACTCTTGAGGAGCGACGCGAGAACGAAGCTGGCGGACTTTTTCAACACCCTACTAGAACCCGTAGGAGACGCCGACCGAGAGGGCCTAGGCTGGCGCCCCGCCCGACAGGCCGATCTGCCTGGACCCGTTCAACGACCAGCCTCCCGACAAGGTATAGTTGGCCGCGAAGAGAAAATCCTGCGGGCGTAATAGCCGGCCGGCTTGATGGGCAAGCCGTTCATCGTTTCACACTGTCTTCGCTCAGGCCTGCAGCGGCCCGACTTATCCGGCCAAGACCGTTCGTAGAAACGTGCTGAGTCGGTTGAGGACCGCATCGGGAATCTCGTGCCCGCCCCGAAAACTGTTCCAGTCGACCACCATGCCGGCCCCTGTGAGAAGATCGCGCAGCCGTTCGGCCTGGCTGAACGGAAGCAGGGGATCTTGGTTGCCGTGACTCTGCAACACCCGGAGCCCCTTCCGTTTCGGCATCAGCGGCTCCCATTCCCGTTGCGACACCAGGGTGCCCGAGAGCAGGACCAGCCCGGCCAGGGGCCTGGGGCTCCGCAACGCCACATCACAGGCGAGCATGGCGCCCTGCGAGAAACCGCCCAGGACCATCTTCTTCGGATCGGCCCCTCCTCGGTGGTCGAGGTCATGCAAGAGGGCCAGGACCTTCTCGCGGGCCTCGGCCAAGCCCTTGGGTATCTCCTGCGAAAGGTCGCGGGGACGACCCGCCTCCCGGTCCTTCGTGATGCGATCCAAGTCCAGCATCCACCAGGCGCGGGACTCGCCGAACCCCATCAACAAGGACAGGGGACCGACCGGAAAGACAAACCTGGTTCCGCGCGGCGCATCCAGGTACTGCCAGAGCGGCACCAGATCATCGCCCGGGGCGCCGAATCCATGCAAAAGAATTACGACTGGGCCGTGGCCGCCCCCGTGACCGTCCGTGCCTCCGGTCAGGCGGACGGTGAGTCCGCCGATGGTGTCTTGACGCATAACGCCTACTTGCCCCAGCGGTTGTAAAAGAATGCCCAGCACCAACCGAACAGCCAAGCGCCGACCAGCATGACCAGGAGATCAGCCAGCAACCGCGTGAAGCCGGGTCGCGAGGGAAGCAGCGAGGCCACGTCCGCCCCGAAAAACTGCGCGTTGAAGAAATAGACGAAGAAGACCGGCGCGACCTCCCGCAGGCCGATCAAAAACAGGAAGAGCCCGGTGGCGGTCAGCGTCAGGGCGTTGGCAAAGGGGATCGGTCGAATCATGGGTCAATCGCCTCAGGCCCGTATGGTAGGGGAATCGCGGAGGAGAATGCAAACCGCCGGCAGGCCTGGGTCAGGCGGAGGCCCGAGGCAATTCCTTCGCGCACTCAGTCAGTTTCCGCCTTCCTCCCGGCCCGGTCAACGGCCTTGCTCCCAGAAAATGCTCACAAACGAAAGATGTGAGAATTCCTCAACGGGACGGATGGGCAGGGAGCGGACGGCCTCTGCTGGGTTAACGACATCAGGAGAAGTACGATTGGATCCGACATTGAGGCTGGATGCGACGGGGCCCGCCGTTCGTCAGCTGGGCCATCCGAATCTTATTGAAGTTTTTCGATTCTTCGGCAGGCTTCGTCCAGATCGGCGTCGGTCTTGGCGAAGCAGAAGCGCATGAAGCGTGTGCCCGTTTCCCCCTCGAAGAAGGCTTCGCCCGGCACACCGGCCACCCCGGTCTTGTCCAGCAGGTGCATTGCCCGCTGCTTGCTCGTGGCGCCGGGCAGGCGGGAAACATCCGCCAGCACATAGTAGGCCCCCTGAGGGACGGAAGGAGGCAAGCCCGCCTGCTGGAGCGCCAGGCAGAACCGATCCCGCTTGCCCTGATAGTCCCGGGCGAGACCGTCGTAGAAGGATCGGGGCAGCTCGTTGATCCCCACCGCCACCCCATACTGCAGCGGCGCTGGCGCGCAGACGTAGAGCAAATCGTTCATCGCGCCGATCGCCTGCGCCCACTTGGCCTCCGCCACGCTGTAGCCGATCCGCCAGCCGGTGATGCTGAACGTCTTCGAGTAGCCGCCGATGGTGATCGTCCGTTCCGCCATGCCCGGTAGGGCGGCCAAGCTGATATGGTGTCGCCCGTCGAAGAGGAAGTATTCGTAGATCTCGTCGGTGAACACGAACAAATCGTGCGCGGCGGCAAAGTCTGCGATCCAGGCCAGTTCGGTCCGGCTATAGACCTTGCCGGAGGGGTTGCCCGGCGTATTGACGATGATGCCCTTGGTGCGCGCCGTCACCGCGCGTTCGAGATCGGCCGGCGCAAACGTCCAGTCGGGGGGCCGCATCGGAACGAACCTGGGGACAGCCTCGACCGCCACGAGGGCGTGGATGTGATAGGCGTAGAAGGGCTCGAAGACAAGGACCTCGTCGCCGGGATTCAGCAGCGCTAGGCAGGCGGCATGAAAGGCGCCGGTCGCGCCGGCGCTGACCGTAATCTCGGTCTCCGGATCGGCTGTGATCCCGTTATAGTCGGCGAGTTTCCGCGCAAGGGCGGCCCGCAACTCTGGCAGTCCGTCGTAACGGGTATAGGTATTGCAGCCCATCTCGATCCCGCGCTGCGCACCCTGCAACACCGTTCGGGGCGCGGGCGTGTCGCAGACCCCTTGGGCCATGTTGATGCCCTTGACCCGATCACAGGCGATCGTCATGGCGCGGATTTCCGCCTGCGACAACCCCTCCATCCTCCGGCTCAACTCACGCGACATGCCCACTCCCCCGGCCACGGCTCCGTCAGTTCCGCAACTCCCGGACCTTCGGTTTCACTTTCATCCTCCGCCACTCCCAGGGCGGAACCGGCTCCGGGTCCGCCCAGAGGCCGCGCTGCGCCGCATGAGCTTCGGCCTCCAGGAGCGGGAGCGCATCGTCGCCCTGGTACCGGCGGGTCCACCAACAGAGACCGGCTCGAACCAGCTCCTGATTGAGGACGCGGCCGTCCGGCAGCGTCACCGACCCGGTCGGCCCCTCGGTCCCCGCCCCCTCTTCTTTGACCGTCACCTCCTGGCTGAGCGCCAGTTGCGCGGCATAGCGCTTGGCCTGCGTCCCGTACGGCTGCTTGAGTTCGGGACAATCGACCCCGACCAGTTGCACCGGCCGGCCGACCCCCTCCCGCATCACGGTCATCCTATCCCCGTCGGTCACGTTCACGACCAGCCCCGTGAACCGATGCGCGTTATCCTCTCCGGATTGGGATGGAGCGGGCGCCGGCTGGCCGGCGCAGCCGCCCAACGCCAGCCCCAACAGCAGCCAGATGGCGCGCCGCTCGATCCTGCCGGTCTCCTCGCGACGGGCGCCGGCTCGGCAAGCGCGGCTCATGACGGCTCGGGGGCTTCCCACCATTTCGACAGGTGCACGTGGCACCGCGCCGGGTAGTCGGCATAATGGGACACGTCATTGAAGAGCATCAGACGGGTCCGCACCGGGTCTTTGAAGTCCACCACGTTCAGGCAGGCAGGAGATTGCTCCATCCGATCCCGGTAGCCGCGCGCGTCGAATCCGAGCAGGCTGCTGAGGATCAGCCGCAAGGTGGCCTTGTGCGAGACCACCAGGACGTTGGCGCCGGCATGCCGCACGACGATGTCCCGGATGACCGGCAGAGCCCGCGCCATCACGCTCACCCCGGACTCGCCGCCGGCCGGGGCGAAGGTGAAGGGATCGGCCTCCCAGGCCGCATACTCGTCGGGAAACTGCGCTTCCACCTCTTTGCGCATGAGCCCCTCCCAGCGGCCGTGGTTGATTTCGCGCAGCCCGTCGCGGGGGATCGGCGCGAGGGCATGGGCGCCGACGATGATGGCCGCGGTTTCCAGGGTGCGCTTCATCGGACTGGCATACACAGCCGCCAGTTCGGCCCCGGCCAGCCGTTCCGCCAGCCGTTCCGCCTGCACGCGCCCCTCGCCGGACAGTTCGACGTCCGTTGCGCCGGCGAAGCGGTCTTCCGCGCTCAGCACGGTGGCACCGTGGCGGACCAGGAGCAGTCGCGTCATCATGGAGCCTCGCAGGTGAAGTCGCAGGGATAGGCGCCATGATCGCCGTCCTCCGCGCCGATGTCAAGAGACAGCAGAGCAAGGACAGCAGAGAAGGGCTCGGGTATACTGGCGCGAACCCCTGTGCAGGAGGCGGGCATGATGAGACTCTGGCGGCCGGCATGGTTCTGCGTCGTAATGCTGGCTCTGTCGGGCTGCAATGGGAGTCAGGCCGACGAGCTTTTGGAGACCGCGCAGTTCGAGGAGAAGCAGAACAACCGGGACCATGCCCGGCAACTTTACGAAAACATTCTGCGGGACCATCCAAAGAGCGAGGCGGCGCGGAAGGCGCAGGAACGGTTGGACCGAATCAAGGCAGATCGCTGAGCGGGCAGCCGCCACAGAAGCGGCCGCCCGGGCAGATAGGGCATCCCGGCCTATTCGCCCGATAACTCTTTCTGTTTCGCCTTGCGGCGGCGCCGCTGTTCATCCTCGATGCCCATCTGCTCGATGGGACCGGGGCTGAGCGACGGCACATTCGACATCTCAGGCCTGAGCCAGGGCTGGTCCGCCGTCGTGCCGTCCCAACAGCGTTCGTAGGCCGACACTCTGTCTTGCAGGCCGCTTGAGGGCTGCCGGCCCACGCATTCCTGCGTCACGCCGGAGAACTCCAGCCGCGTCAACGTCGGATTCAGCGTCTCGCTCTGCCGGTTGAGCTGCTCCCGCTGCGCCTTCAGCGACTCGATTTCCGACGTGGTCGCGTCGAACCGCCGGCCGATCGCGCGCTGGCGCTCATCCGCTTCGGCTCGTCTCGTGGACAGTCGGCTGTCGCCTGGTTCGCACTCCACACGATGCGTGTCATAGTAGGTAGGCGTCCCACAGGTGTCCCGGGTGACTTGTCGCTTGTTGTTGATCCGCTCGGCCACCTGGCGACATCCAGATCGTCGGGATAAGCGGGAGCCGGCAACCAGCCCCCAACGCAGCCGCGCAAACCGTCGGCATGGAAAGGCCGAGAGATGTTCGCATGGGACCACATCCCGATATCTTCTTGGCGCGCCACTACGGTCACTTCGTCAATTTCCGATAGCGAATCCGGTGGGGCTGATCCGCTTCCTTGCCCAGCCGCTTCTTGCGGTCCGCTTCATACTCGCTGTAGTTGCCTTCGAACCACACGACCTTTCTCTCGCCCTCGAAGGCCAGAATGTGGGTGGCGA
>SYGV01000058.1 GCA_005799365.1 Nitrospiraceae bacterium
AGGCCGTGGACCTGGTGCATGGCGGCTTCCACCTGTTTGATCACGGCCCGGCCCTTTTCCAGGTCGTAGCCGTAAATCTCCACGTCCACCGCTTTCTGGGACCCGAAGCTGGTCACCCGCTTGATGATCCCGCCCGGGTCGAAGAACATGGCCACGCCGGGGAACAGCTTGAGGATCTTGGGCCGCACCTCGTTCATGATCTGGACCTGATTGCGCCGGCGCTTGTCCGGCGAGGTCAGGTACACCTGGATCTGCGAGGTGTGGGGGCCGGTGTTGCGGTTGAACAGCGACGAGCGGCCTTGCGCGAGCACGCCGGTGCTCGAGACGACCGTCTCCAGTTCGTTCGGCGGGATCGTGTCGCGGATCACCCGCTCGATCTCCGACACCTGCTGCTCGGTTTTCTCCACCCGCTGCCCCACCGGCGCGCGGACGTTGATGCGGAACTGGCTCTCGTCCGTCACCGGAATGAACTCGGTGCCGATGGCCGGGATCAGGGTCAGCGAGGCGGTGAACACCAGCAGGATCACGCCGACCAGCGCTTTCTTGTGTCCCAGCACCCAGGTAAGCAGCGTCTGGTAGCCGGCGTCCAGCGCCTCGTACCGGGCCTCGCTCCAATGCATCAGGCGGACCCACCAGGCCGGCATGGAGCGGAGGGCGTCCTGCTCGGGCTTCAGAAATTTATAGCAGAGGGCCGGCGTGACGGTGCGCGAGATGAAAAAGGAGGTGAAGAGGGAGATCGCGATCGTCAGCGTGAGCGGGATGAACAGGAGCTTGGCGATGCCCACCACGAAGAGGATCGGCAGAAACACGACGACGGTCGTGACCGTGGACGCGAAGATCGGCATGGCCACTTCGCGGGCCGCCTCCAGCAGCGCTTCCCACTTGGTCGGGACCGACAGATTGAGCGTGGCGTCCGGCGCCACGTCCTTGGCCAGGGTCTGGACCTCGTTCCACTGTTGGCGGCTGGCGTTCAAATGGCGCTGGATGTTCTCCAGTTCGACGATCGAGTCGTCCACGAGCCGGCCGATCCCCAGGGCGAGGCCGCCTAGCGTGAACACGTTCAACGTCTGACCGCTGAAGTAGAGGACGATGAACGTGACCATGATCGAGAGGGGGATCGCCACCGAGATGATCATCGTGCTGGCTAGGTTTCGGAGGAACACCAGGATCACGGCCGCGGCCAGCAGGGAACCGTGCAGGGCCTGCTCCATCAGGTTGTTAATGGATTGCCGGATGTAGAGCGACTGGTCGAAGGAGACGCCGAGCTCGACCCCCGGTGGAATGCCGACCATCTTGGGCAGGGCCTTGCGGAGCGCGTCCACCACGGCCACCGTGTTGGCGGTGGGTTGCTTGTTCACGCGCAGGTAGACGGATCGCTGGCCGTCCGTGTGGACGATATTGGTCTGGATGTCGGAGGAGTCCGTGACGGTGCCCAGGTCGCGCACCCGCACGGGGTTGCCCTGCGGGGACAGCTTCACGATCACGTCGTTGATTGGCTCGACGGTCTTGAACTGGTTGTTGGTGAAGACGTTGTAGTCCAGATTGCCGGCCTTGATGTCGCCGGACGGCAGGATCAGATTCGAGGCCTTCACGGCCTTGACGACGTCCAGGATCGACAGGCCGCGCGCGTGGAGGAGGGCCGGGTCCAGGTTGATGTTGATCTGCCGGATCTTGCCGCCCTCGACCGTGGCCGCGGCGACGTTGGCGATCTGTTCGATCTGGGGCGCGATCGTGTTGTAGGCCAGGTCGTACAAGGCCCGTTCGTCCATGTTGGGGCCGGTCACGGTGACGAGGGCGACGGGGATGTTCGACACGTCGAATTTGACGATGAACGGCTGGAGGATGCCGGGCGGCAGCTGATTCAAGATTTGGGTGACGCGCTGCATCACCTCCATCTGGCCCACGTTGATGTCGGCCCCCCAGTTGAACCAGATCTGCACCGCTCCGATGCCGTGCTTGGCGAACGACTCCACGTGCTCGACGTTGGACGCCGAACTCACGGCTTTCTCGATCGGGTAGACAACGCTTTGTTCGACGTCCAGGGGCGGCGCGCCCTTGTAGATCACGCCGACGAAGGCGACCGGCACCTGGATGTTGGGGAACAAGTCCACGGGCAGGCGCTCCAGCGAGGTCCAGCCCAGCACGACCATCGCGAGCGAGAGCATCAGGATGCCGATGCGGTTTTTGAGAGCGAGAAGCGTCAGCCACATATCAACACATTGATGAATGCTGAACGATGAATGCGAATCGCGGGTTTTGGATTTTGGTCGACCTGCAACGCAGCATGTATCGTTCAGCTCCGCGCGCGGGGTTTGTCACCCCTCGCGCTTCGCCGGTCCGTCCAGCTTGTCCGTCGGGGGCGTTTTCGGGGCTGGCTCGGACGACAGGCCGGCGCCGGGCGTCGGGTCAGCCGGCCTGGTCTGCACGGGGGTCCCTTCGCCGACTAGGTCTTTGCCCGACACGATCACCTGGTCGGTGCCCGCGAGTCCCTTGATAATCTCGATCATGTTCTCAGACCGGACCCCCACTTCGACGGGCATCTGGTGGGCCTTGCCGTCCCGGACCACGTAGACGTATTGGGCCTCTTCCAGCTTGGTCAGGGCATCGATGGGGATCTGAATCGCGTTCGGGTGCATGCCCACCAGGATTTCGACGCGCGCGAACATGCCGCCCTTCAGCGCCAGGTCCTTGTTCGGCAGGTCCACCTCGACCGTCATGGTCCTGGTGCCGCGGTTTAGCGCCTGGACGATGCGGGTGACCTGGCCCATAAAAGCCTTGTTCGGGTAGGCTTCGGCTCGGACCTCCGCCTTCTGGCCGATCTTGATCAGCGGGACATCCTTCTCGACCACTTCGATCATCGTGCGGACCGTGTCGATGTGCTGCAAGGTCAGGATGCCGCGCGCCGTGGTCGAGGTGCTGGCGGTGGCGCCGGTGACGGAGGCGCCGGTGTCGAGCGTCCGCTCCGCGATGTAGCCGGCGAAGGGGGCGCGGATGTAGGAGTAGGTCAAATTCGTCTCGGCCTGCTGGAGCGCCACCTCCATCTGCTTGACCTGGGCGCGCACGGATTCGATCTGGGCCAGGGCCATGTCGTAGTTGACCTGGGCGTTGTCCAGGTCCTGCTGGGAGACGAACTGGTCCTTGATCAACTTCTGCATCCGGTCGAGGGTCAGTTTGGCGTTGCGGATGTTGGCTTCCTGCCGGAGCACGTCGGCCTTGGCCGCGGCCAGGTTGGCCTTGGCGCGGTTGACGGCGTGAACGTAATCCGTGTGGTCGATTTCGACCAACAACTGGTGGGCTTTCACGTAGTCGCCTTCGTCCACGTGGAATTTGGCGATATAGCCGTCCACACGGGAAAAGACGTTGATCTGCTGATCCGGCTCGATGTCGGCGGTGAAGGCCAGGCGCACATCCAAATCCTGGCGGATCGGCGTGCCGATGCCGACCGTAATCACGCGACTCTTTTTCGCGTCGGGCTTGGCCCCGCTGCTGGTCAGGCGGAACACGACCAGCCCGGCGAGCGCCAGGACCAGAATCGCGGCCACCGTCAGGCCTGGATGCCGGCGGATGTGGTTCATGCCTTGCCTCGGGTGACCAGTTTGCGGCTGCCGGAACAGGGGGCCGTCAAGCCGTCCAGAAACAGCGTCACATAGGCGGTCACGCTGTCCCCGGGGTTCCGGTGGGCCGGGACGCAGAAAATTTCGTGCAGCAGCCGGTGATGGGTGAGCATGCCGGTGAAAGCCCTGGCCGCCAGCATCGGGTCTACGCCCCGGAAGGCGCCCTCCGTGATCCGTTGCGCGATGTACCCGGCTAGGTAGTCGTAGAACACCCGGTGCTGGGTGCGAAAAAACATGGCGGAGAGTTCGTGCCCCTCCAGCGCGCTGAACAGGAGCAGGCGGAGCAAGGTCGGGTCCGCGCTCCGGCGGATGCGGTGACTCGCGATCAACGTGAAGACTTGCCGGTCGTCCCGCTTCCTGGCCGCCTCTTCCACGCTGGCCAGCAGTTCTGGAATGGACACCTTTTCCTTCAAGATCGCCGCGTAGAGGGCGCGTTTGGTGGGGAAGTGCTTGAAGAGCAGGGCCTCGCTGATCCCCACGGACCTGGCGATTTCTTTTGTGGTCGTGCCCTTGAATCCGTTGGCGGCAAAGAGCGCGGCGGCGGCGGCGATGATGCTGGCTTGCCGTTCCTGGCCGGAAGGCCGGAGCGATCGGGGCGCGCCCGTGAGCGGTCTGTGCGGTTTGACGGCGTGCAACGTCGGCATCGGATACTCGGTAAGTGAGTGATTACTTACCTTGAAGGTTATCATAGGCCGGTCGGCGCGGCAAGCGGCGACGGTGGTCGGCGCGCGGGGCTGGGTCGGTCAAAATCCGCTGATGGCTTCGGCGAGCCTGGCGCCGAGCGCGCGGCTCTCGAAAAAGACGATGCCGGTTTCCCGCTTGCCGTCGTAGGTCAGGTTGACTTCGGTGTCGGTGCCGCGCCAGTTGTACTGCTGATTGGTGCCGGCCATGGTCTGGCCCGGCGTCAGGTCGAGCGGGCCGTAGCGGGACTGGAGATAGAGGAGCATGGTCTCGTGCCGCTGGTCTCCCTGGTAGCGGACGGTCACACGGGCGAATTTCCCGTCCAAGGTGGAAAACTTCATGGATTGGACCGGGACCGTCCCGAGCAGCAAGGGCTCTTGCTGGAGGCGATATTCCTTCACACGGTCATCCGCGTAGACCACCGTGAAGTTCGACGACTCGGATAGGCCTGCGCCCCAGGGGATGCCTTCAAATCCTTTCGGATCCTCGGTCATTGTCACGGCAAGCGCCGGCGTGAGTGCCGGCAGATTGACGAGCAGGCAGGCTAGGAGGAAGGGCGTACATGCACGGAACGGAATCCCGTCCAGGACGGCCTTGGGGGGCGTCCCGTTAGTAACTGGAGCCTGTGTCTGCCAACGCATCGTTGAACCGAGGGGAGAGGGTGCGGCTTTCGATGAACAGGTATCCCCGTTCCCGCTTGGCCTCATAGGTCAGGTTGATCTCCGTGTCGGCCCCGCGCCAATTGTATTGCTGGTTGAGGCCCCGCATCATGGAGCCCGGCGACCGGTCGATCGGGCCGAATTGGGACTGCAGATAGGCCAGCACCGCATCATGGGTCTCTTTGCCCTGATAGTGGATGGTGACCCGGCCGAACTGGCCGTCGATCGTGAAGAGCCGGACCGATTCGACAGTGGTTTCTCCCAGATGAGGCGGCTCTTTCGGGACTTCATAGCCTTTCACCCGGTCCATGTTCTGGATCAGGGCCAGCTCCGCTTGATTGACGAGAGGAGAGCCCCAGGGGATGTTGCGGAATCCCTTGGGGTCGTTGAGCAAGGCGCCTGCCTCGGCGGTGGCCTGGAGGAACGGAGCGGGCCAGACCCAGACCAGCAAGAGCAGCGCGGCGGTCAGGCGGGGCAGGGCCTGGGCAATCAGAGGGGGCATCGGTGTCCATCCCGTCGCAAGTCGCAAAACCATAGCATCTTTGGAAAGTGAACTCAATCGGCGCAGCGCGAGAGGGTAGGCGATCCGTTCCTTGTGAAGTCGGGAGGGGCTTCGCTATAATGCGCCGTTCTTCAAGCGGCGGATGTCGGCGAGCCCTTTGTCACGGTGCGTCATGATCGAGAGCGATGCGTTTTGCCAGGCGTTGCAGGACATCGGGTTCGACTTCTTCACGGGTGTGCCGGATGTGCTGCTGGCCGGCGTGATCGAGACGTTGATCG
>SYGV01000003.1 GCA_005799365.1 Nitrospiraceae bacterium
CTATCAAGGGTTTTCTCTGTTGACCGCCAATCAGGGGGTCCTGGTCGAGCCGGAGGTGCGGGCCATCGCCCGGCGGTTGGGAACCGGAGTCGCGCAAGTTATCTTCCGGTTTGCCATGCAGATCGGGATGCTGCCCTTGACTGGCACCACGAATCCCCAACACATGGCCGAAGACCTCCGGGCGGACCGGTTCACCCTCACCCCCGACGAACTCCGGCAGATCGAGACGATGGGGCTGTAGCGGCATGCTCCGTTCCCGTCTGTGTCGTTGCGGCGTCACATTGCTTTATCGCGGCTGCTGACTTAGAATCGGACGCAACGAGAGGACCAATTATGGCCGCTCCAACACCGTCGTTCATCACGTCGACGCCCGACATTCTCGGCGGCACGCCGGTCTTTCGCGGAACGCGGGTGCCCGTGCAGACCCTCATCGAATACCTGGAGGGGGGCCAGACGATCGACGACTTCCTCGAAGGGTTCCCGACCGTCACCCGCGAACAGGTGATTGCCTTTCTCGAAGAAGCCAAGGCCCGCATGGCGGCCATCGCTTCGTGAGAGTGCTCCTCGACGAATGCATCGACCGTCGTTTGGCCAAGGATATCGAGGGCCATGATGTGGTCACTGTGCCCCAAGCCGGTTGGGCCGGCATCAAGAATGGGGACTTGCTCAGGCTCGCGCAAGAACGGTTTGATGTCTTTATCACCGCCGATCGCAACGTGTCTTTCCAGCAGCACCTGCCGCGCTTCACGATCGCCGTCATTGTGCTCGAAGCGCCGACCAATCGGTTGAAAGACCTCCGTCCCTTGCTGCCTCAACTTCAGCAGATACTGCCGCTGGCCCCCAAAGGCGAAGTGCGCCGGGTGAGCCGGTAGAGGCGTTCTTGTGAAGATCGCCATCATCGGCGGGGGGCCGGCCGGGCTCATGGCCGCGGAGTCGGCCGGCGCCGCCGGCGCCCACGTTGATCTGTACGATTCCATGGCCTCCGTCGGGCGCAAGTTCCTGCTGGCCGGCAAGGGTGGCTTGAACCTCACGCATGTGGAGCCGTCTGAGTCGTTTCTCGCTCGCTATGGCGCGCGTCGCCCGCAGATCGCCCCACTGCTGGCTTCGTTCGGCCAGGAGGAGCTGCGCGCCTGGGCGAAGGGGCTGGGCGTTGAGACCTTCGTGGGCACCTCCGGCCGCGTCTTTCCCGCCGATCTCAAGGCCGCGCCTCTGTTGCGCGCTTGGCTGCGGCGGTTGCGCCAGGCCGGCGTGACCGTCCATGTGCGCCATCGCTGGCGCGGCTGGGATGGGCAAGGGGCTCTGCGCTTTACGACGCAGCAGGGGCCGCGCACGGTTCAGGCCGATGCGGTGATCCTGGCATTGGGCGGCGGCAGTTGGCCCAAGCTCGGCTCCGACGGCGCCTGGGTGCCGCTGCTCGCCGGGCGCGGGGTTCCCATCGTGCCCTTGCGACCGGCGAACTGCGGCTTCGACGTCGGCGCGGTCGGAAGAATCGGATGGACCGACCACTTTCGCGCGAAGTTCGCCGGACAGCCGGTGAAGGCGGTGGCCGTGACCGTCAGGAACGTGGACGGCGTCGAGCTGCGGCACCAAGGCGAGTTCGTGGTCACGGAGACAGGCGTTGAAGGAGGCGTGATCTATGCGGTGTCCGCAAGCCTCCGCGACGAGATTCAGGCCAAGGGCGGTGCGACCCTCTCCCTCGATCTCGCGCCGGACCGGGACTTGCCGCGGCTGATCCGCGACCTGTCGCAGCCGCGAGGGCCGCGCACGGTGACCAAGCAGCTCCAGAGCCGGGCGGGGATTGCTGGAGTGAAGGCGGGGCTCCTCCGGGAGGTCCTGCCGAAACAGGACTTTGCGGATCCGGCTCGGCTGGCCGCTTCCATCAAAGCCCTGCCGCTGCGGCTGATCGCCGCACGTCCGTTGGCGGAGGCCATCAGCACGGCCGGTGGAGTGGCCTTCGAGGCGCTGGATAAGCGGTTGATGGTCCGCGCCATCCCCGGCCTGTTCTGCGCGGGAGAAATGCTGGATTGGGAGGCGCCGACCGGCGGCTATCTTCTCACGGCCTGCTTCGCCACGGGCCTGGTGGCCGGCGCCGGGGCTGCGGCCTGGCTTCGTTCTTCCCGCAAGATGTGACAAGGGTCTGGATTTTTGCGATGAATCATGCCCATGATGCCCCGATGAACCAGCGAAATCTCTTCGCCATCGGCTTCTTTGCCGTCCTCCTGGTCCTGCTCTGGCAGATCGTGCTGATGTTCCAGCCGTTCCTGCTGCCGACCGTCTGGGCGATCATCCTAGCGCACCTGATGTTTCCGCTGCACGGCCGGTTGACGACCCTCTTCCGGGGGAACGTCGCGGTCTCGGCGGCGCTGCTGACTGTCGGCATCATGCTGTTGGTGGTGGCGCCGCTCGTCGCGATGGGGTTCCTGCTGGTCGATGAGGCCCGGGTTGCGCAGACGACGATCGCCGCCTGGATTCAATCGGGCGGCGTCCAGCGGCTGCCGGAGCAATTATCCGCGCTGCCGCTGATGGGGGCGCGGGGGCAGGAATGGCTCGGCTGGTTTGTCGTGACGCAGGGGAACCTGGACGAGTTTTTCCTGGGCAGCGCCAAGGCCCTCAAGCAGTTTCTCGTGGATGAGGTCACCGGGGTCGTCACGAACGTGTTCCTGCTCAGCGTCAATTTCCTCGTCATGATCCTGGTGTTGTTCTTTCTATTCAAGGACGGGACGAGACTGCTCGAAGGCTTCTACCGGATGGTGCCGCTCGGCAAGTCGCACAAGACGAGGATTTTTGCCCGGCTGGACCAGACCCTGCGGGCGGTCGTCAAGGGCATCCTGGTCGCGGCGGTCGCTCAGGGCTTTGCCGCGGGGCTGGCGTACGCGGTGCTCGGGGTCCCGTTCCCGATGTTCCTGACCGCGCTGACGATGGTGCTCGCGCCCCTGCCGGTCGGCGGCACGGCGTTGATCTGGGGGCCGGTCGTCCTCTATCTCTGGTGGGTGGGACCTCTGTGGAAGGCGCTGGTGATGCTGGCCTGGGGCGCGGGCATTGTGACGACGGTGGACACGGTGCTGAAACCCTGGCTGATCGGGCAGGGCGCCCAGATTCCGGTCCTCTTCATGTTCTTCAGCATCGTGGGCGGGCTGGCTGTCTACGGCATCGTCGGACTCTTCCTCGGGCCGATCATCGTGGGACTCTTGCACACGGCCATCCACATCTACCGCGAGGAATACGGCGGCGAGGAGTCTCCTGCCGGAGGGGCCTAGCGCCGTCCGCATGAAGCCCAAGCGGTTCATTGCGGTCACGGTCCCGATACGCTCGCGCGCCGGCGGGACGTCTGTGCCGATTGCATCGGCGGCCGATCGAGGCCGGCGAACTTTTTCAACAGCCTGTTAGCCCTTCGCCGCGCCCTGCCACAGCATGTCGTACCCCAGTTCCTTGGTCTCGGAGCACATGGAGGCCAGGGCGGCGAACTTGCTGTTGAAGATTTCGTCGGCATGGGACGTTTCGTGCGCCTCGAACGATTGCCAGTAGGTCACGATCGCATAATGGTCGTCGGCGGTCTTGGCTGCGTTCAGAGAGCCTTCGTCGGAGACGAAGCCGGAGAACTTGAACACCTGCCCGGCGAGAAAGCCCCCGTTGTTTCCCCCGTAGGTTTCCTTGACGACCATGCACAGTTCCCCGACAGCCATCTCCACCTGCTCGAAGGTGACGCCGGGTTTGAGCGTGACGGCGTTGAACAGCATTTTGGCTCCGAAGGGGATGGTGATGGGACCGAACATGGCAGCCTCCTCACGAATAGAATCGGGTGCGACGGTCCCTACGGGTAGACCGTCTGATACTCCTGCCTGGCCAGCGTCCTGGCCTGCAGGTCCCAGTCGACGATAAAAATCGCCGACCGATCCGAGGACAGGGACAGCAGACGCCGCCCGTCCTTGACCACCACCGTTTCGGCCTTGGTGAAGTCGAGCGTCTTGTCCGGCCCGGTCCGATTGCAGACGAGGAGCGGGAGCCCCGTGTCGCCGGTGCAACGTTCCCATTCGCCGTTCGGCCCGTGCAGCCCCGGCGCCCAGGCAGCGGCCGACACCAACAGTTCCGCTCCTTGCGCCTTGAGGCTCTTGCAAATCTCCGGTCCATAGGCATCGGCGCAAATCAGCATTCCGATACGGTTGAACGGCAGGACCGGGACGGCGACTGCCTGTTCGCCAGGGGTCGACCAGGCTTCCGATCCCACGCGCAGGGTGTGGATTTTTCGATGGGCTCCGAGGATGAGCCCGTCCGCATCGATCACGAACAGGCTGTTGTGGAGTTTGCCGGACTCGCGGTCCCGTTCCGGGTGGGACAGAAACAGGGTCACGCGCAGGCGGGCGGCCAGCCGGCACATATCCGCCATCCAGGGGTCCGGCTGCGGCAGGATCCAGTCGGTGCCCAGACTGTTGGCGAAGGTATAGCCGGTGAGGCAGAGTTCGGGCGTGACGATCCAGGTTGCGCCGTGGCCTGCCGCGCGGGCGACCGCCGTTTCGACGAGCCGGCGATTGTGAGCCAGGTTGCCTGGCAGCGGGGCGAGGTGCAGGAAGGCTATGCGCAAGGTCTGTCCCGCCGGCTCCGCCGGCGCGCGTGACGTCAGCGCGGCGGCGGCGGCGAGGCCCAGGCCGGCTTGGAGCACTTGTCGTCGCGTAAACGCCATGGCCGTGTCATCTTCCGTGGCCGGCAGCCGTCCGACCCGTCATGGCTTGACGATGTCGAGCAGCTCGATCTCGAAGGTGAGCGTCGCGCCCGGCTTGATCTGCGGCGGCGCGCCTCGGTCCCCGTAGGCCAAGTCGGACGGGCAGACGAGCCGGCTCTTGCCGCCTACTTTCATCTTCGGCACCGCCTGCGTCCAGCAGGGGATCACGTTGGCCAGCGGGAACGTCACCGGCTCATGCCGCTGCACGGAACTGTCGAACACGGTGCCGTCGATGAGCGTGCCATGGTAGTGGACCTTGACCGAATCCGACGCTTTGGGCGAGGCGCCGGTGCCTGGCTTGATCGTCTTGAGCACATAGCCTGTGTCGCCTTTCGTCGCGCCCGGTTCTGCCGCCGCCTTGGCGAGAAACGCGGCACCGGCTTTCTTCTCGCCTTCCGCCCCGGCCGCCATGCGCGCTTGCTCTGCCGCCATCCGCGCCTGTCGAATTTGTTGGATCTTGGGGCCGTAAGTCTGGAGATCCGCCTTGGGTTGCCGCTTGAGCACGCCGTCCGTCAGCCCGGCCTTGACGAACTCGAACTCGGCCTCGGTCAGCGCAAACCCACTCACGTTCTGGCTGATGGCCAGGCCCAAGGCGTAGAAGGTCTTCTGCTCGTCAGTCGTTGGATCGGCCGCGCGGGCCGAGGCAACCGAAGCCCCGATGCAGAGCAGGGCCGTGAGGAGCATCATCGTCGTGCGCATAATAATCCTTTCGTGAGCCTGAACGGGTGCAGGTGTCGGGAAATATGTATCACACTTGCCAGCCGACAAGGAACGCATCTTGCGCAGCCGGTTGCGATCGGCCGTGTGGGGCGCGAAGGCCCTGGTCCGGTCCGATGGGGACGATGCGGGTGGGGTTGCCGTCGTCGTGGGTGCCGTAGTGGTGCCGCTTGATGTGCCTGGCCGGTCATGTCCCTGTGCTTCCGACTGACTGGCCCCGCTTGTCTTCCAGATCCGCCCAGCGGGCGTAGAGCTGCTCCACCGCCGTTCGGGCTTCGTCCAGCGCGGTGCACCGGGCGTGGAGCGCGGCCGCATCGGAGGCGACCGCCGGGTCCTCCACCGCCGCCCTGCAGGCGGCGAGGGTTGCCTCCGCCCGGAGGATGGTCTGTTCCATCTTGCTCCATTCCTGTTGCTCGCGATAGGAGAGCCCTTTTCGTTTCGGCGCGGGCGTCGCCGCTTCGGCTTCGGCCTGATCCCGTTTCGTATTGCACGGCCCCTCCGATGCCGGGCCGGTTTCGGCCTTCCGCGCCTGGGCCGTTTCCCATTGCGCATAGTCGGCGAACCATTCGGCGCGGCCGGTCCCGTCCAGCGCCAGGAGCCTGGTGGAGACTCGGTCCAGAAGCCAGCGATCGTGCGTCACCAGGACGAGCGCGCCGGGAAACTCCAGCAGACTTTCTTCCAGCACGTCGAGCGTGGGAATGTCCAGGTCGTTCGTGGGCTCGTCGAGGATGAGCAGGTCCGCCGGCCGGAGCATGAGCCGCGCGATCAGCAGCCGCGCCTGTTCGCCGCCGGACAGCCGGGAGACCGGCAGGTCCAGTTGCTCCGGCCGAAACAGAAACCGCTTGGCCCAGGAGACCAGATGCACCGACCGGTCCCGATAGACCACGGCGTCGCCCGACGGCGCCAGCGTCCGCCGGAGCGTGGCGGTTTGGTCCAGCGAGTCGCGGTGCTGTTCGAAGGAGACGACCCGGAGGCCCTCCGCCCGGACGATGGCGCCCTCGTCCGGCTCCAGCGTGCCGGCCAGGAGCCGCAGCAGCGTGGTTTTGCCGCTGCCATTGGGCCCCAGCAGGCCGAGGCACCGGCCCGGGCCCAACAGCAGGTCCAGGTCTTTCACGATGGGCCGGCCGCCCAGGGATTTGCCGAGCCGGTGCGCGACCACCAGCTGTTTGGACTTGCGTCCGGACGAGACGAAGTCGATCCCGGCCTGGGCCTGCGCCGCCCGGGCCTGGGCCCGATCCAGCTCGTCGATCAACTGTCCGGCCGACTCCACCCTGGCTTTCGCCTTGGTCGTGCGGGCTTTCGGCCCGCGGCGCAGCCACTCCACTTCGCGCCGGACGCGGTTGGCCAGCGAGGCCTGCGCGTCGGCCTGCGCCAGGAGCCGGGCGTCCCGTTGCTCCAGGAAGTCGCTGTACCGCCCCTTGGCTTCGAAGACGCCATCGGGGTAGCAGCGGTTCAGTTCCAGCATGCGCGAGACCACGGACTCCAGAAAGCGGCGGTCGTGGCTCACCACGAGAAAGGCGCGCGCCCGGGCCTGCAGCAGAGCTTCCAGCCAGAGGATGCCGTCGACGTCCAGATGGTTTGTCGGTTCGTCCATCAGCAGGACGTCCGGTTCCGACAGCAGCGCCCGCACGATGGCGAGGCGCTTCTTCGATCCTCCGGAGAGCGTGGCGATTGGTTGGTCGGCGGCGGGGAACGAGCCGATGCTCAAGGCCTTGGCGACGCGGCCGGCCTGCTCATGGGGATCGAGCCCCTCCGCGTCCAGCGCCTGCGCGAGCGCCTCCTCGACCGTCACGCCTGCGGCGAATGTCGGGTCCTGCGGCACGTAGCCCACGCGCAGTTGCCGGCGCATGGACCGCGTGCCGCAGTCCGGTTCTTCGAGGCCCGCGAGAATCTTGAGCAAGGTGGATTTGCCGGAGCCGTTGGGCCCGACCAGGCCCACATGATCGCCTTCGAACAGGGCCAGGGACAGGTCGTCGAATAGGGGCTTCACCCCGTAGGTCTTGCTGATGGACTCGCAACTCAACAGAATCGTCGGTGCCATGGTTCCTCTTTTCTCAACCGCCGGCCGCACGATCGCACAAATCGGCGAACCAGGTCCAGCCTGGCCGGCGATCGCGGCTGATCGCGGGGAGCCGGGACTTGGTCGGCGCCGTTTACTTGCTGCGCCCCAGCCGGTAGAAGGGGACGCCGGCGAGAAGGGTGACAATGGCCCAGGCCGCTTCCGTCGGTCGTTGCAGCAGGCCGTAGCCCAGGATGATCAGGGCGGTCAGGACGAAGAAGCCGGGGAGGAGCGGATAGAAGGGCACGTGATAGGGGCGGGGCAGGTCCGGCTGTCGCCGGCGCAGGATGACGACGCAACTGACGGCGAGGGCGCTAAAGCCGAGCAGCACGAAGCCGCTGTAGATCACCAGCTGCTCGAACGTGCCCGACAGGATCAGGAGCGTGGCCCAGAGGCTCTGCAGGAGGATGGCCCGCCCCGGCGCTTGGCCCTGGCCCCATTGTTCGGCAAACCACAAGGGCAGGGCGCCGTCCTTCGCCATGGCATAGTAGACGCGGGGCCCGGCCCAGACCATCGCGCTGACCGCGGCGGCGATGGAGACGCACAGTGTGACGGTCACGAACCGGGCAGCCGGCTGGCCGAACAGGGCTCCGGCGGCCTTTTCCGCCACGGGGAGGAGCGGGGCCTGGGCCAGCAGGCTGACCGGCAGCGCATAGAGGTAGACGAGGTTCAAGAGGAGGTAGACGCATCCGATGAACAACGTTCCCCAGAACATGACCCGGGGGATGGCCCGGCCAGGATCGGCGATCTCCCCGGCGATGTACCCGGCCGCGTTCCAGCCAGAATAGGCGAAGAGCACGAACAGCAGGGAGGCGACGATCGTGCCGGGGCTAGGCCCGGGCGTCGCGCCCGGCTCGGTCACGTGGACCCAACTGCCCTGGCCGACCGAAAAGGCCCCGGCCACGAGCAGCACGATCGCCCCGACCTTCGCCAGGGTGAGTAGCCGCTGCACCACCCCTCCCGCTCCGACTCCGGCCAGATGTATCCCTGTCAACAGCCAGAGCAGGGCGAGGGCCAGGACGGTGCCGGCGCCTCCCGCTTCCCCGCTCTGGGGGAAGAGCTGCCCGGCATAGGCGGCAAAGCTCATGGCGCCAGCCGCAATCGCCGCGCTGAACCCGACGGTGAAGGAGGCCCAGCCGCTGAGAAAGGCGGGAAAGGGCCCGTAGGCTTCGCGGAGGTAGACGTATTCGCCCCCGGCCCGTGGCAGGGCCGCCCCCAGTTCACTGTAGGAGAGGGACCCGGCCAGGGTGAGGCAGGCGCCGAAGAGCCAGAGCAGCAGGATCAGGCCTGGATCGCCTAGATCGCGGGCCATGAACCCGGCGGTCGTGAAGATGCCGCTGCCGACGACGTTGCTGACGAGCACGCAGGCGGCGGTGAAGCCGCTGACGCGGCGGGCGGACGCGGGATCAGTCTCGTCCCTGTGGCGGGGCTGGATCATACGTCGTAATGAGGTGGACGCCGCTAGCGGTGCGGCACGTCCGGCCTTGGGTCCGGCACGAAGCCGTCGCGGTTGGGCATCCGGACGTTCGGCAGGGTCTGCGCATCCATCACGGCGTTGTCCGTGATGATGCCGTTCCGGGCCAGAATCCAGGCGGTGACCGCATAAACGTCGTCTGACGTGAGCGACTGAGGCGCGGTGAACGGCATGGCGCGGCGGATGTAGTCGTAGAGCGTGGTGGCGTAGGGCCAGTAGCTCCCGACGGTTTTTACGGGGTTCTTGGTTGCGAGCGTGTTCCGTCCTCCCGCGAGCCGGGGCGCCGGCCCTTCCGTTCCGGTCGCGCCATGACAGGAGGCGCACTTGGTGGAAAACAGGCGGGCGCCCTCCTGCGCCTGGCCCTTTCCCGCCGGCAGTCCCTCTCCGGTCGGGGAGACGTCACGGTCCCAGGCGCGCATCTCCGCCTCGGTCGCCCGGCGTCCCAGGCCGAGGGGTGCTTTTCCCTCTCCAGACAGGTCCGCGGTCCCCGCGAGTACGCCCGCGAACAGCAGCCCGGTCCAGAGGCCTGCCGCCGTTCGTTTACACATGAACATTCCGAACCGCCCCGTCCATGGTCACGAGCCAGCTGTGGATGGCGTTGTAATGGTAGTAGGAGTTGATGCCCCGGACCGATACGAGGGCCTGACGGGTCGGTTGTACGTACCCGGTCTCATCCGTGCAGCGGGACTGGAGTATCGCCTCCTGGCCGTCCCATCGCCAGGGGAACCGGAATGCCGTGGCGCATTTGGGGAGGACCGGATCATCGAGCTGCGCCTGGCGCCATGTGTGCCCCCCGTCGGTGCTGACGTCTACCCTCGTGATGCGGCCGCGGCCGCTCCAGGCGAGTCCGCGGATTTCCACGAATCCGGCCCGGACCTGCTGTCCGCCGGACGGGCTGGTGATGACGGACTTGGCGTCCATGTCGAGCGTGAATTGCCTGGCGGTCCCGTCCGGCATCAAGTCCGTGTAATGGGCGGTTTCGTCCCGCGTCATGAAGGGGGCCGCGCCCAGCTTGAGCCGGCGCAACCATTTGATGTTGGCGTTGACTTCCCAGCCCGGCAGGAGGAGCCGGAGGGGATAACCCTGTTCCGGGCGCAGGGCCTCGCCGTTCTGGGCGTAACAAATGAGGGCTTCCTCCAAGGCGCGGGCGAGGGGAATCGAGCGGGTCATGGCGCCGGCATCGCTGCCTTCCGCCAGCATCCAGGTCGCCTCGGGTTTGGCGCCAGCCTCGCGGAGCAGGAGGGCCAGCGGGACGCCGGTCCATTCGCTGGTGCTGAACAGTCCGTGGGTCTCCTGCACGGTCCGTCCGGCCGGAGTCTGCCATTCGCCCCCGGAATTGCCGGAACATTCGATGAAGGCCAGCCTGGAGCGGGAGGGGAACCGTGTGATCTCCTCGAGCGTGAAAGTCATGGGCTGTTCCACCAGGCCGTGGACGAGCAGGCGATGGCGGGTCGGCTCGATGACCGGCACTCCATTGTGATGCCGCTCGAAATGGAGCGCCGAGGGGGTGAGAATGCCGTGGAGCGCCTGCAGCGGGGTGAGGGAGCTGGCGGCGCCGGCCAGGCGCGCGGCTCGCTCGAATGCGGACCGTTGCCCGTAGGGCGTCGGCGGGTGTCCGGGGATGCGGGTCGGGTCCTCCTGGCCGGGTGAGGCAATCGGCGCGGCGTTCAGTGAGGACAGCACCGACTGGGCCGCGGTGAAGCCGGCCAGTGACGCGGCCCCCGTCAGGAGCGCCCGGCGACTCAGCGCCGCCGGTGGGTTGTCGGGAGATCCGGTGGCGGAATCGTCGGGAGGCCGGTCTGTTCTGGCTTGCTCGTCATGTGCCATGAGGCCATCTCCGGGGCGGCCTGCATACAGTCAGATGAGGCAAGCATACCATAAACCACCGGCCGGACCGGCTGCGGACCTCAAGTTTCCCCACGGCACCGTCGTTCGACTCACTCCAGCCGGCCCTGTCCGCAGGGGCGGATAGGTGGCGATTGCTCCTAAAGCGCGAACATAGTGGCCAGTCTTCTGTTCTCGGTTCCGGACAGGGAGCCCCGATGACGGACGACTGCCGACTCTGGACGGTTCTAGTCGCAGCCGATGCGCTGGCCGGACCGGATGAGGTCGTTCGCGTCCGCAATGAAGATGAGTCGGCAACTCACGCCGGCGCCGTAGAGGGGGAGCAGATTGTATTCGTCGGCCTGCCCGGGCATGCGGTCGATGGTGAAGTCCCAACCCATTTCCTCCATGCCGTCGGCGGACTTGTGGGGATGGAGGTTGGGCGGGCCCAACTCGTAGTAGAGGTCTTTCTTGTTTTTGCCGATCCAGCGGTTGATGACGTCGTCCCAGGTTTGGTAGAAGCCGGTGACGCCAGGCTGCATCGTGCTGGTGCAGCCGCTCGGGAGGACCGTGACGAAAAACAGCAATAGCGACAGGGCGAGGAGTCGGGCCATGGGTGCCCTCCTAGTCGTTGCAGGGTTCAAGGACGGCCGAACGGGCTGGTTGCTGCCGGGACGCCTGATCCGCCGCGGGCCGGCTCTCGACGAGCGTCCGCAGCCGGGCTGAGTTTCTGGCAAATCCGACCAGTAAGAAGGTCGAGGACAAGAAGAACGTCAGACGCGCGGGAGTCGGGTCGTCCCACAAGGCCATGACGGTATCGATCAGGGGCCGGTCCAGACAGGCGGCTCCGATGGCGACCGGCAATGCCAGGCCCATTCCCCATCGCCACCACTTGTCCATGTTCCACGGTCCCATGCCATTCCTCGCCGGTGAACCAAGCAAACGGCGGCGACTGTAGCAGAAGCTTGGGTACCCTGTCACGCGGATTTTGCCGGAGCACCGGTCGAACCACGAACATCGTGCCCCTTGCCGAGAATTGCGTTTCTCGCCGGGGGTGCGATATGCTCAGCGTGCATTTGAAACAGGGGGCCGGACAACCATGATCAGCACAGATGTGTTGACGAGTTACATTCGCAAGGCGATGCCGGATGCCTCGGTGACGGTGATGGACCGCACCGGCACCATGGACCATTTGAGCGTGCGGGTGGTATCGGCCCATTTCGTTGGCAAGAACCTGCTGGATCGGCACCGGATGATCTATCAGGCCTTGGACGAGCCAATGAAAGACGGGCGCATTCACGCGCTGGAGTTGAAAGCGGAGACGCCGGAGGAACGATAAACGAGACATGTTGAACGCTGAAGGGGGCGACGTTCATTCAGCACTCATCATTCTGCTAGGAGGAAACCATGGGCAATCCGATAGACGACGAGATTCAGGCGGAGATCAAGCAGCACAAGATTCTGATCTACGGCAAGGGCACTAGGCAGCAGCCCATGTGCGGGTTCACGCGGGAAACCATGCAGTTCTTCGACAAGTATGGCTATCCCTATGAAGTCATCGACATGCTTCCGAACCCGGCCAAGCGGGAAGCGCTCACCAAGATGACCAACTGGCCGACCCTGCCCAAGGTCTTCATCAACGGGCAATTCTATGGGGATACGGACATCCTGGATCCGATGGAAAAAAAAGGCGAGGTCGAGCCGCTGCTGAAGCAGGCGTTCGGCAAGTAGAAGAGAGTCGCCCGGCTCACTGCTTCCGCTTGATGCCAGAGCCGTTTCTGTCTGCCGTAAGCCTCTTCTCCGCTTGGCTGCGGAATTCGTTCCGTTCCGACACTTCGTCGAACGGAACTTCACACAGTCCTCGCCACCCGCTTTCAGCGGGCCGCTTTGATTCGGCAACGGCCGAAGCACGAAACGGCTCTGATGCACGCGTCAGCAGTTCAGCCCGGCGAGTGAGATGCAGCGGCTCTAGGGGAAGAGAGAGGGCCGGCGAGGCGAGCGCTCTTGGCTCACCTCGCGGGATAGCCGTCAAGGGCCGACGGGGATGCGCTTGCCACGATCCACAAAGTAGCTTATTCTAACCTCATGCCGGTGTTGAGTCGGTTTTTTTTGGGATCGTGGCGGGGATTTTCTATCGAGAACATGGGCGGCCACATTTCCACGCCGTTTATGGAGAGTTTGAAGCTGTGCTTGATATTGAAACGGGGGCGGTCATGTCGGGCCAGCTTCCTGGACGGGCGCTGGCGTTGGTGCGAGAGTGGCACGAGCTGCACAAGAGCGAACTTCAAGACGACTGGGAGTTGGCTCGCCGGCATCAGCCCTTAAAGAAGATCGCACCGCTGGAATAGGAGAGCGCCATGGACTACCACGTCACAGAAGCGCAATACGTGTCAGGCTATGTTGTCAGGCTGAAATTTCGAGACGGAACCGAGGGCGAGATCGACTTAAGACCCGAGCTCACAGGGCCGATGTTTGAGCCGCTCCGGGATATCGAGCAGTTCAAATGCTTTTGTGTGGATGCTGAGTTTCATACCCTTGTCTGGCCAAACGGGGCTGACTTTGCTCCTGAGTTTCTGCATGACAATGTCCGCGTGATCGCCTAGTCTGTTTGAAAAGTAGGGTGGCGAGGCCGAACCGCTACGGAAGGCCGCCTTCGGAAACGCAACATGATGAACGCTGGACGATGAACGGTTGAGAGGCGAATCTTTCCCGCATTCATCATTCGGCATTCTGCATTCATCGTTCTCTTCTATATTCCCCAGCCCCCCGACACGTGGATGTTCGTGCCGTTCACGTAGCGGGCCTCGTCGGAGAGCAGAAACCGCACAACCGCCACCGTGTCCTTGACCTCGCCGACGTAGCCGGCAGGGATGCGCTTAACCAGGCCGGCCAGTTCGCCGGGCGGGGCGCTGCCCGAATCGATGAACCCGGGCGAGACGGAATTGACGGTGATGCCCTGTGGGGCCAGCAGTTTGGCCAGGGTTTTAGTCAGGATGAGCACGCCGGCCTTGGCGATGTAATGGGCGGTGACCTCCGGCTGGGCGACCATCTGGTCTGCGTTGGCCATGCTGAAGGTGACGATCCGGCCGGACTTGCGGGCTTTCATGCCCGGCGCGGCAGCCTGGCTCAGATAAAAAATCGGGTGCAGGTTGTGGCCGAACATTTCCATCCAGCCTGCAGACGTTTCCTCGAGTAAGTTGACGCGATGGTAGGGGCCAGCGCAGTGGATCAGCGCGTCTATTTGCCCCCATGTCTGCTCCACCTGTTGGACCAGCGCCTGGCATGCCTTGGGATCTGAGACGTCGCAACGGATGACGAGCGGGGTGCCGCCCCGTTCCGTAATCGCCGCGGCCGTTTCGTGAGCCTCCCGTTCGCTGGTCCTGTAGCAAATCGCGACCTTCCAATGTTGCGCGGCCAGGTCAAGCGCGATCGCGCGTCCGATGCCCTTGGCTCCGCCGGTGATCAAGGCCACATGAGTGCTCATAGTCCCTCTCGTCTTCTTTGCTTGTCTTGCTCCAAGCGCCTCACCCCTGACTCCTTACGCTTCGCGTCTTGAAGACAGCCGGTCTGCCAGCGTCTGCAAGACGCCGGCTGTCCGGGGAGAAAAGGTTTTGGGCGCCGACTTGGCTTCGCCGATCAGCGCCTGCAGATCCTCCAGCCGATCCAGATCCCGATAGGAGGGGAGCAGGGCCGTCTTGAGTCCCAAGCCCTCGGCTTTTTTCCTTGTCAGGGCTACAACCTGATCGGCAGACCAGGGAATCCCGGCGAACAGGTCCGGCGCCGGCCGTTTCAGCCCGATCAAATAATAGCCTCCGTCTAGGGCCGGCCCCAAGACCAGGTCATGGTCCTTGAGCGCACGAAAGGCCGCCGCGAAGGTCGAGCCGGGGAGAGTGGGCACGTCGGTTCCCACGACGACCACTTGCTTGTAGCCTCGGTCGAACAGTTCCTGGAAGGTCCGGTGCATGCGGGCGCCCAGGTCGTCGCCGACCTGGTCCAGCAAACGCAGTCCCTGCCGGTCCTCCAACACTTTGAAGAACACGTGCTCGTGGGAGGGGGAACAGGCGAAGACCATATCGTACTGTGCCGACTTGGCCGCTGCGCGGGCCCGTTCGACCACGTCCAGCACCAGGCTGCCCTGGAGCGTGGCTGCCTCATCCGCCGTCAGCGGGGGGCAGAGGCGGGTCTTGACTTGGCCGGGTATCGGCGCCTTGCCGAAGATCACCAACACATGAGGGTTCGCCATTGGTATTCACCTAAGGTCGTACATAGAAGGCGGAAAGCAGAAGGCAGTCGGCAATACTATCGCTGCACGAATTTTTCAGGGTGATTGATCATATGGCCCAGCATTCTGCCTACTTCTTTATAGTCTGATCGTAAACGGTTAGAGGTTTCCATGGACAGGTATCCACAATCACGGGCGAAGTCCAGCCGAAACTTGCGTTTCGGCAGCTTCAGCATCGGCGTCCGTCAACTTGTTCACGAACATGTTGAGATACCTGCGCTTACGAAAAGCCTCGGCAAGATTTGCGACCACGCTGCGCGATGAGCGACGAATTTGATCTGTCAGTGAGAAACGTTCGCCTTTGGGAAAGGCCTTGGATTCTTTGAATATCTCCATGGCTACTTGGTAAGTCAACTGATAGACCCTGAGGTCTCTGGGCCCTTGAAGCGGCTGGCTACTTGCGTTCTGCCTTCCGCTTTTTGCCTTCTGGTTGGCGTCATCGCGCATGGCTATACCACTGTCTCAATGTGTGCGGGCTGACGCCGATCCAATAGAGGAACCGGAGCAGCCACATGAGCAGGATCGTCCGGATCGGACCGCAGGCTTCCCAGCGTCGAAACGACGTGACCACCTGGGCGCGGAGGCAGGCGACGGGCCCCATCCGATTAAGGCGGCGGGTCAGGTCGATGTCTTCCATCAGCGGGATGGAGGCGAACCCACCCATCCGTTCGAAGACTCCGCGCCGCACGAAGATGGCCTGGTCGCCTGTGGCGATGCCGCTGAGGCGGGAGCGCCGGTTGATCATGCACGCGATCAGCCGGCTGAGGGGGCGGTCCCGATCGAAACGCAGATCGAAGCGTCCGCCGACGCACTCCGGCTCTTGCAGGGCTCCGACGATGGCCCGCTTGGCGTTGTCCGGCAACCAGGTGTCGGCGTGGAGAAACAAGAGAACGTCTTCGTGGCTGGCCGTGGCGCCGACGTTCATTTGCAGGGCTCGGCCCGGCTTGCTGGTGAGCAGGGTGAGGGGGGCATCGGGAACGGCGGCGCGGGCGGAGGCCACGATCTCGCAGGTCCGATCCCGGCTGCCCCCGTCCACCACCAGCACTTCGTCGAAACCCAGCGTGAGGGTCCGGGTGAGTGTCTGCGGCAGGGCCTGTTCTTCATTCAAGGTCGGGATGACGACGCTGACAGTCATGGTCGCGAAGAAGCTGTCAGCGTTCAGCTTTCAGCTCCTGAACAGAGAAGGGAGATGTTCTGCGGTCGATTGCTGACAGCTGATGGCCGACGGCTCATGGCTTGTCGGGCGTCGCCGTCTTGAACATGAAGTAGCCGACCATCAGGATCGTGCCCCAGAAGAGCAGTTGCTTGTGCCAGAAGAGCACTTCTCCGTAGCTGAGGAACGCCAGCGCCATGGTGACGGAGAGGGTGATGACGATGTACCGCACCGTGGGGTTGGCGATTGTGGCATGGGCCCAGATCGCCAGGCCGGCGAAGTACAGCAGCATCGGGACCACGCCGGCGATTTCGAACCCGCCGCTGATCGACAGCAGGACGTTCAGGAAGCCGACAAACATCATCGCTGTGCCGACCATCATCTGGGCGATGTTGAACTGGCGGTCTTCCTGAGACTCCTGGCTCTGGCGCCCTTCCGTCGGTCTGGGGGGCGTCGGAGCTGCTGGGTGCTCGGTCGTCTGGTGCTGGGATTCGGCTGGCGACATGGAATTATCCCAAGAGCGAATGGCTGATAGCGGATGGCACGACAACAGAAATGCATTCCGACGCTTTGGCCGTCGGCCCTCGGCCCTCAGCTCTCCGTCTCTTGCCATAGGCCATATGCGATCGGCTCATGTCTTAAAGTGTTTGCTGAGCGTGAGGCCTTGGCGTTGATAGGAAGAGCCTAACGCCGATCCGTACACTTGCGTGGGGAGTTCCTGCATGGATTCATATACAACCTTGAAGAAGGTTTGTCCATCATAGATCTGGAAGGGGACGTCATGGGGCCGCACTTCCAGCACCACCTGGGTCCCCTGTAGTTCCCCGTGCCCGTAGCCGAATCCGGGGTCGAAGAAGCCGGCGTAGTGGGTGCGCAGTTCTCCGCAGGCCGCTTCGTAGGCCACCATCTCGGCCGCGTAGCCGGGCGGCACGCGGATGCGCTCCTTCGACGCGAGAATGTAAAATTCCTCCGGTTCCAGCAAGAGACTGTCGTTGCGATGGCGCCGGAGTGGCTCCCAGAAGTCCAGGGCTGCATAGTGGCCGATCTTGGAGAGGTCAATCACGTGGCTGTTCTTCTTGGCCCGGTAGCCGATAATCGCCTCGGTGCCCAGGGTCTTGAGGCCCGGGTCCTGGCCCCGCAAGTCCACCCGCAGGAAGAGGCCCCGGTCGGTGCGGATCTCGCGCGCCCCCAGGGGCTTCTGGTCCGGCACATTGTGGTAGAGCAGGGGTTCGCTCCGGTGCAGCGAGAGGATGCCCTGGTCCGACAGGGTAGCGGGACCCTGGATGAGCCGCAGCTGGTTCAAGGACAGGCCGGTGCGGACCTTGATGGCGAAGGACCGGGGGACGATCTCCAGGTACATCGGGCCCTGGTAGCCGGGGCGGATTTCGTCGAAGCCGGTGTTCAGGTCCGTGATGACGCGGGTGAAGACATCCAGGCGTCCGGTCGTGCTCTTGGGGTTGGCCCTGGCGCGGAGCTGCTTGGGGAGGTTGAGACTTTCCAGCAGCGGCACCAAATAGACGTGGCCCTTCTCAAGGATGGCCCCGTCGCGCAAGTCCATCTCGTACATCACGAGGTCGGACTGATAGAAGTCCAGGACCTCCTGTCCCCAGGACTGCACCGAGCCCTGCCGCAGGCCCAGGCGGCTTTGGATGTCCGTCCGCTCCGGGAGGAAGCTGCTGAGCAGCCGGTAGGCTTTCCGGCCCAGGCGCAAGTCCAGGCTGGCCGGCTGGATCTGCCGCTCCTGGATCGGCACCTCCGCGCGGATGGCCTGTTGGGCGATGAGCTGCTTGAGCCGCTGGTAGGGCAGGATGCCGTGCCGTCGCGGCGCCGAACGGGTCGGCCGGGAGGCAGCCCGGCCTCTGTGGCTGGGTGGCCTGGTCATGCGTCCTCGAAGGCCCCGTCGCTGCACCCGCTCATGGCCGGATGGGCGCCGAGCATGGGCAGTTCCCGCCTGCCCTGAGCCAGGTCGAAGGGTCCGTGGCCGTTGGCCGGCTGGGGGTAATGGAAGGTTTTGTTCTCGTAATTTTTCAACAGGGCCCCATCTTCATCCAGGTGCACCAGATAATCAGGCGGGAGGATCGGAATCTTGCCGCCGCCGCCCGGCGCGTCGATCACGAAGTGCGGGACCGCCATGCCGCTGGTATGGCCTTGCAGTGCACGGATGATCTGCATCCCTGTCTCCACCGTCGTCCGGAAATGGTTGGTGCCCTTGGTCAGGTCCGCCTGGTAGAGGTAGTAGGGCTTCACGCGGGCCAGCAGCAGTTGATGGACCAGACGCTTCATGACGTCCGGATCGTCGTTCACGCCCTTGAGCAGGACGGTCTGCGCGCCCAGCGGCACGCCTGCGTCCGCCAGCCGTCCGCAGGCGGCTTTGACTTCGGGGGTGAGTTCGTCCGGATGGTTGAAGTGCAGGTTCATGTAAATCGGATGGTACTTCTTGACGATCTCGCAGAGCCGTGACGTGATGCGTTGGGGCAGGGTGCCGGGGACGCGGGAGCCGAGCCGGATCAACTCCAGGTGGGGGATGCTCCGCAAGGCTTTCAGGATGCGGTCCAGCAAATGGTCGGGCAGTAGGAGCGGGTCGCCTCCGGATAGGATCACGTCGCGCACTTCACGGTGGACGCGAAGGTACTCGATCGCGCGGTCCAGTTCGCCTTTCTTGAGAAAGCCGGGCTTGCCGACTAGGCGCTTGCGGGTGCAGAAGCGGCAATAGATGGGGCACTGGTTGGTCACCATGAGCAGGACCCGGTCCGGGTACCGGTGCACGAGGTGTGGCACGGGGCTCATCAGATCTTCTTCCAGCGGATCGTCCGGCGCCTCGAAGTCGGCCATCTCGGCCTGGTCCGGGACCACCTGTTTCCAAATGGCGTCCCCTTGGGCCTTGATCGTGGCCAGGACCGTGGGGGTGATGCGCATCGGGTAGTCGCCGACGATGGCCTCGATCTCCTTGGGATCGACCCCCAAATGATCGGCCAGGTCTTTGGGCTTGACGATGCTATCGGCGAGGATCTGTCTCCATTCCTCCATCTATGACCCCTTCTAGCGATGGCGGGCGATCAGCGGGCCGCCGGTCGCTGATCGCCGTACTGTGTTTCCAAGTGCGCCAGGATGTCCCTGGTTTCCGTCAGGACCTTGTCCCCGTCCTTGAGCACCGGCACGTAATACTGGCCCGATGCGTCGAACACCTGCGTCCGCATAGGACGGGCGTCCGGGACCACGACGTCATCATAGGCCAGGCCCAATTCAGCCAGCTTGTCGCGGACGAGCTCGCACTCGGGGCACCAATCAACGTGATACAAAACGAGGGCCATAATGTTTAATTTTCAATGCTCAATGTTGAATTGCGGACCGCCCGAACAGACATCATTATTTCCGAAATTAATAATTGAACATTCACAATTGAACATTGCCGGGCGCGGCCGCGCAGGGCACCATGACGGCGTCTTTCATGCCGTGGATCAATTTCTTTTCCGGCGTGCAGACGGTGGCCAGGACGCCGGCCAGTTCGACCCGGTCGCCGTCTACGAAGTAGTAGGGCGAGAGCCGGGCGCGGCCGGCCATGGGCACCAGGTCATCGGCCCGCTGGTCGTAATAGGACAGCTCGAACTGCCGGCCCTTGTGAAACTCCTGCAAGACGTACGGCGTGGCGGGGAAGGAGGCCAGGGCCTTGTCCAGCGCTGCCGCCCATTCCGATTGCGGCAGGTCGTGCCCCACCGAGACGCCCCGGCTGCCCCAGGCCAGCTCCGAAAACCCCGATGGCTTGACCACGTAGTGACGGTCTTTCTGCGTGGCCCCAGCTAGGTCGCGCCAATCGGCGATGGCCCGGCCGCCGACCCGTAGGTCGGGGATGACGGCCGAGGGGGGCAGGGGGCTTGGGTCCAGGACCCAGGTGCGCGGCAGGGTCCCCGCCAGGATCGGATAGGACTCGTCGCCGAGTTCTCGTTTCCAAAACGGGGCCAGGATCGGATGATGAAACAGCGCGAAGGCCAACTTCTCTTCCAGCGCCGGTTTGAAGGGCGGCGTGACCAGCACCCGATCCTTCTTGGCGCTGTACATCACCAGCTCGGCCTTGGGGACGTTCTTGAGGTCGAAGAGCTCGAAGAACCGATACACCAGCGCGACCGGGCGGTCCCGCCCGTCAATGCCGGCGAACAGGGCCTCTTCGGTGAAGCGCAGGTCACGCGGTTCCACACCATAGGCCTCGAGCCCTTGCTCTCGGAGCCGGGCCGCCATCCAGATCATTTCGGGCCGGTAGTCCCTGGCCTCCTCGGACACGACGATGGCCACGCAACCGGCTCGGTCGCCGATCTGCGCCCGCAACATCCGGGCGAATCCCTGCACCATCCCGTCCGGCCCGCCGATGATGTCGCATGTCCTTTGCCCATAGGCTTGGGCCATCGCGCCGGTCAGCCCGATCCCGCCGGGTACGGAATCCAGTTCGGTGATGAGCATCCCCTCGTCCGTGGGCATGATGTCCGGGCGGATGACAGAAGGCGTCAGGTCTCGGAACCGCTTCATCCGGCTGTAGGTGAGGAGGGACTCGGGCTTGCCCTGATCCAGATAGCCGGCCACCCAGGCAGGCTGGGCACCGCGCAGGCTCTCCTGGTACAAGCGGTTCAGGGTTCGGTAAAAGGCCAGCAAGTGTCGGCCGAGGGATTGGAGAAATGCCGTCTCGCGGGGAGGCAGCAGCAAGGGGCCGGGCGCAATGCGCCATCTGGTAGTGACGGCCTGATCGGCAGGCCCGACCGGACTGTGCTTGAAGTCCTCCGCTCCGTCGTAGAGGCCGTCCCGGACCAGCGCGTCGCGGACGAACAAGCAGCGAGAGAGCTGGGCCTGGCTGGTTGGGCTGGACAGATGGGGTGCGAGTGCCAACGATCCTCCGCTCTGGCTCCTGTCGCGCTGGACGGACGGGAAAAGTCGGGTGATCGTAACATGGCCCCTTGGGCCCGTACAAGAGCGTGCCGCAAGCCTGTGGCGGAATAATACACCGGCGCCTGGCCGGGCGTCGGCGGAAGTCCCGCAATAAGCTGTTTCTTGCCCCTCCGTCCTTCTGGGCGTATCATGGCTCGGCTATGGAAACGGAGCGCCGGGCCGAGCGCCTCACCTTGATCCCCATCACCCCACTCCCTCAGTATGTGCCCAGCCGGGCCTGTTTCAGTTGCGACGTCTGCTGCCGGTTCCCCGAGGCGGACAGTTTTCTCCGCCCCTATTTCACCGCGGCCGAAATCCGGGCGGCCGTGGCCCATGGCGTGGACCAGGCCCGGTTCCCCGATCCGGCCGGCTCGCAAATCGCGCTGGCGCCGAACGAATCGGGCGAGGGCTATCTCTGCCCCGCCTTCGATCCGGTCACGTCGCACTGCCGGATCTACGAAGTCCGGCCCCTGGATTGCCAAATCTACCCGCTGGCGCTGATGTGGTCCGCGGATCGGCGCGAGGTGGTCTTGGGGTGGGATACCAAATGTCCGTTTCTGCGCGACTCGTCCCAGGGCCTCGACGCCCATGCGGAACGGGTCGCGGCCCTGATTGAACGGGAGGCCACGCTGGAGACCCTCGCCGGGAATCCCCGGCTGATCGGCCGGTTCCAGGACGATGTCGTGATTCTTCGCTCCTTGCCCGTCCTGACGGAACGGCTCCTTGCTGCTTCTCCTCCCGTCACGCATCACTCGTCACTGGTTACCCTCCACCCGCTGACCCTCGCCGACCGGCCGCGATTCGAGGCGGCTGTGGCGGTGGTGGATACACCGCTCGCCCACTACGCCTTTGCGCCGCATTGCATCTGGCGGGGGCTGCTGGACTATGGCTGGACTGAATTCGCCGAGCACCTGTGCCTGTTTGCTGTTTCTCCGGACGGCCTCTTCATGCCCTTGCCGCCGCTGGGGCCACACGAACGCTTCGCGGAGGCTCTGTTACTGGTCTTTTCGTTCATGCGGGAACGGAACCGGGGTTCAGCCGTCACGCGCATCGAAAATGTTCCCGAAGAACTCCAGCCGCCGTTCGAATCCATGGGCTATGTCCTCAAGCCCAAAGACCCGGACTACCTCTACCGGACGGCGGACCTAGTGGAGCTGGCCGGGGACCGGTACAAGTCGCAAAGGGCGGCGTACAATCAGTTCGTCCGGACCCAGACGTTCAGCTACGAGCCGTACCGGGACGAAGATCGGGAGGACTGTTTGGCCCTGTACCGTAGCTGGATGGCCCAACAGGAGGCCCGCGGCCTGGATGACGTGGATTGCACGGCCCGTTGGATGTTGCAGGATGCGGCCTCGGCCCATGCCGAGGCCCTGACCCATCATCGGGCCCTCGGTCTGACGGGGAGGGTGGCGCGCATCAACGGGACGATCCGGGCCTATACCTTCGGCTACACCAGGACTGCTGCGGTCTTCTGTTGCTTGCTGGAGGTCGCCGACCGGTCCGTCCCCGGCCTGGCCCAGTTCATTTTCCGCGAATTGTGCCGAGAGGCGGCGGCGCTCGGGTATGTGAGCATCAACACCCTGGACGATGCGGGCTTGCCGGGCCTGGCGCGGTCGAAACAGGCCTATCACCCGATCGGCCTGGTCCCCAGCTACGTCGCGACCGAGCCTCGGCAGGAGTGACCTGTGATGTCTGCCCCGCATAGCGCCGCCTCTACACCAGCCTGATGGTCCTGATCCTGTTGCTGCCCGCCATGACCGTTGTGACCGGTTCGGTGGCGCTCTACAGGATGGCCGCGCGCGACTTGATCTTGGGCCGGTTTTCGGTTATTGGTGAACGGCAAAGCGCATGAGGAATTCGTGAGCCGACAGGAACCACAGACGAAGGGCCAGGAGCTGGAGATCGACCGCTATCGGGTTCAGCAGGAGCCCTTCTACGCGGAAGTCGGGGGGGAGGTCGGCCTCTTCACGATTGCCGCCCAGACATGCATGCCGGTGATGCTCAAGGGGCCCACCGGCTGCGGCAAGACGCGGTTTGTCCAGCACATGGCCTACCGGTTGAAGCGTCCGCTGATCACCGTGGCCTGCCATGAAGACCTCACCGCGTCCGACCTGGTCGGGCGGTACCTGTTGAAAGGCGACGAGACCGTCTGGGTGGACGGGCCGCTCATGCTGGGCGTGAAGCACGGGGCCATCGTCTATCTGGACGAAATCGTGGAGGCCCGCAAGGACACCACCGTCATCATCCACCCCTTGAGCGACGATCGCCGCATCCTCCCGCTTGAAAAGAAGGGGCAGATGGTTCAGGCGGTGGACGACTTCCTGCTCGTCATCTCCTACAACCCCGGCTACCAGAGCGTGCTCAAGGACTTGAAGCAGAGCACCAAACAGCGGTTCATGGCGCTCGAGTTCGCCTATCCCCCGCGCGAAATCGAAGCGCGGGTGATCGAAAAAGAGGCCGGCGTGACGGCGGAGCAGGCCCAGCGTCTGGTCACGCTGGGCGAAAAA
This sequence comes from Nitrospiraceae bacterium, assembly GCA_005799365.1. Lineage (GTDB taxonomy): Bacteria > Nitrospirota > Nitrospiria > Nitrospirales > Nitrospiraceae > SYGV01. The sequence goes on from SYGV01000003.1 coordinate 23,645, forward strand.
GTGCGCAACCTGCGCAACCACGGCCTGGAAGAGGGGGTCAGCACCAGGCTGTTGATCTATGCGGGGCAACTGATCCGGCAGGGCGTGGCGCCAGCCCGCGCCTGCGAGGCGGCCGTGACCAAGCCGATCACCGACGATCCGGACATGCAGCGGAGCATCGCCGAACTGGTCAAGGCCATTTTCTAAAGAAAGGTACAATGAAAAATGCGAAACGAAAACAATACTGATCGCGGTCGAATTTTCGTTTTTAATTTTTCATTGGCCATTGCGCTTTTTGCGCTCACCGGCTGCGGCAGCCTCATGCACCCGCGCGCCGGGGAGTTTCTGGACCAGGCGAAGGGGGCCAGCGGAATCGAGACGGAAATCAACCTGACCAACATGGTCGAGGCCAGCATCAAGGCGGTCCAGGGCCAGGCGGACTACGAGAAAGGGCTGGATACGTTGCACAACCAGCTCTATGCCTTGAAGAAGTCATCCTGCCAAGTCACGGAAGAGCAGGGCAAGACCGTCGCCTACGCCAAGGCACACACGCTGCGGCGGGAAATTGGGACGATCTTTCACCGCCTCTGGAAAAACCGCGAGGATCACGCGTTGCGCGACATGCACCTGGAGCTATTGTCCAAGCGGGTGGGCGAACTGCGCGAAGCGCTGCAAGCGGCGAAGGGATAGGAGCGGGCGATCCGACTCTCCTTGTGCTCGCACATCGCGCACGCCAGCAGGTTGGAAGGTCCTCGCTGGACGAAGGCAGTGACAGAAGCCGGATCGCTCTTGGGTGAGCTGGGGGAGATGGCCAACGCCACTGCCGGAGTCGCCTGTCTGATCCTCTCTTGCCTCCGCTATGGAGGGCTGCTTCTCGTTCCTTTCCTGCCGTTCGGATTCGGAGGGCGAGCTCTGGCCTCGGCAGGGTTGGTCATCACGGGAGAGGCGGCCTTCCGGATCGGCTGTCCGCCGACCGGCCGGGAGCTGATGGTCCGCTACAGGAAGCAACGTGACCCCCGTTCCTGGTTCAGACGGCCGTCCGGTGAGCCGGTCCAGCCGGACTCCCCTTGCCCATGACCCCTCCCTACCGCCAGACTCGCGAAGGGACCCTGCTCACCCTGCACATCCAACCGGGCGCGAAGAAGACGGAATATATGGGGCCCCATGGGGATGCGCTGAAAGTACGCGTGGCCGCGCCGCCGGTGGAGGGAGCCGCGAACGAAACCCTCTGTGCCTGGCTCGCCGATTTGTTTGACATCCCCAAGGGCGCGATCACGATCCAGGCAGGGCAGACCGGCCGCCGCAAGCTGGTGCTGCTGAAGGGCGTTGCGCTCGATGCGGTCCGAAACGCCTTTGCGCGAGGCGACGATGCGTAAGGCCGTCCTCCTGATGCTCGTGGTCAGCCTCGTCGGCTGCGCCGGGCCGAAGCCGGTCCTCTATCCCAACGCCCACTACAAACAGGTCGGGTCCGACGCGGCGGAAGCGGATATTGCCGCCTGCCGGGAGATGGCGGAGAAAGCCGGGGCAGAACAGGGAAAAGGACGAGCCGTCGACACGGCCAAGAATGCGGCGATCAGCGGCGGCATCGGCGCCGCCGCCGGCGCGGTGGGCGGCGCGATCGTCGGGGCAGCGGGGAGCGGGTCCGCCGTCGGGGCGGCGAGTGGCGTGGTCTGGGGGCTCTTGGGGTCTTGGTTCCGCACGTCCGATCCGGGCGAGGCCTACAAGCACTTCGTCAACCGGTGTTTGGCTGAACGAGGCTACGAACCGATGGGCTGGAACTAGCAGCCCTCTGAAAAAGGAGAGAAGGGGGTGCGGGATAGGTCCCTTGCTCCTGCACCGCGCACGCTCAGAAGGTGCTCGGTGGACGGCCGCAGTTGGAACCATCCCCGCCGCCCTGAGAAGCAGGAATAGCGGCGCGGCCCGGTTGCCCTGCGTGCCGGGTTTATGTCCCTGGAGTGAGGGATCGGCCAGGGAGCGGACGCGAGTCTATAAGGCTTTGCTAGGTCGCTGGTGATCGGAAGGCTGGAAGGCTCGACGGCTTACATGGTCCCCAGAGCTGTGAGCAAGGGGAAGCCGAGGCACAGACTTGCGGTTCCTCGGAGAAGTATGGCGCGAGGGGTCAAGGCTTTCGTTGGTCGTCCTGGTTTGCTGGTGCGGCCGCTTCCGGTTGGGCGGCCTTGTGGCGCAGGGCTCGGCCCTTGTCCGGCGTCGGGTCCGTGATCACTCCGTACACCTCCCGCCCTTCATGGCCTTCCGGCAGGTACTCTGTGATCGGCATCCCGTCTTCCCGCACGAAGAGCAAACAGTGACAGTATTTGTAGATCTGCATCTCGTCGCAGGCGCAGATCCAGCGGCGGAGCTTGGCCTCCGCTTGCTTGTCTTTATAAAAGTTGCAGGGGCAGAGGGGCTTGCCCAACTCCTCCACGTGCATCGCCAACCCCTTCACCACGGCTTCCGTCACGGCGGGGGTGGGATGGAAGGTTGTGCCGCTCTTCTCCGCGAAGCCCTTCGCGAACTTCCACATTTTATCGAGACTGTCTTGGCTCGGCTCTCCCATCGGTTGTTCCTTTCAGCGTCGGTGCGAGGACTATCGCGCGGCACCGGCACCGAGCAGTTTACAAGCATTCCCGCCTCCTTTACAATCCGCTGATTCACGGATGCGAGACGCATGACGGAAGCTGCAATCCCAGATGAGATGACCGAACGGCTGCTGGCGCGCCTGGCCGATGGCCTGGACCGGTCCGCCGCCGCGGAGCTGGCCGCCACACTGGCTCATGCCGGTGCCGTGCCGGCCGTCTTGAGCCTCTTCGACGAATTGGCCGACACCTCCGCGAAGGTGACGCAGGGGGCAATCGAGGCCCTGCCCGAATTAGCCCGGCGGGGGGCCTTGGGCTCGGTGGTCCCCTGGCTGGACCTGGGTATCGCCCTGGCCGGCTCGTCCGGCGCTGTGGCGATGAAATATTTCAAGGAGAGTCCATTGCTGCTCGGCCTGATCGAATCGGAGCCGGCCCGCCGGCAATCGCTCGACCTGGCCTTGGAGTTGGCGGATAGCGACGTCAACGTTGCGCTGGAGTTCGTCCGGAAGGCGCCGGAGTTGCTGACGGTCCTCCCGGCCGAGCGGCTGTCCGCCTGGGCCGAGGTCGGCGTGGAGCTGGCTCGCGTGGACTTCGTCCTGGGCATCGAATTTCTCCGCCAGAGCCCGGCGCTTGCGGCGGTGATCCCGCTGGATCAGGTGCGCGCCTGGGTCGGGTTCGGGATGAAGCTGATCGCGCAGAACAGCCTGGGCAAGACCGACTATGTGGGCACGTTGGAGTTTTTCCGCACCAGCCCGATGATCCTCGGCGATGTGCCGGAGGTTGCGGTGCGTGGGGTGGTCGTCCAGATGGGATCGGTCCTGGCTGATCGCGCCCCGGAGGCGGCCATTTCGTTTCTGGCCGAGTCCCCGGCGCTCTTGCGGCGGATGCCCGATGAGGCCTGGCGGCTCCGCTGCCTCCAATACGGGCTGCTGGTCGGCGAGCGGGATGCGGAAGCGGCCCTGGCCTACTGGCGGCGCTGTCCGGACATCCTGGCCCTGATCGGCGAGACCGAAGAAGCGCGGGATAAGTTCGAACAATGGTATCGGGGCGGGATGGAGGTGCTGGGCTACAGTGTCGAAGGCGCGCGGGCCTACTTTGCGCTGGAGACGAAGAAGGCGCTCGCGTCGGTGACGCAGGCGATGAGCGGCGTGCCGTTGCGGCAGATCGCCCGGTCGTTGAAATTATTCGCCCAGGGACTCTGCGGGACCGATGTCACGATCCACTCGCTCCCCGAAACGGCCGAGGAGCCGGCCAAGGGGCCGGGCCGGGCGACGGTCAGCGCCGACGGGCGGACGATCGCCCTGCCGGCGATCCTGCGCCGCTACGACAAGCGCGAAGACAACGTCCGGCTCTACACGGTGATGACGGCGCACGAGGCGGGACACCTGGAGTTCGGCACCTATGCGCTCTCGCTGGAGCGGCTGGCCGACTCGATCGAGGCTCTGCGTCTGCGGTACGGGCGAACCGGCGTTCCGGCCAGCCTCGCCGAGGTCTTCGCCCTCTATCCCCAGCCGGGGTTGATCCGTGACTTGTGGACCTTGCTGGAAGATGCGCGGGTGGAGTACCTGCTCCAGCTCGAATATCCGGGGCTCAAGCGGGACCTGGCGGCGCTAGCGCGGGATGCGGCCACGACTCGGTCGCTGTTGCATGGGATGACGGTGCGGGAGATGGTCGTGGATGCCCTGTTGCTCCTCTCCACGCAGGAGCGGGATTCCTTCCGGATTCCGGAGGCGATTGCCGACGTGGTGGATCGGGCCTGGGCTCAGTGCCGGGCCGTCCTCGATCCAGGCGCCACGGCCGAAGATGCGGTGCGGTTGGCGGATCGGGTCTACGTTTTGCTGGAGGAAGCGCTGGCTGCCAGGCCACAGCCGACGGGAGATGGGGGTGCTTCCGACTCGCAAGCAGATCTCGGGCCTGGGCCGACGGCATCCGAAGAGACGGCCGGGGACTATCGGCCGGTGACGAATTGGACCTATCGGGGCGAGATGAACCCCGAGTGGGTTACGAACCGGGACACAGGAGAGGACCGACAGAAAGAGCATCCGCAGGGACTGACCTTCGCCTCAGCCGAGGCGCTGGCGCGCAGCGGCGCAGCGGGCGCGACGGGCGGGCAGTCGCAGGGGGCGCAGCAACGCGAGTTGACGTCCGATGAGATGGGCCTGGGCCGCGATCCTGGCTCGGTGATGGAGGAGATGCTGGCAGTCGAGGAAGGCCGGGCCGGGGCTGAGCCGGCCGAGGTGACCAGGCACCATGCGTTTCTCTACGACGAATGGGACGGGCTTATCCAGGATTACCGCCAGGGTTGGTGCCGGGTGATCGAGCGGACTGCGCCGGAAGGAACCTCGGATTTTGCCGAAGCCACGCTGGCGGCCCATGGGGCGTCGGTCCGGCTGCTCCGTCGATATTTTGAAGCGCTCCGTCCGCCCGGTTTGCGGCGGGTGTCGGGGCAGAGGGACGGGGAGGAATTGGACCTGGACGCGGTGGTCCGACGCAAGGCCGACCTGGTTGCCGGCGCCGATCCGTCGGATCGGATGTATGTCCGGCGCGAGAAATGCGAGCGGGATGTGGCCGCCGCCTTTCTGGTGGACCTGAGCGGGTCCACTAGCAGGCAGATCGAGTCCCACGGCGGGCAGACGCGCCGCGTCATCGACATCGAGAAGGAAGGGCTGGTGCTGCTGAGCGAGGCCCTCGAGGCGATCGGCGACCGGTACGCCGTCTACGGCTATTCCGGCCAGGGGCGGCGTCAGGTGGACTTCGTCATCCTGAAGGCGTTCGACGAACCGGCCGGCATGCGCATGGCGTCCCGGCTCGGCTCGGTCGCGCCGCTGCAGCAGAACCGGGACGGGGCGGCCATCCGTCACGCGACCCGCAAGCTGCTGGCCCAGCCGGCGAAAGTCCGGCTGCTGGTGCTGCTGAGCGACGGCAAGCCCCTTGACGAGGGCTACACGGACGAGTACTCCTTGGAGGACACGAAAGCGGCCTTGCGCGAGGCGCGGATGAAAGGCCTCGACCCCTTCTGCATCACCGTGGATCGTGGGGCCGACGATTATCTCAAGCGGATGTACGGCGAGGTCCACTATTTGATCATGGACCATGCGGGGGCCCTGCCGGAGCAGTTGCCGAGAACCTATCAGCGGTTGACGACGTGAAACGTTGGAAAGTCTAGAAAGTTGCCAAGTCATAAAGTTGGTTCGACCTTCTGACTTGACGGACTTTCAGACTTGATAGACTTGACGGACGATTCATTTTGAGAGACGTATGATGACCGAACAGAACGTGCCGCCCTGGCTCTATAAGCTCTTTACGGGCCACCAGTACCCTTATGTCCGTCGGCTGGCCAAATTCGCCAAGCCGGTAACGCCCGGCGAGGATCGGAGCGAGCCGACCAAGGAGGAGATCGACGCCAAGTTCCGGGAGGTCTTTCCCCGCTGCTGGGCGAAGATTCTCCAGGAAGTGAAAGAGGGGATGATCGTGACGTTTCACGAGCTGGGGCAGTATGAGGCGGGCCAGTATCAGGCACTGATCGACCACCCGGAGGAGTTTTTGGCCAAGACCTACGGGAAGAAGAAGATCAAGGTGAACTTTTACGACGGCGAGAATTTCGTGTGCACGATCAATTTCAAAGTGGCGGGCTGGACGGAACACGAACACCATTGATGGATGATGAATGCTGAACGCAGAATGCAAAGCCTGAGTCTCCCCGGTCATCATTCATCGTTCAACATTCATCGTTAGGAGCAAGAGTATGGGACGACCCAAGGTGACGGTGGTGGGGGCGGGCAACGTCGGCGGCACGACGGCCCAGCGCTTGGTTGAAAAGAACTGTTACGACGTGGTCCTGGTGGATATCGTCGAGGGGGTCCCGCAAGGCAAGGCGTTGGACCTCTCGCAGGCGGGGCCGGTCTGCGGCTACGACGCGAAGGTGGTCGGAAGCAACGGCTATGCGGAGACCCAGGGGTCGTCGGTGGCCGTCATCACGTCCGGCGTGCCGCGCAAGCCGGGTCTGAGCCGGGACGATCTGCTGGCCACCAATGCGAAGATCGTCCAGACCGTGGCACGCGAACTCGTGAGCCGGTCGCCCGAGGTGATCCTGATCATGGTGACCAATCCCCTCGACGTCATGGTCCATGTGGCGCAACGGGTCAGCAAGCTTCCCAACCAGCGGGTGCTGGGCATGGCGGGGGTGCTGGATTCGGCGCGGTTCCGGTCCTTCATCGCCGCGGAACTCGACGTGTCCGTCCACGACGTGCAGGCCATGGTGCTGGGCGGACATGGGGACTCGATGGTGCCGGTCATGCGCTATACGACGGTGGCGGGACGCCCGCTGAGCGAGTGGCTGCCCAAGGATCGGCTGGAGGCGATGATCAAACGCACGCGCGACGGCGGCGCGGAGATCGTCAACCTGCTCAAGACCGGCAGCGCCTTCTATGCGCCGTCGGCCGCGGCGGCGGAGATGGTCGAGGCGATCCTGAAAGACCAGAAACGAGTCCTGCCCTGCGCCGTGCGCTGCGAAGGCGAGTATGGGGTGAACGGCGTGGTGGTCGGCGTGCCGGTCAAGCTGGGCCGGGGCGGCGCGGAGGCGATCGTCGAGTACGATCTGGCGCCGGACGAGCGGGCGGCGCTGGCCCGATCGGCCGAGGCCGTCGCCGAGCTGTGCGGCGCGGTGGAGCGTCTGCTCGTCCTCTGACCCTCTTGGCTACGTAGTCTCCTGGGCGATGCCTTGACATTCCGCCCCGTGCTGCTGTAGAGACTGGGTCGGCAATCAACCTGAGGGGGGTGTGCAATGAAGTTTCTTGAAAATCCCTTCCAGACCATGGGAGTCGGATTCGGATTGGCCTTGGTGCTGGCGATCGCCTTCTCGGCGATGACCGGCACGGCGGCGGATACAGATTGGTTCGGACTGGCGGTGCGCTGGGTGCATTTCCTGGCCGGCATCACCTGGATCGGGCTGCTCTACTTTTTCAACCTGATCAATGCGGCGTTCCTGAAGAGCCTCGACGGGCCCACCAAGAACATCGTGATTCCCAAACTCATGCCGGCCGCGTTGAGCTGGTTCCGCCACGGCGCGACCGTGACGGTGCTGGCCGGGCTGATCCTCTACTTCTACCTGTACTCGAAGGGCGGGACCGGCGCGATTGCCCTGGGCATCGGGGGCCTGCTCGGCATCATCATGATGGGCAACGTCCACGGGATCATCTGGCCCAACCAGAAAAAGATTATTGCGGCGGTGGAGAAGCAGGCCAAGGACGGGACGCCGGCTCCGCCGGAAATGGCCGCCTGGGGCCGCACCGCGCTGCTCGCCTCGCGGGTCAATTTCCTGCTCTCGATCCCCATGCTCTTCTTCATGGGGGCCGGCAGCCACTTTAAATAGGGGGTGCCGGCGGGGGCGCGATCCACAAGCGCGCCCCCGCCGGTTGCTCGCTTCCAGCTTCTCCTGGCCTTCTCCCGCCTCGTTCACGAATACTGGCCAAAGGCCCAGGCCCTGTCGTTTCACTAGGCCCCCTGTCCTAAATGCTTGAGAATCAGGCCTATTCTGCCGCTTTCGGCTTGACGTTGGGGGTGACGGGCCTTATAGTACAACCTTCCGACCATTGAGGTCGGACTCATGGCATGAAGCGAGGGTAGCAGGTGACGGCTTCCGAACCGAGACTGTTGGAAAAGCTGGAAGGTTCTCCCACCGATATTGAGGCCTATCTGAAGGTCGGGGGCTATGAGGCCTGGCGGAAGTGTGTCACGTCCATGCAACCGGAGGACATCGTCGGAGAACTCAAGAAGTCCGGGCTGCGCGGCCGTGGCGGCGCCGGGTTTCCCACGGGGGTCAAGTGGGACAAGGTGCTGAATCATCGGGTGAAGGAGCGCTATTTCGTCTGCAATGCGGGCGAGCATGAGCCGGGCACCTTCAAGGATCGATACCTGCTCAAGCATTACCCGCATCAGTTGCTGGAAGGCTGTCTGATCGGGGCCTATACGGTCCGGGCCAAGGCGGCGTTCATCTATGCCAATCACGAGTATGAGGAAGAGCGGAAGAATCTGCAGCAGGCGATCGAGCAGGCCAGGGCCAAGGGGCTGCTGGGCAAGAACGTCCTGGGCAGCGGGCGGGATCTGGAGATCGAAATCTTCGAGGGGCACGGCTCTTACGTGGCCGGCGAAGAGACGGCCATGCTGGAATCCATGCAAGGCCGCCCGGCCATGCCGCGGCAGAAGCCGCCCTTCTATCCGACGGATTTCGGGCTCTACGGCAAGCCCACGCTGGTCAACAACGTGGAGACGCTCTGCAACATTCCGCGGATTCTCCGAAAGGGTGCGGACTGGTTCACGCAAGTCGGGACCGAGAAGTGTCCCGGCACCATGCTCTTTTCGCTCAGCGGGGCGGTGAACAAGCCGGGGGTCTACGAAATGCCGCTGGGCACCCCGTTGCGCAAGCTGATCGAGGAATTCGGCGGCGGCGTCCCGGGCGGGCGGAAGGTCAAGGCCGTGTTTCCCGGCGGGCCGGCCTTCTCGATGGTGACCGCC